>NZ_JBIDBN010000002.1:367092-505261 GCF_043203115.1 Streptomyces sp. NPDC048001
GCCCCGCGCGGGGGGCCCCCCCCCCCCCCCCCCCCCCCCCCCCCCCCCCCCCCCCCCCCCCGGGGGGGGGGGCCCCCCGCCCCCGCTTCCGGGGGAGACGAGGGCCGCGTCAGCACGCCCGGGAGCGGTGGCAGATGTAGGCCAGCGTCCCGAGGAGCAGCCGGGCCTCCGGAGGGGCGGTCGCGGTGTCGGGCTCCGGGGCGCGCAGCCAGCTGACCGGACCGCGCCCGCCCCGGTCCGAGGGCGGCGCGGTGATGTGGTCGCCCGGCCCCAGGCAGTGCAGGTCCAGGTCGGCGTCGTCCCAGCCCATCCGGTACAGCAGTCCGGGCAGCGAGACCGCGGCGCCCGGCGCCACGAGGAACTGGCAGCGCCCCTCCGGGGTCAGGGCCACGGGGCCGAGGGGCAGCCCCATCCGCTCCATCCGCACCAGGGCCCGCCGGCCGACCGCCGCCGCCACCTCCAGGACGTCGAAGGCGCGGCCCACCGGCAGCATCAGCGCGGCGCCGGGCACCTGTGCCCACGCCCCGCCCGCCTCGGCCAGGGTCGCCCCGGGGGGCACCTCCCGGGCGAAGTCCAGCGGATGCGCGCCCGGCCGCTCGCAGCCGGGGGAGCCGCAGGAGCAGCGCCCGGCCACCGCCCGTGCCCCGGGGACCACGGCCCAGCCCCACAGTCCCGTGTACTCGGCCACCGCGGTGGCCTCCGTCGTGCGCCCGCGGCGTCTGGTGCCGGGCCGGATCAGTCCGATCCCCCGGGTGCCGCCGATCGTGAAGCCCATGCCCCCTCCAACGGGTCGAGCGCGCCGGTGGTTACGACCTGGAGCGCCATGGTGACGCTGTGTGTCCGATCGACCCGTACGGGTGGCGCGCGATGGTGTCCGGGGGAGTGCGTCGGGCGACACGCGCCCGCGGCTGCAACCGTGCAACAACCCTGGATCGTGCTGTGTCAAGTCAATCGCGCCTGGCTCGGGATGGGTTCACTCGGAGGGGTGGCGAATGGTGGCGTTTCTGCAATCCCACTCGCTGCGCACGTGATCGTAGGATTACTTTCGGTATGCGAGCCTGCAATTGCAGTTCGGTTCCGGGTATGCCGCAGGCAACCCGGCGGGCTGTTCCGCACGGTGCAAGCGGGAGACCGGGTGCCGCAGCGCGCGGCATTCTGGTAGGGGTTCGGGTGGCGAAGTCGGACGGATGGGGGCATTCCTGTGAGCGGCAGCGGGGCAGACGGTACGAGCGGCACCGGCAAGCGCCCCAACGAGAAGCTGAACTCGTGGTTCCTGCGCAGCGGCTGGTCGAAGGGCGAGCTGGCGCGCCAGGTGAACCGCAGGGCGCGCCAGTTGGGCGCGCACCACATCAGCACGGACACCTCCCGGGTCCGGCGCTGGCTCGACGGCGAGCAGCCCCGCGAGCCGATCCCCCGCATCCTCTCGGAGCTGTTCTCCGAGCGCTTCGGCAGTGTCGTCGCCATCGAGGACCTCGGCCTGCGCGCCGCGCACCAGGCGCCGTCCGTCTCCGGCGTCGACCTGCCGTGGGCCGGACCCCAGACGGTCACCCTGCTCAGCGAGTTCTCCCGCAGCGACCTGATGCTCGCCCGCCGCGGCTTCCTCGGCACCTCCCTCACCCTCGCCGCCGGCCCCGCGCTGGTCGAGCCGATGCAGCGCTGGCTGGTACCCACCCCCGGCGGTGACCAGCCGCGCACCCCGGAGAGCGCCTCCGCGCGGCGCCCCCGGCTGTCCGGCCCCGAGCTGGACCTGCTGGAGTCCACCACCGCCATGTTCCGCCAGTGGGACGCCCAGTGCGGAGGGGGCCTGCGCCGCAAGGCCGTCGTCGGCCAGCTCCACGAGGTCACCGACCTGCTCCAGGAGCCGCAGCCCGCCGCGACCGAGCGCCGCCTGTTCCGCTGCGCCGCCGAACTGGCCGAGCTCGCCGGGTGGATGAGCTACGACGTCGGGCTCCAGCCCACCGCGCAGAAGTACTTCGTGCTCGCCCTGCACGCGGCCAAGGAGGCCGGGGACAAGCCGCTCGGCTCCTACATCCTGTCCTCGATGAGCCGCCAGATGATCCACCTCGGCAGGCCCGACGACGCCCTGGAGCTCATCCACCTCGCCCAGTACGGCAGCCGCGACTGTGCCACCTCCCGCACCCAGGCCATGCTGTATGCGATGGAGGCCCGGGCCTACGCCAACATGGGCCAGCCCAGCAAGTGCAAGCGGGCCGTCCGCATGGCCGAGGACACCTTCGCGGACGCAGGGCTCGACGGCGAGCCCGAGCCGGACTGGATCCGCTTCTTCTCCGAGGCCGAGCTCAACGGCGAGAACGCCCACTCCTACCGCGACCTCGCCTATGTCGCCGGTCGCAGCCCCACCTACGCCTCCCTCGCGGAGCCGATCATGGAGCGCGCGGTGGAGCTTTTCAGCCGCGACGCCGAGCACCAGCGGTCGTACGCACTCAACCTCGTCGGCATGGCCACCGTGCACCTGCTCAAGCGGGAGCCGGAGCAGGCCACCTCGCTGGCCGACCGGGCCCTCGGCGTCGCCCGGAAGGTCCGCTCCGAGCGGGTGAACACCCGGCTGCGCAAGACCGTGGACACCGCGGCCCGGGACTACGCCGACGTGGCCGACGTCGTCCGGTTCACCGAGCGGCTGACCGCCCAGCTCCCCGAGACGGCGGAGGCCGTCTGACACCCCCCCGACAGCCCCGCACCGGCCCACCGGCGGCCGGGACCGCGGGGCAGCACACCCCGGCCGCGGTATCCGCCCCGAACCATCCGACTCGGCTCCCCCCGTGCCAAGTCATCCGGGCGGGTGCCGCGGCCGGACCGTGACGTGGGCAGATGGTACGTCCGCCGCCCCCGGACGATCAGCCTGTTCATGGCGGTGTAACACGCCGGACCTCTTCGTCACTGCGGTGAAACATCGGGTGGCCCTTGCGGAAACCGCGCTGCGCCAACCTCATGGCGCAAAGGGGGCAGCCGGCCCGCCCCCGCAAGGCACCGCCCGCAGTCCGCCGAGGCTCCGCCCCGCACGCGGCCGCACGACGACGAGGAGACGCCGATGCCCCCAGGCATCTCGACCCTTGCCGCAGACGCCCCCGAGCTGTCTGCCGCCAACACAGGGTTCATGCTCATCTGTTCCGCCCTGGTGATGCTCATGACGCCGGGTCTCGCCTTCTTCTACGGAGGCATGGTCCGCGTCAAGTCCACCCTGAACATGCTGATGATGAGCTTCATCAGCCTCGGGATCGTCACCATCCTGTGGGTGCTCTACGGCTTCAGCATGGCCTTCGGCACCGACATCGGCTCCGTCGTCGGCTGGAGCGCCGACTACGTCGGGCTGAGCGGCATCGGCGTCAACGAGCTGTGGGACCCGACCACCATCCCGGTGTTCGTCTTCGCCGTCTTCCAGCTGATGTTCGCGATCATCACCCCCGCGCTGATCAGCGGCGCCCTCGCCGACCGGGTCAAGTTCACCGCCTGGGCCCTGTTCATCGCCCTGTGGGTCACCGTCGTCTACTTCCCCGTCGCCCACTGGGTCTGGGGCTCCGGCGGCTGGCTCTTCGAGATGGGCGTCATCGACTTCGCCGGCGGTACCGCGGTGCACATCAACGCCGGTGCGGCCGCCCTGGGCGTCATCCTCGTCATCGGCAAGCGCATCGGCTTCAAGAAGGACCCGATGCGCCCCCACAGCCTGCCCCTGGTCATGCTCGGCGCGGCCCTGCTGTGGTTCGGCTGGTTCGGCTTCAACGCGGGCTCCTGGCTCGGCAACGACGACGGCGTCGGCGCCGTGATGTTCGTGAACACCCAGGTCGCCACGGGCGCCGCAGTCCTCGCCTGGCTGATCTACGAGAAGATCCGCCACGGGGCCTTCACCACCCTCGGCGCCGCCTCCGGCGCCGTCGCCGGCCTGGTCGCCATCACCCCTGCAGGCGGCTCGGTCTCCCCGCTCGGCGCCATCGCCGTCGGCGCGATCGCGGGCCTGGTCTGCGCCATGGCCGTCGGGCTGAAGTACAGGTTCGGCTACGACGACTCCCTCGACGTCGTCGGCGTCCACCTCGTCGGCGGTGTCATCGGCTCCCTGCTCGTCGGGTTCTTCGCCACCGGCGGCGTGCAGTCCGACGCCAAGGGCCTCTTCTACGGCGGCGGCATCGACCAGCTCACGAAGCAGGCCGTCGGCGTGGTCGCGGTCCTGGCCTACTCCCTGGTCGTCTCCGGCCTCCTCGCCCTCGTGATCCACAAGACGATGGGGATGCGGGTCGACGAGGACGACGAGATCTCCGGCATCGACCAGGTCGAGCACGCCGAGACGGCCTACGACTTCAGCGGTGCGGGCGGCGGCGCCTCCTCCCGCAAGGCCGTGCCCGCTCCCGCGGAGACCGCCGTCGCCGCAGCAGAATCGAAGAAGGTGGACGCATGAAGCTCATCACCGCAGTCGTCAAGCCCCACCGGCTCGACGAGATCAAGGAAGCCCTCCAGGCCTTCGGAGTCCACGGCCTGACCGTCACGGAGGCCAGCGGCTACGGCCGCCAGCGCGGCCACACCGAGGTCTACCGCGGCGCCGAGTACACCGTCGACCTCGTCCCCAAGATCCGCATCGAGGTCCTGGTCGAGGACGAGGACGCCGAGCAGCTCGTCGAGGTGATCGTCAAGGCGGCCCGGACCGGCAAGATCGGTGACGGCAAGGTCTGGAGCGTCCCCGTCGACACCGCGGTGCGCGTCCGCACCGGCGAGCGGGGCCCGGACGCCCTGTAGGACGGCCCGCACGGGGCGGCGCGGTCACACCGGTGACCGCGCCGCCCCGGACCCGTCCGGGGACCCGCCCCCCGGCGGGCCGCGGGGCGCCCGAGCCGCCCGCACGACACCAGACGAAGGAGCGCAGCCGTGACGAGCCCCCACCCGACCGACGCCGCCGAGGACGCACCCGGCGGCTACGCGGCGGCCCGCCTGCGCCTCCTCAACGGCACGGCGCCCTCCGGGGCCGCTCGCCGCTCCGCGCTCGCCGCCCTCACCGACGACTGGCTCGCCGCCCTCTTCACCGCCGCCGCGGCCGGGACCGGGGTCCGCGGCGCGGCCCTCGTCGCCGTCGGCGGCTACGGGCGCGCCGAACTCTCCCCCCGCAGCGACCTCGACCTGCTCCTCCTCCACGACGGCAGGGCGGACGCCGCAGCCGTCGCCGCGCTCGCCGACCGGATCTGGTACCCGGTGTGGGACCTCGGGCTCGCCCTCGACCACTCCGTGCGCACCCCGGCCGAGGCCCGCGCCACCGCCGCCGAGGACCTCAAGGTCCAGCTGGGGCTGCTCGACGCCCGGCCGGTCGCCGGAGACCCGGCCCCCGTCTCCGCGCTGCGCACCGCCGTGCTCGCCGACTGGCGCAACCAGGCCCCCCGCCGCCTGCCCGAACTGGACGCCCTGTGCCGCGAGCGCGCCGAGCGGCAGGGCGAGCTCCAGTACCTCCTCGAAGGCGACCTCAAGGAGGCCCGCGGCGGTCTGAGGGACCTCACCGCCCTCCGCGCCGTCGCCTCCTCCTGGGTGGCCGACGCCCCCCGCGAGGGGCTCGCCGAGGCACGCGGCGTCCTCCTCGACGTCCGCGACGCCCTGCACCGGACGACCGGACGCGCCACCGACCGGCTCAGCCTCCAGGACCAGGACCAGGTCGCCGAAGAACTCGGCCTCCTCGACGCCGACGCGCTGCTGCGCACCGTCTACGAGGCCGCCCGCACCGTCTCCTACGCCCAGGACGTCACCTGGCGCGAGGTCCACCGGGTCCTGCGCTCCCGAGCGGCCCGCCCCCGGCTGCGCGCCATGCTCTCCGGCGCCCGCGCCCGGCGCCCCGAGCGCACCCCGCTCGCCGAAGGCGTCGTCGAACAGGACGGCGAGGTCGTGCTCGCCCTGGCCGCGCGCCCCGACCGCGACGCCGTGCTGCCGCTGCGCGCCGCCGCGGCGGCCGCCCAGTCCGGGCTCCCGCTGTCCCGGCACGCCGTCCGCCGCCTCGCCGCCTCCGCCGCCCGCCTGCCCACCCCCTGGCCCGCCGAGGCCCGCGAGGAACTGGTCACCCTGCTCGGCGCGGGCGAGAGCACCGTGCCGGTGTGGGAGGCGCTGGAGGCCGAGGACCTGATCACCCGCTTCGTGCCCGACTGGGAGCGGGTGCGCTGCCGCCCCCAGCGCAACGCGGTGCACACCTGGACCGTGGACCGCCACCTGGTGGAGACGGCCGTCAGGGCCGCCGCGCTCACCCGCCACGTCGGCCGCCCCGACCTGCTCCTGGTCGCGGCGCTGCTCCACGACATCGGCAAGGGCTGGCCCGGGGACCACTCCCGGGTCGGGGAGACGATCGCCCGGGACATCGCCGCGCGGATCGGCTTCGACCGCGAGGACGCCGAGGTCCTCGCCGTACTCGTCCGCCACCACCTGCTGCTGGTGGAGACCGCGACCCGCCGGGACCTGGACGACCCGGCCACCGTGGAGGCCGTCGCCAAGGCCGTCGGCTCCGTGGGCACCCTGGAACTGCTGCACGCCCTCACCGAGGCGGACGCCCTGGCCACCGGACCCGCCGCCTGGTCCTCCTGGCGCGGCTCCCTCGTCGCCGACCTGGCCCGGCGCGCCGCCGCCGTGCTCGCCGGGGCCTCGGCCGGGGAACCCGAGGAGGCCGAGCCCAGCGCCGAGCAGGAGCGGCTGGCCGTCGAGGCGCTGCGCACCGGCGAGCCCGTACTGGCCCTGCGCACCCAGCCCGCGGAGGCGCCGGAGGGGGCCGAGCCCGAGCCGGTCGGCGTGGAACTGCTCATCGCCCTGCCCGACCGGCCCGGGGTCCTCCCCGCCGTGGCGGGCGTGCTCGCCCTCCACCGGCTGACCGTGCGCGCCGCCGAACTCCGCTCCGTCCGCCTGCCGGGCGTCACCGGCGGCGAGGGTGCGGCCCTGGTGCTCGACTGGCGCGTGGCCGCCGAGTACGGCTCCCTGCCGCAGGCCGCCCGGCTCAGGACGGACCTCGTCCGCGTCCTCGACGGCAGCCTGGACATCCGCGCGCGGCTCGCCGAACGGGAGGCCGCCTATCCGCGGCGGCGCGGGATCACCGCCCCGCCGCCGCGGGTGAGGGTGGCCCCGGCCGGGTCGCTCCGCGCCACCGTCATCGAGGTCCGCGCCCAGGACGCCCCGGGGCTGCTCCACCGCATCGGGTGCGCGCTGGAGGGCGCGGGTGTACGGGTGCGCAGCGCCCATGTCTCGACCCTCGGCGCCAACGCCGTGGACGCCTTCTACGTCACCGGCACCGACGGCGCCCCGCTGGAGCCCGGCCGGGCCAGGGACCTGGCGGACGCACTGGGGAGCGCGCTGCGCTAGCGTCGGCGGCGCGTGCCCGGGGCACCCGGGAGGCCGGGAGCGGACGGCGGCCCTGCGGGGGCGCCGGCCCCGCTCCCGGGCGCCCCGTGCCCACCGCACCCGCGGGGCTGCTCCCCATCCGCGGTGTCCGGATACCCTGGGGGGCGATTGTCCGCCCGCCGCCTACACCCGAGGACCCGCGACCGCCGTGTTCGACACCCTCTCCGACCGCCTTGCAGCGACCTTCAAGAACCTCCGGGGCAAGGGCCGCCTCAGCGAGGCCGACATCGACGCCACGGCACGGGAGATCCGTATCGCGCTGCTGGAGGCGGACGTGGCGCTCCCGGTGGTCCGGGAGTTCATCAAGCAGGTCAAGACCCGGGCCCAGGGCGCGGAGGTCTCCAAGGCGCTGAACCCCGCCCAGCAGGTCGTCAAGATCGTCAACGAGGAGCTCGTCGGCATCCTCGGCGGCGAGACCAGGCGGCTGCGGTTCGCGAAGACCGCGCCGACCGTGATCATGCTCGCGGGCCTCCAGGGCGCGGGCAAGACGACCCTCGCGGGCAAGCTCGGCCTCTGGCTCAAGGCGCAGGGCCACTCGCCCCTGCTGGTGGCCTGCGACCTGCAGCGCCCCAACGCCGTCAACCAGCTCTCGGTGGTCGCCGAGCGGGCGGGCGTCGGGGTCTACGCCCCCCAGCCGGGCAACGGCGTCGGCGACCCGGTCCAGGTGGCCAAGGACTCCGTCGAGTACGCGCGGACCAAGCAGTACGACGTGGTCGTCGTCGACACGGCCGGCCGCCTCGGCATCGACCAGGAGCTGATGGAGCAGGCCGCGGACATCCGCGACGCGGTCAACCCCGACGAGGTCCTCTTCGTCGTCGACGCGATGATCGGCCAGGACGCGGTGAACACCGCGGAGGCCTTCCGCGACGGCGTCGGCTTCGACGGCGTGGTGCTCTCCAAGCTCGACGGAGACGCCCGCGGCGGTGCCGCGCTGTCGATCGCGCACGTCACCGGCAAGCAGATCATGTTCGCCTCCAACGGCGAGAAGCTGGACGAGTTCGACGCGTTCCACCCGGACCGCATGGCCTCCCGCATCCTCGGCATGGGCGACATGCTCTCGCTGATCGAGAAGGCCGAGCAGACCTTCAGCCAGGAAGAGGCCGCCAAGATGGCCTCCAAGCTGGCGAGCAGCAAGGGCAAGGAGTTCACGCTCGACGACTTCCTGGCCCAGATGGAGCAGGTCCGCAAGATGGGCTCCATCAGCAAGCTCCTCGGCATGCTGCCCGGCATGGCGCAGATGAAGGACCAGATCAACAACATCGACGAGCGCGACGTGGACCGCACCGCCGCGATCATCAAGTCGATGACCCCGGGCGAGCGCCAGGACCCGACGGTCATCAACGGCTCGCGGCGCGCCCGCATCGCCCGCGGTTCCGGTGTCGACGTCAGCGCCGTGAAGAACCTGGTGGAGCGGTTCTTCGAGGCGCGCAAGATGATGTCCCGGATGGCGCAGGGCGGCGGCATGCCCGGCATGCCAGGGATGCCCGGCATGGGCGGTGGACCGGGGCGTCAGAAGAAGCAGCAGAAGCAGGCCAAGGGCAAGCGCAAGAGCGGCAACCCCATGAAGCGCAAGGCCGACGAGGCGGCCGCCGCGGCCCGCCGCGAGCAGGCGCAGCAGGGGGGCGCCTTCGGGCTGCCCGCCGGTGAGCCGGGCAAGGACTTCGAACTGCCGGACGAGTTCAAGAAGTTCATGGGCTGAAAGGCCGCCGCCCGGGGCGGGCGCGCGGTGGTCCGGGGAGGGTGCACCCCCGCACCGCGCGCCCCGGCCTCGCCCCGCCCGGGCGGGGCGGTCCGCTCAGGGCGTCCTGGCGATCAGGTACCGGAACACGTTCGGCATCCAGACCGTGCCGTCGGGCCGCCGGTAGGGGTGGAGCGCCTCCGCGAGCTCCTTCGCCACCCGGTCCCGGTCGCTCGCGCGCAGCGCCGCGTCGCACGCCCCCGTCGACAGCAGGCCGCGCACCGCACTGTCGGTGTCCGCGTAGCCGAAGGGGCAGGCCACCCGGCCCGACCCGTCCGGCCGCAGCCCTGCCCGGGCCGCCACGTCCTCCAGGGAGTCCCGCGCGGGCCCGGGCCCCGGGAGGGCCGCCCCCTGCGGCCGCACCGCGGCCCCCGCGGTGCGCAGCACCCCGGAGGTGGCGCACCGCTCCGGCGGCCCCCACCCGGTGAGCACCACCGAGGCGCCGCGCTCGCAGAGCGGCACGGCACCGTGCACCGCGGCGGCCAGCGCGTCGGCGTCCCCGGGTGCACCGCCCATCGGCTGGAAGGCCGTGACCAGGGTGTACGGGGCCTGCCAGCCCTCGCGGGCCTCCTGCGGGCCGCCCGTGACCAGCCGGGCGCCGCCGGGCCCCGGGCCCCCGGCCTCCAGCCGTTCGCGCGCCAGCGCCAGCCGCGCCCCGTCGGTGTCGGCGCCGGTGACGCGGGCGCCCCGCCCGGCGGCGATCAACAGGGCCAGACCGGAGCCGCAGCCGAGCCCCAGCAGCCGGGTGCCCGCTCCGACGTCGAGCCGGTCGTACACCGCCTCGTACAGCGGCACCAGCATCCGTTCCTGGATCTCGGCCCAGTCCCGGGCCCGTTCGCACGCCGGTGCCGCGGCAGCAGCCTGTGATGAGGACGCCGACGCCGTGCGGGGCCGGTGCCGGACGAGCGTGGATGCCATCGATACGCCCCAATCCGCCGAGAGATTCGCGTGTGTTCCGAAGGGCCGCCCCCGTGTGCGTCCGCGCCCGGTCCCCTCACGCCAGGGAACTGCGCGTGCGCCCCGGCGTCCAGAGGTCGTACGGCACTGCTTGTGCGCCCGGGGTGTGCGCCCCGGGTGGATGGCCGGATCCCATAGGGCCCCGCACCACCCGCGACCGGGCCTCCGGCGCCGGGGCGGCTGCGGTGACGCCCCCGCGGAAGGACCACGGCCTCCGTCGCGGTGCTTGGCCGGCAACGGCCGGGCCGGTCGGTGCCCGACCGGCCCGCGGTGCGGCGCTCCGCCCGGAGAGCCGCACCGCGGGCGGTGACCGGAGTGCCCCGCACGGGTCGGCGCGCCGGAACGGACGGGGGCGCACCTGTGGGGCACCGCCCTTCCGCTCCTCGCCCAGTCTGACCCGGCCCGCGGCTCCGGGCACCTCGGGCGCGCGCTGCGGGGGCCCGCGGATGCCGGGGCGGGCCCCTCCGGTCTCCGCCCCGGGCCCTTCCGGTCTCCGCCCTGGGCCCGTCGCCCCGGGCCCGCCGTCCCGCCGGCGGCCCGCCCCGAGCGGGCTCGCACGGTGTGCCGGGAGGCGGTGCGCGCCCCGCCGCGCACGCCGGTGCTTACGCACCGCCTTGCTGCGAGCTGTGAGGCTTCCGTGCAGTTCGGCGCCGCCCGCCCCGGTCGGGCCGCATCGAGTGCGACTGACGGGTACGTGCAAATTATTTGGGATGCCCCGGAATGGAACCCGAGTGGCCCCCGGCTCGTTGTCACGACGTGAGCACGACACCACCTGTCCTCGCCGCAGAGCTGGCACAGGCGTGGGCCGACATTCAGCGGCACCACCCCGAACTGCCCGATCTTGCCGCGCCCGAGTCCCTGATCGGGGAGTCGTCGTCCGCCTGCGGCGCCGAACTCTCCTTCGAACGGCTGCTCCACGAGGCAGTCCACGGCATCGCCGCCGCGAGAGGGGTCCGCGACACCTCCCGCGCCGGCCGCTACCACAACCGCCGCTTCCTCGCGATCGCCGAGGAGATGGGCCTCGACCACGCCGACGAGCCGCACCCGAGCAGCGGCTTCTCCCTGGTCACGCTCAACCCCGAGGCGAAACGCCGGTACCGTGCGACCATCGAGCGCCTCCAGCGCGCACTGAAGGCGCACACGGCCGCCACCGCCTCCGACACCAAGCGCACGTTCCGGGGCCCCGCGGCACGCCACGGCTCCTCCGGTGGCGGCGTCCGGGTGAAGGCCGTGTGCGACTGCGGACGCAACGTCCGGGTCGTCCCGTCCGTCCTCGCCCAGGCGCCGATCGTGTGCGGCGGGTGCGGCAAACCCTTCCGCATCCCCGAGGCGCTCGGCGCCACCGGCTGACCGGCTCCGCGGGCATCCCGCCGCCGGGGCCGTCCACCGCGCGGCCCCGGGGCCGCCCCCGCCGGTGACCGGGCCCGCGGGCCTGCGCCGGGCGGGCCGTCGGGCTGCCGCGGCACCGCCGGTGCGGCGGAGCGAACCGGCTCCCGCGCGGCATCTGCGGCGGCCCGCCGCGGGCCGGTCCGCGATGCCCCGGGGAGGGTGAGGGGCGGTGCCGTGCGTGTGGCACAATGGCTAGCTGTACTCGACAGCCGCACAGGAACCCTCTCGCCTCCGGCTGACGCGTCCATCGGGCACCCGAGTACCGCAACCCCACGTGGCATCCCGTTGTGCCCAACCACGTCAACACCAGGAGACACCACTCCCGTGGCAGTCAAGATCAAGCTGAAGCGTCTCGGCAAGATTCGCCAGCCCCACTACCGCATCGTCGTCGCCGACTCCCGTACCCGCCGTGACGGCCGGGCCATCGAGGAGATCGGTCTGTACCACCCGACGTACAACCCCTCGCGCATCGAGGTCGACTCGGAGCGTGCGCAGTACTGGCTGTCCGTCGGCGCCCAGCCGACCGAGCCGGTCCTCGCCATCCTGAAGCTCACCGGCGACTGGCAGAAGGCCAAGGGCCTCCCCGCCCCGGAGAAGCCGCTGCTGGCCCCGGCCGCCAAGGAGGACAAGCGCGCCTCCTTCGAGGCCTTCGCCAAGACCCTCGAGGGTGACGACGCCAAGGGCGAGGCCATCACGCCGAAGGCCAAGAAGGCCGAGAAGAAGGCGGACGAGGCCGAGGCCGCCGAGTCCACCGAGGCCTGAGCATGCTCGAGGAGGCTCTCGAGCACCTCGTGAAGGGCATCGTCGACAACCCGGACGACGTCCAGGTGGCCGGGCGCAACCTGCGCCGCGGCCGCGTGCTGGAGGTCCGGGTGCACCCCGACGACCTCGGTAAGGTGATCGGCCGCAACGGCCGCACCGCCCGCGCCCTGCGCACCGTCGTGGGCGCCATCGGCGGACGGGGCGTCCGCGTCGACCTCGTCGACGTGGACCAGGTCCGCTGATCCGCAGTTGAACACCGGCTCGGGCCGGGGGAGGGCCTTCCGCCCTGCCCCGGCCCTTGCCGTTCCAGGGGCCGGGGCAGGGCTTTCGACCCCGCCCGCGGCCACCCGCAACCGGGCAGACCGCCGCGAAGACGAAGAGGGGCAAGCGTGCAGCTGGTAGTGGCGCGGATCGGCCGCGCCCATGGCATCAAGGGCGAGGTCACCGTCGAGGTGCGTACCGACGAGCCGGAGCTCAGGCTCGGCCCCGGCGCCGTCCTGGCCACCGACCCGCCGGCGGCCGGGCCGCTGACGATCGCGACGGGCCGCGTCCACAGCGGGCGCCTGCTGCTGCGCTTCGAGGGCGTCGGCGACCGCACCGCCGCCGAGGCGCTGCGCAACACGCTGCTCATCGCCGAGGTGGACCCGGAGGAGCTCCCCGAGGATCCCGACGAGTACTACGACCACCAGCTGATGGACCTCGACGTCGTCCTCACCGACGGGACACCCGTCGGGCGTGTCACGGAGATCAGCCATCTTCCCTCGCAGGACCTCTTCATCGTCGAGCGCCCGGACGGCAGCGAGGTGATGATCCCCTTCGTCGAGGAGATCGTCACCGAGATCGACCTGGAGGAGCAGCGGGCCGTCGTGGACCCGCCGCCGGGCCTCCTCGACGAGCGTGACGCCCTCGTCGCCTCGGCCCGCGAGGCCGCCGCCGGAGAGGGCGCCCGGGCGGACGGCGACGCGGAGGGCGCCCGGGAGGGCGGCGACGCGGACGGTGCCCAGGCGGGCGGCGACGCGGACGGTGCCGCCCGATGAGGCTCGACGTCGTCACGATCTTCCCCGAGTACCTCGACCCGCTGAACGTCTCGCTCGTCGGCAAGGCCCGCGCCCGCGGGCAGCTCGACGTGCGGGTGCACGACCTGCGCCGCTGGGCCTACGACCGGCACAGCACCGTGGACGACACGCCCTACGGCGGCGGCCCCGGCATGGTCATGAAGACCGGGCCCTGGGGCGACGCCCTGGACACGGTCCTCGCCGAGGGCTACGAGGAGGGCGCCCGCACCCCCGCACTGGTCGTCCCCACCCCCAGCGGCCGGCCCTTCACGCAGAAGCTCGCCGTCGAGCTCGCGCAGCGCCCCTGGCTGCTCTTCACGCCCGCGCGCTACGAGGGCATCGACCGGCGCGTCGTGGAGGAGTACGCCACCCGGATGCCGGTGTACGAGGTGTCCATCGGGGACTACGTGCTGGCCGGGGGGGAGGCCGCGGTGCTCGTGGTCACGGAGGCGGTGGCCCGGCTGCTCCCGGGCGTGCTCGGCAACGCCGAGTCCCACCGCGACGACTCCTTCGCCCCCGGCGCCATGGCCGACCTGCTGGAGGGCCCCGTCTACACCAAGCCGCCCGTCTGGCGCGGCCGCGGGATCCCCGAGGTGCTGGTCAGCGGCCACCACGGGAGGATCGCGCGGTGGCGGCGGGACGAGGCGCTGCGCCGCACCGCCGCCAACAGGCCCGACCTGATCGAGCGTTGCGACGCCGCGGCCTTCGACCGCAAGGACCGGGAGGTCCTCTCCATCCTGGGCTGGGCGCCCGCCCCCGGAGGCCGATTTTGGCGCAGGCCCGAGGCCGTGGAAGAATGAGCCGCTGCTGTGCGCCCGGCCGGCGCCCCTGCCACAGGGGGAACGACGCCCGCCCGGCCACCGGCACCCCTGATCTCCTCACGACATTCCGTCGATGACCTGTGGCATCGGCGAGGAAGCAGACCACCATGGCTCACCTGCTCGACAGCGTCAACGCGGCTTCGCTCCGCTCCGACATCCCGGCCTTCCGCCCCGGCGACACCGTCAACGTGCACGTCCGTGTCATCGAGGGCAACCGCTCCCGTATCCAGCAGTTCAAGGGCGTCGTCATCCGCCGCCAGGGCGCGGGCGTGAGCGAGACCTTCACGGTCCGCAAGGTCTCCTTCTCCGTCGGCGTCGAGCGCACCTTCCCGGTGCACAGCCCGATCTTCGAGAAGATCGAGCTCGTCACCCGCGGTGACGTCCGCCGTGCGAAGCTCTACTACCTCCGCGAGCTGCGCGGCAAGGCCGCCAAGATCAAGGAGAAGCGCGACAACTGAGCCCCGGGCTCCCGTTCGCGCGTGAGCCCCGGCTCACACAGGCGCTCGGTGCGGGAGGCGGCCGGATAGGCTCCTCCCCGATGGACACCGAAGCACAGCACACGGAGCGCGACCGCTCCCCCGGCCCGGCAACGGGCCCGACGGGGGAGGGGTCGCGCTCCGTGCGTCGTTCCCCCTCCGGCCGCTCCGCCCGGATGTCGCTGCGCACCGCTGCGCTCGCCGGGGCCGCCTGCACGGCCGTCGTCCTGCTGTTCAGCCGGTTCGTGCTCCAGCCCTTCCTGATTCCCAGCGGCTCGATGGAGCCCGCACTGCGCGAGGGCGACCGGATCCTGGTCAACAAGCTGGCCTACGACGAGGACTCCGGCCCCGCCCGCGGCGACGTCGTGGTCTTCGACGGCGCGGGTTCCTTCGCCCCTCCGGAACCGACGGACAACCCCGTGAGTTCTGTAGTACGAGAGGGGCTGGCGACACTCGGGCTCGCCGAACCCGCCGACACCGACTTCGTCAAACGGGTCGTCGGCACCGGCGGCGACCGTGTGGTCTGCTGCGACAGGCAGGGCAGGATCGAGGTGAACGGTGCAGCGGTCGACGAGAGCTACCTGTACCCCGGCGACACCGCGTCCGAGGCCGACTTCGACATCGTCGTGCCCGAGGGGCGCCTGTGGGTCATGGGGGACCACCGCAGCAGCTCCCGGGACTCCCGCGACCACCTCGGTTCACCGGGCGGCGGCATGGTGCCCGTCGACCGGGTGATCGGGAGGGCCGAGTGGATCGGCTGGCCCGCCGGGCGCTGGACCTCCCTCGGCGGAACGGACGCCTTCCGGCACGTCCCCGAACCCGACCGGTCCGGCGGTGGCCATGGGTAACCGGGGGCGGCGCGCCGGCCACGGTGCGGACACCCGCCTGCCCACCGGGACGCGCCCCACGGACGGGAGGCGGCAGCTGCCGGGGCGCGCCGAGCGGCGCAGGCTGGCGCAGCGGGTCAAGCGGCGGCGCCGACGGTCCGCGATCAAGGAGGTGCCCGTCCTGATCACCGTGGCGCTGCTGATAGCGCTGGGCCTCAAGACCTTCCTCGTCCAGGCGTTCGTCATCCCCTCCGGTTCCATGGAGCAGACCATCCGGATCAGCGACCGGGTGCTGGTCGACAAGCTGACCCCCTGGTTCGGGTCCCGTCCGGAGCGGGGCGACGTGGTGGTCTTCAAGGACCCCGGGGGCTGGCTCCCGCAGGAGGAGAAGCCCGCGGAGGAGGACCCGATCGGGGTCAAGCAGGTCAAGCAGTTCCTCACCTTCATCGGCCTGCTGCCCTCGGACGACGAGCGCGACCTGATCAAGCGGGTCGTCGCCGTGGGCGGCGACACCGTGACCTGCTGCGGGGCGGACGGACGGGTCGCCGTCAACGGCGTCCCGCTGGACGAGCCGTATCTGCATCCCGGGAACACCCCGTCGGAGATCTCCTTCGAGGTCCAGGTGCCCGAAGGGCGGATCTTCGTCCTCGGGGACCACCGCTCGGACTCGGCGGACTCCCGCTTCCACCTGGAGGAGGAGGGCCAGGGCACGGTCGCCGAGGACCAGGTCGTGGGCCGCGCCGTGTACATCGTGTGGCCGCTGCCGCACTGGCGGGGGCTGGAGGAGCGGGACACCTTCCGTGCCGTGCCCGACCAGCCCGCCGCGGCAGTGGCTGCGGGCACCCCGTCGCATACCCTGTCCTCCCGGGATCTGAACGGAATGGTCCTGCTCCCGACCCCTGCGGAACTCCCGCTCGTTATGGGAGTGGTGGGCCTGTTCCTTGTACGGGGCAGGCGGTTCGCACGGAGTGAGGAGTGGATGTGGGGGACGTGGCGGTCGGCGCACGGTCCGGGCACGATGATCCCGAGGAGCAGCCCGAGCGGCATCCCGGCGCGCACGGGGACGCGGAGGGCGCGCCCGCGGCGGGCGGCGACGAGACGCCGGAGGACGACGGTACGGATCAGAAGAAGCAGCGATCCTTCTGGAAGGAACTGCCGCTCCTGATCGGTATCGCGCTGGTGCTGGCGCTCCTGATCAAGACCTTCCTGGTGCAGGCGTTCTCCATCCCGTCGGATTCGATGATGAACACGCTCCAGCGCGGGGACCGCGTCCTCGTGGACAAGCTGACGCCGTGGTTCGGCTCCGAGCCCGAGCGCGGCGAGGTCGTCGTGTTCCACGACCCGGGCGGCTGGCTCGACGGGGAGCCGGTCCCCGAGCAGAACGTGGTCCAGAAGTTCCTGAGCTTCATCGGGCTGATGCCCTCGGCGGAGGAGAAGGACCTCATCAAGCGCACCATCGCGGTGGCCGGTGACACCGTGGAGTGCAAGAAGGGCGGCCCGGTCAGGGTCAACGGCAAGGCGCTGGACGAGCCCTACCTCTACCCGGGCAGCTCTGCCTGCGACGACCAGCCCTTCGGGCCGTTCAAGGTGCCCGAGGACCGCATCTGGGTGATGGGCGACAACCGCCAGAACTCGCAGGACTCGCGCTACCACATGGAGGACGTCAACCGCGGCTTCGTGCCGGTCGACGAGGTCGTCGGCCGTGCGGTCGTCGTGGCCTGGCCCCTGAACCGGCTGTCGACCCTGCCGGTTCCGGACACCTACGACCAGCCCGGGATCGACTCCACCGCGTCCGCCGCCGCGGTGGTGGCGCCGTCCGCCCTGGGCCTCGCGGGCGCGGTGCCCCTGGTGCTCTGGCGCCGCCGCAGGGCGGCCGGCCGCGCTGAGGGGAGCCTCCCCGCCGTCCGCTGACGGATGCCCTCCCGCCGCCCGGAGCAGAGGCGGCGGGAAGGCCCGGAAGGGGGCTGACCTCGCACGTACCGCCGGGTAAGGTGCCGCCGGGGGCGAGGAGTCCCCGGGGCGCCCGCCCCGGGGCGGGGAGCCGACCCGGGGAGTGGTGCTGGTGGGCGGGACACGAGGTGACGGAAGCAGCCGCCTGGGCGGCGTCCTGTCCGGGCTCGCGGTGGCTGCGGGGTGCCTGCTCTTCCTCGGCGGATTCGTCTGGGGCGCCCTGGTCTACCGGCCCTACACCGTCCCGACGGACTCCATGGTCCCGACGGTGAACGTCGGCGACCGGGTCCTCGCCGAGCGGATCGACGGCGGCGACGTCCGCCGCGGTGACGTCGTGGTCTTCCGGGACGGCCTGTGGGGAGACCTCCCGATGATCAAGCGGGTGGTCGGCGTGGGCGGCGACGAGATCGCCTGCTGCGGCGAGAGCGGGCGCCTGACGGTGAACGGGCAGGAGATCGACGAGCCCTATCTGCGGGCCTCGGGCCCGGCGGCCCAGGACTTCACCGCCCGTGTCCCCGAGGGGAACCTCTTCCTGCTCGGCGACGACCGCCGCACCTCGCTCGACTCCCGCTCGCACCTGGAGCAGGAGGGCAACGGCTCGGTTCCCCGCTCGGCGGTGGACGCCCGGGTCGACGCCGTCGCCTGGCCGCTGGGCGGCGGGAGCGTCGAGCGCCCCGCGGCCTTCGCGGCCCTGCCGGGCGGGGTCTCCCAGGCCGGACCGATCCGGTGGATGCTCGCCGCCGTGGTCACGGGCACGCTGCTGATCGCGGGCGGTGCGGCCTACGGGCCGGTGGCGGAGCGGATCGCCGCGGGGCGCCGCCGGAGGGGGGAGGCCGCCGGTGCCGCCTGAGACACCGCCCCCGCCGGGCAGCGGCCGCACCCCGCGCAAGGTCGCCCGTGTCGTCCTGCTGGACCCGCGGGACCGCATCCTGCTCGTCCACGGCTTCGAGCCCTCCGACCCCGGCACCGACTGGTGGTTCACCCCCGGTGGGGGAGTGGAGGGCGAGGAGAGCCGGGCGGAGGCCGCACTGCGCGAGCTCGCCGAGGAGACCGGCATCACGGACGTCCGCCTGGGCCCGGTGCTCTGGCGGCGGCACTGCTCCTTCCCGTTCGACGGACGCCGCTGGGACCAGGACGAGTGGTACTACCTGGCACGGACCTCCCGGACCGCCACCGCGCCCGCCGGGCTGACCGAACTGGAGCGGCGGAGCGTCGCCGGACTGAGGTGGTGGACCTCCGCGGAACTTTCCGCGACGCGTGAGACGGTGTACCCGACCAGGCTCGCCGAGCTGCTGCGTACGCTGCTCGACGAGGGGCCTCCGAGTGCCCCGGTGCTCCTCGCGCCCGAAACCGCCTAGCGGCGCGGTGGGCTGGAGCACAATAGGGAGACGCAAGGCTGAAGGGGAACATGCCATGAGCGCCGAGGACCTCGAGAAGTACGAGACCGAGATGGAGCTGAAGCTCTACCGGGAGTACCGCGACGTCGTCGGGCTGTTCAAATACGTGATCGAGACCGAGCGCCGCTTCTACCTCACCAACGACTACGAGATGCAGGTCCACTCCGTGCAGGGCGAGGTGTTCTTCGAGGTCTCCATGGCCGACGCGTGGGTCTGGGACATGTACCGGCCCGCCCGCTTCGTCAAGCAGGTGCGCGTCCTCACGTTCAAGGACGTGAACATCGAGGAGCTCAACAAGAGCGATCTGGAGCTCCCGAGCAGCTGATCCGCCCGCACGGGCACTCCGGAGCGGGCCTGCGCACCGGATTCCCGCGCCCCCGGCCTCCGCGCCGCCTCCGGCTCCTGCGCCGGGCAGTTCACCCGCGAGAGTGACCGAGCTGTCCACACGGGCACGAGCGTCCACAGGAATCCACCAAGATCCACTCCGGTGGGTGCGGTGCGCGCACAGTCGCTTCCGGAGGTGGAACGCGATGGACGCGACACGTGCACTCGGACGGTACGGCGAGGAGCTGGCGGCACGCCTGCTGGTCCGCTCGGGGATGAGGCTCCTGGCCAGGAACTGGCGGTGCGGCCGCACCGGTGAGATCGACATCGTGGCCGGCGACGGCGGGGCGCTCGTCGTATGCGAGGTCAAGACCCGCAGATCGGCGGCGTTCGAGCACCCGATGGCCGCGCTGACCCCGCGCAAGGCCGCCCGGCTCCGGCTGCTCGCCGAGTGCTGGCTGGCCAGCCACGGGGGCGCACCGCCCGACGGGGTGCGCATCGACCTGGTGGGGGTGGTGCTGCCCCGCCGCGGAGCGGCCGTCCTGGAGCACGCCAAGGGGGTGGCGTGATGGGGTTCGCCCGTGCCTGCTCGGTGGCCCTGGTCGGCGTCGAGGGAGTGGTGGTCGAGGTCCAGGCCGACCTGGAACCGGGCGTCGCCGCCTTCGCCCTGGTCGGCCTGCCGGACAAGAGCCTGGTGGAGAGCCGCGACCGGGTGCGTGCGGCCGTGGTGAACTCCGGTGCGGAGTGGCCGCAGCGCAAGCTCACCGTGGGCCTCAGCCCCGCCTCGGTGCCCAAGGCGGGCAGTGGCTTCGACCTCGCCGTCGCCAGCGCCGTCCTCGGGGCCGCGGAGCGCGTCGACCCCAGCCGCATCGCCGATCTGGTGCTCATCGGCGAACTCGGTCTGGACGGCACGGTCCGCCCGGTGCGCGGTGTCCTGCCCGCGGTCCTCGCGGCGGCCGAGGCGGGCTACCGCCAGGTGGTCGTCCCGGAGCGCACGGCGGGCGAGGCGTCCCTGGTGCCCGGGGTCTCCGTGCTGGGCGTCCGCAGCCTCCGGCAGCTGATCGCGATCCTCTCCGACGAGCCCGTACCCGACGAGGCGCCCCGGCCGGCGGGCCGCCCGGACCCGGCACTGGCCGGACTGCTGGTGCCCGGGACGGGCGCCGGAGCGGGCCTTCCGGCCGAACGGCCGGGCCCCGGCCGCGATCTCGCCGACGTCGCCGGACAGCTCCTCGCCCGCACCGGGCTGGAGGTGGCCGCCGCGGGCGGGCACCACCTGCTGCTGTCGGGCCCGCCGGGGGCGGGCAAGACCATGCTGGCCGAGCGGCTGCCGGGCATCCTGCCCCCGCTGGCCCGCCACGAGTCCCTGGAGGTCACGGCCGTCCACTCGGTCGCCGGGCTCCTGCCTCCCGGTGAGCCCCTGGTCCGCACCGCCCCGTACTGCGCTCCCCACCACTCGGCGACCATGCAGTCCCTCGTGGGCGGCGGCAACGGACTGCCGAGGCCCGGAGCCGTGTCGCTGGCCCACCGGGGGGTGCTCTTCCTGGACGAGGCACCCGAGTTCTCGGGCAAGGTCCTGGACGCGCTGCGCCAGCCCCTGGAGTCGGGCCATGTCGTGGTCGCCCGCAGCGCGGGCGTGGTCCGCCTGCCGGCCCGTTTCCTGATGGTCCTCGCCGCCAACCCGTGCCCCTGCGGCAGACACGGGTCCCACGGCGGCGGCTGCGAATGCCCTCCCGCGGTCGTGCGCCGCTACCGGGCGCGGCTCTCCGGACCACTGCTGGACCGGGTCGATCTGCGGATCACGGTCGAGCCGGTGCACCGCGCGGAGCTGACCGGTGGGGGAGGGGGCGAGCCCTCCGCGGCGGTGGCGGCCCGTGTGGCGGCCGCGCGGGCCCGTGCCGCCGCCCGCTACGAGGGCACGGGCTGGACGGTCAACGCCGAGGTGCCGGGACATGCGCTGCGCACCCGCTGGCCCCTGGCACCGGGGTCCCTCGGGGCCGCCGAACGGGATGTGGACCGCGGCACGCTCACGGCCCGCGGCCTCGACCGCGTGCTGCGGGTCGCCTGGACCCTGGCGGACCTGGCCGGGCAGGAGCGACCCGGGGCCGAGGAGGTGGCCCTCGCGCTGGAGCTGCGCACCGGGGTCCCCCGCGGAGCGGGGATCCGGGCCGCGGTCGCGCGGGCGACGGCGGGGGCGGCACCGTGACGTACGAGGAGCGCGCCGCCCGCGGCCGTCCGCCGGAGACCGCGACCGGCATCCGCCCGCTTGGGGAACCCGCCCGCGGCCGTCCGCCGGGGGAGTCCGCGGCGGTCCGTCCGCGGGAGCCGGGAGCGCCGTCCCGGGCCCCCGAGGCGGAGGAGGAGCGTGCCGCGCGGTCGGCGCTGACGGAGATCCTGGAGCCGGGCGACCCCCTGGCGGGCCGCTGGCTGCGCGAGCTGGGAGCGGTGCCGCTGCTGGAGCGGCTGCTCGGGGGCTGCACGGGACCGCCGCGGAGCACGGTCCCGGCGTCCTCTCGCGGCCGCCGGGCGGGTGCCCCGGCTCCCTCCCCGCCGCTGCGGGAGGGGGACCTGCCCGGGCTGACCGCCGCCCGCGCGGCCGGCCTCCGGACCCGTGCCGCCGGTGTCGTGCCGGGGCGCCGGCTCGCACGGATCCGTGAACTCGGCGGGCGGTTCCTCGTCCCCGGGGACCACGAGTGGCCCTCCCAGCTCGACGACCTGGGAGACGCCCGGCCGGTCGGGCTGTGGGTGCGCGGCCTGCCGGATCTGCGTCGCTGGGCCCTGCGCTCGGTCGCCGTCGTCGGCGCCCGCGGCTGCACTCCCTACGGCGCGCACACCGCCGGCTCACTGGCCGCCGGGCTGGCCGAGCGCGGCTGGGTGGTGGTCTCCGGGGCGGCCTTCGGGGTCGACGGCGCCGCGCACCGCGGCGCGCTCGCGGCCGGGGGAGCCACGGTCGCGGTACTGGCCTGCGGCGTCGACGCCGCCTACCCGCGCGGCCACACCGAGCTGATCGGCAGGATCGTCCGGCAGGGGGTCGTGGTCGGCGAGCTGCCACCCGGGGAGCACCCGACCCCGAGCCGGTTCCTCCTGCGCAACCGGGTGATCGCCGCGCTGACCCGGGGCACCGTGGTGGTGGAGGCCGCCCGGCGCAGCGGTGCGCTGGTCACCGCGCGGGCGGCACAGCGGCTCGGGCGCTTCACCATGGGGGTTCCCGGCCCGGTGACCAGCGGCCTGTCCGCCGGTGTCCACGAACTCCTGCGCGGCGAAGCCGTGCTCGTCAGCGACGCGGCGGAGGTCATCGAGCTTGTGGGTGACATGGGAGAGCTGGCACCGGAGCACTACGGCCCCGTACTCCCCCGCGACCTGCTGGATCCCGCGACCAGACGGGTGCTGGAGGCTCTGCCGGGGAAGGGCGCGGCCTCCCTGCGGGCTGTTGCCCGGGCCGCCGCCGTCCCGGAGGACGAGGCGCTCGGCAGGCTGTACGAGCTGCACGCTCTGGGCTTCGCGGAGCGTTCCGCGGGCGCCTGGCGGCTGGCCCACGACGCGTCGGGAGCCGGGAACCTCCGGCGAGGCGGTGCTTGACCTGGAGCATTCGGGTGAAAAGGTGAGAGCGATGGCCTTCCCAGTCCCGTGTGAGACGCCGGAGGGGCCGGTGCGCGGCGCATCGGCCCCGATTCGAAGGTGTGGACGAGGCCTGATACCTCCCACCGGGCCGATAGCCCGCCCTCGCCCACCGCGACGGCGCAGTCACGCTACGCTCGCCGGGTTCCGGCCCCGTCCGCCCCTCCCCGCCCCCCACAGCAGAACGGCTCAAGGCAACGCATGCCACAGCACACCTCCGGGTCCGACCGCGCGGCAGCGCCACCCGCTGCCCGTGGCGGCGTGCGGCCGCCCGCTCCCTCGTCACTCGAGGAGCTGTGGCGCTCGTACAAGGCCACGGGCGACGAGCGGTTGCGGGAGCAGTTGATCCTGCACTACTCCCCGCTGGTCAAGTACGTGGCGGGCCGGGTGAGTGTGGGCCTGCCGTCCAACGTCGAGCAGGCGGACTTCGTCTCCTCCGGGGTCTTCGGGCTGATCGACGCCATCGAGAAGTTCGACGTCGAACGGTCGATCAAGTTCGAGACCTACGCCATCACCCGCATCCGCGGGGCGATGATCGACGAACTCCGTGCGCTGGACTGGATTCCCCGCTCGGTGCGCCAGAAGGCACGGGCCGTGGAGCGGGCCTACGCCACCCTGGAGGCCCGGTTGCGGCGTACGCCCACCGAGGTGGAGGTCGCGGCCGAGATGGGTGTCGGGGTCGAGGAACTGCACGCGGTCTTCAGTCAGTTGTCGCTGGCCAACGTGGTCGCCCTCGAAGAGATGCTGCACGTCGGCGGCGAGGGCGGCGACGGGCTCAGCCTGATGGACACCCTGGAGGACACCGCCGCCGACAACCCGGTGGAGGTGGCCGAGGACCGCGAGCTCCGCCGGCTCCTGGCCCGGGCGATCAACACCCTGCCGGACAGGGAGAAGACCGTGGTCACGCTCTACTACTACGAGGGCCTGACACTCGCGGAGATCGGTCATGTGCTGGGCGTGACCGAGAGCAGGGTGAGTCAGATCCACACCAAGTCGGTGCTCCAACTCCGGGCCAAACTGGCCGACGTGGGGCGCTGAGCCCCGCCACCCGTCGCTCGTCCGTACAGTGGAGGGGTGCCCAGGATTCGAGCGGCCTCGGTGGCCGAGCACCGGACGATGCAGCGTGCCGCCCTGCTGGAGGCCGCCCGTTCCCTGCTGTCCGAAGGCGGTACCGGGGCGTTGACCTTCCCGGCGCTCGCCGAGCGCACCGGCCTCGCGCGTTCCTCCGTCTACGAGTACTTCCGTTCGAGGGCCGCGGTCGTGGAGGAACTCTGCGCGGTGGACCTGCCGGTATGGGCGGCCGAGGTGGAGGCCGCCATGGACCGGGCCCTCACGCCGGAGGGCAAGGTCGAGGCCTATGTGCGGCGCCAGTTGGAGCTGGTCGGCGACCGGCGGCACCGGGCCGTCGTGGCGATCTCCATGAGGGAGCTGGACGCCGGGGCGCGCGAGAGGATCCGCGCCGCGCACGGCGGGCTCGTCGCGATGATCGTCGAGGCCCTCGGCGCCCTCGGCCGCCCCGAGCCGCGGCTGACGGCCATGCTCCTGCAGGGCGTGGTGGACGCCGCCGTCCGGCGCGTGGAGCTCGGCGCCGCGGAGGATCCGGCCGCCATCGCCGAGGCGGCGGTGGCCATGGCCCTGCACGGCGTGCGCGGCTGAAGCCCCGCTCACCCGGCCGTGGCGCCCGCACGCCACCTCCCGGCCGTGGCGCCCGCACCCTCCTCCCCGCGGCCGTGGCGCCCGCACCCCGCCTTCCGGCCCCCCAGCCGTCGCCGCGGCGGCGGGCGGGCCCCGTACCCCGCTCCTCCCCTGCGCCCCGGGGAGCGTGCGGCGCCGGACACCGCAGCGCCCCGGGACCGGCCGCCCGTCCGTGCGGCTCGGCTCACCGCCGCCCCGGGCCGGTGGCCGCGGGGCCGGAGCGCCCCGCGCCGGGAAGCGGGACACCCGACACCGGCAGCAGCCGCGACGGCCCGCGGCGCAGCAGCCCCGGCGGCAGCAGGGAGAGCGGATCGAGGTACTCCTCCCCTCTGAGCAGCCCCCAGTGCAGGCAGTTCCGCGAGCAGTGCCCCCGCCCCTCCTCCAGGACCCCGACCGTCTGCCCGGCCGCCACCTCGTCCCCCCTCGCCACCAGTGCGCGCACCGGTTCATGGGTGAGACGCAAGGGCGGCTCACCCGTACCGGTGACTTCGATCGAGAGCACCCCCCGCCCCGCCACCCGGCCCGCGAAGGAGACCCGGCCGGCCGCCGCCGCGCGCACCGGGCTCCCGGCCGGTGCGGCCAGGTCGACGCCCCGGTGGCCCGCCGCGTAGGGCGTCGGCGGCGGGTCCCAGACCCTCAGGACCACCGGCCGGGGACGGCCCACGGGCCAGCCCCGGCCCTGCCCCGGCCCGTCCGCTGCCCGGTGCGTGCCGCGGCGGAGGCCCGCCCCGCCCGCCTCGAACCCCGCCGCGGTCCCGTCCGCACCGTCGTGTGCCGCGTCCCGCCCGGCGCCTGCGCCCCGCGCCCCGCCGGACGGCGGCGAGGAGGGAGCGCCCCGCGCGTCCGGGCTTGAGGCCCCGCCCGCGTACGCGGGGCGGGACGCGACGGCGGCCGCTCCGCCCGGGGCGGAGAGCGGCGCGGTGGCGGCGAGCAGCGCGGCGAGCACCGCCAGGGCCCGCCCGAGCAGGGGGAACGCGCAGTTCATGGGACCACCGTGCCGTGCCGGGCGGTCCGGTGCCGGCCACGTCCCGTATCTGTGGACAACCATCCCGATGTGGACAGCTGCGTCACCCGGCGCTCCGCGGGTCCCGTACACTTCATCTGGCGATCCGGGTCACCGGGTCGACTTCGCACGCCCCGCCACAGGACCGTCGACGGTCCGTGGCCGCGCTCCTCGGTCCCTCAGTGGCACGGCGCGATCGGGGCGTCAGGACACAACCGAGAATCCAAGGAGATACGGCCATGGCCGTCGTCACGATGCGGGAGCTGCTGGAGAGCGGCGTCCACTTCGGTCACCAGACCCGTCGCTGGAACCCGAAGATGAAGCGCTTCATCTTCACCGAGCGCAACGGCATCTACATCATCGACCTGCTCCAGTCGCTGTCGTACATCGACCGCGCCTACGAGTTCGTCAAGGAGACCGTCGCCCACGGCGGTTCCATCATGTTCGTCGGCACGAAGAAGCAGGCGCAGGAGGCCATCGCCGAGCAGGCCACCCGCGTCGGCATGCCCTACGTCAACCAGCGCTGGCTGGGCGGCATGCTCACCAACTTCTCCACCGTCTACAAGCGCCTCCAGCGCCTGAAGGAGCTGGAGCAGATCGACTTCGAGGACGTGGCCGCCTCCGGCCTCACCAAGAAGGAGCTCCTGGTCCTCTCCCGCGAGAAGGCGAAGCTGGAGAAGACCCTCGGCGGCATCCGCGAGATGCAGAAGGTGCCCAGCGCCGTCTGGATCGTCGACACCAAGAAGGAGCACATCGCCGTCGGTGAGGCGCGCAAGCTCCACATCCCGGTCGTCGCGATCCTCGACACCAACTGCGACCCGGACGAGGTCGACTACAAGATCCCGGGCAACGACGACGCGATCCGCTCCGTCACCCTGCTCACCCGTGTGATCGCCGACGCCGTCGCCGAGGGCCTCATCGCCCGTTCCGGCGCCGCCACCGGTGACTCCAAGCCGGGCGAGAAGGCCGCGGGCGAGCCGCTGGCCGAGTGGGAGCGCGACCTGCTCGAGGGCGAGAAGAAGGCCGACGACGCCGAGGCCAAGCCGGCCGAGGCCGCCGCCGAGGCCCCGGCCGCCGAGGCTCCGGCTGCCGAGGCTCCGGCTGCCGAGACCCCGGCTGCCGAGGCTCCGGCCGCTGAGGCCGAGCAGGCCTGAACCACGGCCTGACCTTCACGGGTCCGGTTGACGACGGCGGGGGCGCCACGCCCCCGCCGTCCACCCGTAGACCTTCCCGGTCTGCCCGAACTTCCCGATCTTCGTAGACCTTTCAGACCTCGAGAGAGAAAGCCAGACTCATGGCGAACTACACCGCCGCTGACGTCAAGAAGCTCCGCGAGCTCACCGGCGCCGGCATGATGGACTGCAAGAAGGCCCTGGACGAGGCCGAGGGCAACGTCGACAAGGCCGTCGAGGCGCTGCGCATCAAGGGCCAGAAGGGCGTCGCCAAGCGCGAGGGCCGTTCCGCCGAGAACGGTGCCGTGGTCTCCCTCATCGCCGACGACAACGCCTCCGGTGTCATCGTCGAGCTGAAGTGCGAGACGGACTTCGTCGCCAAGGGCGAGAAGTTCCAGGCCGTGGCCGCCGCCCTCGCCGCCCACGTCGCCAAGACCGGCCCCGCCGACATCGAGGCGCTGCTCGCCTCCGAGATCGAGGCCGGCAAGACCGTCCAGGCGTACGTCGACGAGGCCAACGCCAACCTCGGCGAGAAGATCGTCCTGGACCGCTTCGCGCAGTTCTCCGGCGGCTACGTCACCGCGTACATGCACCGCACCATGCCCGACCTGCCCCCGCAGATCGGTGTCCTCGTCGAGCTCGACAAGGAGAACGCGGAGATCGCCAAGGGCGTCGCGCAGCACATCGCCGCCTTCGCGCCGAAGTACCTCTCCCGCGAGGACGTCCCGGCCGAGGTCGTCGAGTCCGAGCGCCGCGTCGCCGAGGAGACCACCCG
Source organism: Streptomyces sp. NPDC048001 (assembly GCF_043203115.1). Lineage (NCBI taxonomy): Bacteria > Bacillati > Actinomycetota > Actinomycetes > Kitasatosporales > Streptomycetaceae > Streptomyces > Streptomyces sp. NPDC048001. The sequence goes on from NZ_JBIDBN010000002.1 coordinate 394,411, forward strand.
CGCCGAGGGCAAGCCCGAGGCCGCCCTCCCGAAGATCGTCGAGGGCCGGGTCAACGGCTTCTTCAAGGAGGCCACCCTCCTGGGCCAGCCCTACGCGCTGGACAACAAGAAGACCGTCCAGCAGATCCTGGACGAGGTCGGCGTCAGCCTGAAGCGCTTCTCGCGCATCAAGGTCGGCATCTGAGTCCGTACGCGACGGACACCGGACCCCGGTAGGGTCTGAGGCAGTCGTCCGCGTCCGCGCCGGGCGACCGCAGATCTGACGAGGAGGCCATTGCCGTACGGGAAACCGCAAGGACCCCAGGGCAATGGCCTTCTTCGTATGTGCACAAGGAGATCCCCATGAATCAGGGCGCCGGTAAAGGCGACGACAACCACGGCAAGAAGGCCGGCCGCTTCATGCTGAAGCTGTCCGGCGAGGCGTTCTCCGGGGGCACCGGGCTCGGCGTCGATCCCGACGTCGTGCACGCCATCGCCCGCGAGATCGCCGCGGTCGTCCGCGACGGCGCCGAGATCGCGGTCGTGATCGGCGGCGGCAACTTCTTCCGCGGCGCCGAGCTCCAGCAGCGCGGCATGGACCGGGCTCGCTCCGACTACATGGGCATGCTCGGCACCGTGATGAACTGCCTCGCCCTCCAGGACTTCCTGGAGAAGGAGGGCATCGACTCGCGGGTCCAGACCGCCATCACCATGGGGCAGGTGGCCGAGCCCTACATCCCGCTGCGTGCGGTGCGCCACCTGGAGAAGGGCCGGGTCGTCATCTTCGGTGCGGGCATGGGCATGCCCTACTTCTCCACCGACACCACCGCGGCCCAGCGCGCCCTGGAGATCGACGCCGAGGCCCTGCTCATGGGCAAGAACGGTGTGGACGGCGTCTACGACTCCGACCCCAAGGCCAACCCGGACGCGGTCAAGTTCGACGCGCTCGCGTACGGCGAGGTGATCGCCCGCAACCTCAAGGTCGCCGACGCCACGGCCGTCACGCTCTGCCGTGACAACGCCCTGCCGATCCTCGTCTTCGAGCTCCTCGCCGAGGGCAATATCGCGCGGGCCGTGAAGGGTGAGAAGATCGGCACGCTCGTGAGCGACCGGGACACCCGGGCCTGAAGCACCCGCACCGGGGTCCCGGGCGCCCGCGAGGGCACCGGGTCCCCGGACCGGGGGAGGACCCCGGACGACCGGGGGACAGCCGGGGACCCGCGCGGACCCCGGGGGATGGACAAAGACCTGCCCGGTCGGACACCGTGCAGGGAACACGCGACGCACCGTTCCGCCGGCCAGCCCGACAACCGGGCCCAACTCAAGACACGCAGGAGCAAGTGGTGATCGAAGAGACCCTCCTCGAGGCCGAGGAGAAGATGGAGAAGGCCGTCCTGGTCGCCAAGGAGGACTTCGCCGCGATCCGCACCGGACGTGCGCACCCGGCGATGTTCAACAAGATCGTGGCGGACTACTACGGTGCCCTCACCCCGATCAACCAGCTGGCCTCGTTCTCGGTGCCGGAGCCGCGGATGGCGGTCGTCACGCCGTTCGACAAGTCCGCGCTGCGCAACATCGAGCAGGCCATCCGCGACTCCGACCTCGGTGTGAACCCGAGCAACGACGGCAACATCATCCGCGTGGTCTTCCCCGAGCTCACGCAGGACCGCCGCAAGGAGTACATCAAGGTCGCCAAGACCAAGAGCGAGGACGCCAAGATCTCGATCCGCGCCGTGCGCCGCAAGGCCAAGGAGGCGATCGACAAGCTGGTCAAGGACGGCGAGGTCGGCGAGGACGAGGGCCGCCGCGCCGAGAAGGAGCTCGACGACACCACCGCGAAGTACGTCGCGCAGGTGGACGAGCTGCTCAAGCACAAGGAAGCCGAGCTGCTCGAGGTCTGATGAACGACTCCTCCTGGGGGGCCTCCGCCGGCGCGGGATACGCCGGCGCCTGGCCGCCGCCCGACCAGGGGCCCCTCCCGGCGGGTCCCGCACACGATGGGCGCGACGCACAGCAGACTCGGCCCATGCCCATCGTGCCGGACTTTCCCGACCCGGGCGGAGACGCCCGGTCAGCAGACCACCATCCCGGCCCCGGCGGCTCCGGGGCCGCTGACGGGGCGACCGCCCGGCTCGGCGGCCCCCTGTTCCGCGACGACGATCCGCAGGAGCCCATGCCCACCCCGCCTCCGGCGTCTCCCCGGGCCGCGTCGCAGCCGCCGCAGAAGAAGAAGGCCGGCCGCGACCTGCGGGCGGCGATAGGGGTCGGCGTCGGCCTCGGCGCGGTGATCGTCGCCTCGCTGTTCGTGGTGAAGGCCCTGTTCGTCGGGGTGATCGCGGTCGCGGTCGTGGTGGGGCTGTGGGAACTCACCACCCGGCTCCAGGAGCGCAAGCAGATCAAGGCCCCGCTGGTCCCGCTGGCGGTGGGCGGCGCCGCCATGGTCGTGGCGGGCTACCTGAGGGGGGCCGAGGGCGCCTGGGTGGCCATGGCGCTCACCGCGCTCGCGGTGCTCGTCTGGCGGATGGCGGACACGCCCGAGGGCTACCTCAAGGACGTGACCGCCGGTGTGTTCGCCGCGTTCTACGTCCCCTTCCTCGCCACCTTCGTCGCCCTGATGCTCGCCGCCGACGACGGCCCCCAGCGGGTGCTCACCTTCCTGGTGCTCACCATCGTCAGCGACACCGGGGCCTACGCGGTGGGCTGGCGGTTCGGCCGCCACAAGCTGGCCCCCCGCATCAGTCCCGGCAAGACGCGCGAGGGCCTGCTCGGCGCGGTGTCCTTCGCGATGGTCGCCGGAGCCCTGTGCATGCAGTTCCTGGTGGACGGCGGCAGCTGGTGGCAGGGGCTGCTGCTGGGCCTCGCGGTGGCGGTCAGCGCCACCCTGGGCGACCTCGGGGAGTCCATGATCAAGCGCGACCTCGGCATCAAGGACATGGGCACGCTCCTCCCCGGCCACGGCGGCATCATGGACCGCCTGGACTCGCTGCTGCCCACCGCCCCGGTGGTCTGGCTGCTCCTCGTCCTCTTCGTCGGCTCCGGCTGACCCGCACCGCCGCCCGGCCGGGCCCGCCTCCCCCGCGGTGGCGGGCCCCGCCCGTATCTCTGCGACACTGGACGCACCATGCCCAAGCCAGGAGAACTGACCGGGCTTGCCGCCTTCCGGGCCCCTGACCTGCACGTTCCATGCAGAACAGGGGCCCGATCCGGTTCACGGGGCCGTGCTGGGGCCGTCAGAGTCGCGAGGAGCGGGCAGCAGCAGCCGGTCGACGGCCTTCCGCGTGCGCTCCTGGCTCGCTGCCATGAGGTGCGCGTACACCCGTAGCGTCAGGGCGGGATCTGCGTGCCCCAGGTACTGCGAGACGGCCTTGATGCTCTCCCCCGCGTCCAAGAGCACCGAGGCGTAGAAGTGCCGCAAGGCGTGCATCCCGTGCTCGCGCGCGGAGGCGTACCGCTCGCCCTCTTCCGGCTGCGGGATGATGCCGGCCGCCGAGAGTGCGGGCTTCCACTCCTGCAGGTTGAAGTTGCTCCGCCAGACGATCCAGCCGGAGGAGTTCGTGAAGAGCAGCCGGGCCGTCACGGAAGGCCCGTCCGGCTTCCTCCACGGCAGGGCCACCTCGACCGGCTTCACGGCGTCCATGTGCGCCCGCAGCGCGTTCGCCACGGACACGGGCAGCGGTACGTCCCGTTCCTTGTCGCACTTGGGCGGTGCGAACACCGCCTTGCCCCGGATCAGCTTGATCTGCCGCACCACGCGGAGCGAGCCCCCTTCGAAGTCGAGTGCGTCCACGGCCAAACCGATGATCTCCCCCTGCCGAAGGCCGCACCCCGCGCCGACATCGGCCATGGCGCGGTACCGCTCCGGCAGCGCGGCCCGGACGGCGCGCACCTGCTCGGGCTGCCAGGGGACTACACGGCGCGGCTCGCTGGTGGGCGGGCGGACGGACTTCGCGCGGCACGGGTTGTGGGGGAGTAGCCCGTCATCGACGGCCGCGGCCAGGACGGCTCGCACGTCGCTGTAGATGTTCCGGGCGTACGAGCTGCCGATGGTGCTGGCTTCCAGCGCGCTCAGGAGCTCCCTGATGTGCTGAGGGCGGAACGAGTCGAGCGGACGTGAGCCGATCCGGGGAAAGGCGTGGAGTCGTAGGCGGCGCTCGATCTCGATCTGACTGGAGAGTTCGGTCGTCTGCCCCTTGAGCCACTTGTCCGCATAGCTCTTGAAGGTGATCCGTGCCGCCTTGGGGTCGACGTACTGCCCCCGCGCCATGTCGGCGGCCGTCTCAGCGAGCCACCGCTCCGCGAGGCGCTTCTGCTTGTCGGGGAAGCTCTTGGACTTCTCGGTGCCGTCGGGACCGATGTAGCGGGCGCGGTAGCGGAGCCCGAGGCCATGGCGGTCGGTCCTGACGCGGAGGGGCGTGCCATCAGGCCCGGTCTCCGTCTTGAACCAGCGATCTTGAATGTGGCCGGCCATGCGCTTGATGAGTCCTTTCGTAGATCGAGAAGGGGCCCGGACACCTCCGTCGGTGTCCGGGCCCCTGAGGCGGTCAGGCGACGTCGCGCTCGCCTTGCCGGGCTACCCACGCGCGTACGGCGGCGGGGTCATAGCGGACGTGGCGGCCGACTCGGAAGCCGGGCGGGCCGGTGCGCTGCTTGCGCCAGTGGTAGACGGTTTCGATCGGCACGGAGAACATCGCGGCGATGTCCTCAGGGGTGAGGTAGCGGTCCGGGAGTCCGGCCCGGAGCGCGGTGCGCGGGTCAGGGGTCAATGGTTGCCCTCCGGAGGAGCGTCGCGGCGATGGAGTTGCGTAGCTGCGAGTGCCCGTATGTGTCCGAGGTTGGGATTTCTGCGTCACCGCGTCACGTGCGTCGTGTAGGGGCTCTGAGCTGGGGTTTTGTGGTGACGCGGGGGTGTGGGGGTGCGTCATCGGTGACGCAGGCGTGTGTCGGGGGGTGACGCGGGTGACGCGGGATGACGCAGCAGAAGCTGTCCTGCGTCACCGCTTTCGCGGCAGGTCAGGGGCCGTTCCGGGGTGTGTGGTGACGTGGGTGACGCAGCTTTCCCCTTCTTAGGAAAAGAGAGGGGGGTGGTTGTTGTGGTGTGGTGCGGCTCAGAGCGTGATGAGGGGCCGCTTCGCGGCGCGACTCTTGGGCGGCGTTCCGCCGAACTGCAAGAGGAGCACCCCGGCCCCGTGTGCCCCGGGGTGCTCTTCTTGCTTGTCCGCACCGCGGCGGGTCAGTGGAGCGGGGGCTGCTCGTGGTCGGTGCGGGTGGGGCGGCGGGTGAGTTCGATGTAGCGGCCCGCTTTGGTGCGGCCCCAATCCACGAGGAGACCGCGGGCGGCGAGGGTGGGCTGGAGCCGCTTGAGCCGGTCGGAGAGGACCTTGCCGGTGGTGGGCCAGCCCTTAGGGAGGGGGCGGCAGTCGTCGCCGCTGTAGAGGCCGGTGAGCCGGTGCAGCCACTCGGAGGACGTCATCCGCTCCTCCGCCCCCGGGTCGAGGGTGGCGGCGTGCTTGAGCACGGTCTGGGCGAGGAGGTCGCCCTCGATGACGTCGTCGTTGAGGTCGTCCAGGCTCGCCCGGTAGGCGTGCAGGGTGCGGAACCCGGTCGCGGTGTCGAGCTGCGCGCACAGGTGGGCGAAGTCGGCCATCCGCAGATCGGTCGGGATGTCCGCCCGCGCGGCCCGCACCGTGACCGTGAGGTCGAGCAGCGAGCCGAGGATGACCGGGAGGGCGTCGGCGAACTCGGCCCACAGCTCCGCCTCGGTCCGCCGGATCTTGGGGCGTTCCAGGCGGAGGGTCAGCAGCCGTTCGGCCAGGTCGGGACGGATGACACCGACGTCGATCCCGGTCAGGAGCAGGGGGCGGCGGTAGCGGGAGCGCACGACGTCGCCGTCGCTGAACAGGGCCCGCTTGATGCTCTCGGCGCCGGTGACGATGCAGCACATCAGGTCGGACAGGTCCGGGGCCAGGTGGGAGAGGTTGTCCAGGGCCGTGACCCACCCGGCCGCCACGGCGGTGATCAGGTTCTCCTCGTCCTTCGGGGCACGGCGCAGGTCGCCGCTCATGCCCTCGATGATCCGCACCAGCATCCGCCCCGCCGTGGACTTCCCCGCGCCCTGGGGGCCGGTGAGGAACGGTGCGGGGACGGGGACGGAGGGTTCCAGGCAGCCGATGAGCCACGCGAGGGCCAGGCTCTCGGTCTCGGCGGTGGCGAAGTTCGTCAGCCGCAACAGGCGGTCGATGCCCTTGCCGTCGGTGTCCTTGACCGGCAGGGGTAGTTCGCCGGTGAGCTGGGTGCGCCGCCAGCACACCTCCCGGGGGTCGGGGACCGCGACCTCCCAGCCGGTGGGGTGGATGCGGACGGACTTGCCGTCGTCGCGGCCGAGGTCGAGCCAGGTCGCCCCGTCGAAGCCGGGGGCGACGCGGATGTGGGTGGGCTGCACGTCCTGGGACAGGGCGAGTGCCTCGATCAAGTCGAGTGCCTCCTTCATGGATGTTCCGTTGAATACGCCGATGCCGTCGTTGAACAGGTCGACCATGAGTTCCTGCCGGTGACTGCCCGTGGTGCCCTGCGACCGGATCGGCCGCGCCACCGGATGGCCCTTCCGCTGGGCGTAGACGGTGCCCTCCACCGTGCGGAAGTACCGGAAATGGGCCTGCGCGTAGTCGGTGATGACCTCACGCGCCGGGGTCTTCTCGTCCTCGGACACGGCTCACATCCCCAAGGCCGTGCGGGCGTTGGACCACGCGTCCGTGCAGTGCCGCGGACTCTCGCCCTTCGCCTGCGCGGCCGTGAACAGCCGGGAGACGTGCGCGTCGGTGAGGCACCCGCACCGGCCGTGGGTGGACAGCACGGCGAGGAAAGTGCGGTACACCGTCGCGTGAATCGCGGTCCGAGCGTCGGTGATCCTCTGCTCCGCCATCGCGATACCGCGCTCCAGGTAGACCGGTGTCCGGTGCCGGCACTCTGCGGCGCCGGTGGGGCCCGGCGTGATGCCGACGGCCGGGGCAGGCCGGGCCGCGGCGGGCGCCTTCGCGACCAGGGCGCGCACCGTGTCCGGCAGGCCGGCCATGGTGCCCGTCCCGAAGCCGAGCCAGCGGGCGTAGGACATGGCCGACTTGATGTCCACACCGGGCCGCACGCCGTTGGCGGACTGCATCCGCCCGAGGTAGATCCAGTGCTCACCCCGTGTCGTGGCGACGGTTCGGGTAGTGGGCAGGTGCTCGCGGGCCCAGGCGACCGCGTCCGCGTCGTCCAGGTCCACCACCGTGAGCCCGGCCCCGCCGGGGTGGTAGGCGACCGTGCTCGCTCGCCACCATGCGCGGCGCCAGGGGCCGGAGCCGACGACGGCCGGGTCGGTGGTGGCGGCGGCCCAGCCGTGGCACGGCCCGGGGCAGGCGCACGGGCCAGCGGTCTTCATGTTCGGCCGCCCACCACAGGCGTTGTCCTTGCAGTCGGGGCAGTTGCCGAACGGCACCTTCCCGACCCGCAGCGGCAGTACGGGCAGCTTCGATTCTGCGAGGGCGAGAGCCGTTCGGAGGTAGTCGTTCGCGGCCGGTTGAGTCATGCTGGATGTCTCCAGTCTCATGGATGCTGGTAGACGAGAGCGGCCCCGTGTCTTGGCGGATCGGGGGCCGCTCTCGGCCTATGTGGAATCCCTGCCGGGTGGCGGTCAGGGAGGATGAGGCATCCCCTCGCACGTGGCACATGGAGGGGGTTTCGGGGGTATGGTCTGCGGTGCCTCCCTGCCTCCCTGCGGGATCATTTGAGCAGGTCAGGGTCAGGGAGGCAGGTTGGGGAGGGGTTCAGGGAGTTCTCCCTGCCTCCCTGCCGTTTCCGGGGTGCGCTCCCTGTCATCCTTCGGCGGAAGCGGAACCGTCCTCGGTGCGGTTGGTGAGGGCGCGGTGGACGCGTTCGCGGCCGACGACCATGCGGCCGTCGGACTTGTACGGCTCCGCTCCGGCGTCCTCCAGGACGCGCTTCAGGTCCCCGTTCGTCCAACCGCCGTAAGCATCGGCGTCCAGCGCGGTGAGGCGCTTGAGGACGTCGGCGGTCAGGACCCGCGGGGTGTCGCCGAGGACGGTGGCGATGTCCGCCAGGGGGTCACGGGTCTGACCGTGGTCGATGACGGTGAGGGTGGTGACTCCGTCGCGCAGTGCCTTGGCCCGGTCCGTGATCGAGGTTGCGGCGTCGTCATCGACGTAGTGCGTGCGGACGGTGATCGAGGACTGTCCGGCGGGGATGGGGATGCCGTCGGAGGCGACGACGAGGGTTCCGCGGTCCAGTCCGGGACGGAGGAGGTTGGGGGCGGCGCCGCCGTCGACGGCCTTGTCCCCGAGCGCCATCCGCGCCTGCGACTCGGTGCCGAGGGCGAGGCTCGCGCGGGTGTGGGCGCCTTCGCGGACCAGCTTGGGAAGGTTTTCGTTGGTGGGGTCCTGGGTGCCCTGCCACATCAGGACGTTCACGGCACGGCCCTGGTTGTGGATCTTGCGGACGGCCATGAAGTACCGGGAGGTGGCCTTCGCCCCGCCGTAGGGGCGGCCCTCCTCGTCCTTGACCGGGCACATGAACGCCACCTGCGCCTCATCGACCAGCACGATCAGCGGGGGGAAGGTGGTGCCGGGCGGGGCCTGGATGCGGCGGTTCATCTCCTCCACCGCGCCCTCGACCATCTCGACCACCTGCACCACGTGGTCATCCGTGGGTCCCTGGATGAGGATGTGGGCGAGGCCGTCGAACATGGCCCAGTCCCCGACGCCCTTCAGGTCGCCCATGAGGAACTGGACCGACTTGTCGAGTGCCAGCCACAGGGCTAGCGAGCGGAGCGCGACGGTCTTGCCCTGGTTCGACAACCCCGTGACCAGCAGATGCCGCTGATACAGGGACAGGGCGGCGGCGTCGCCGCGCAGGTCCTGCCCCCACGGCGCCCGACCGGTCTTGTAGTCGGCGGTCATGGTGTCGTCCGTGACGAGCGGGGACGGGCCGATCGGCTCGTCCAAAGCGCCGGAGTCCGCGACCCACAGCCGCACCGTCCGCGCCGCCGTCGGGATGGTGATGAACACCTCGTGCTCGTGCCGGGACAGGTTCTCGGCAAGCTTGCGGCGCTTGCCCTGCACCTCGTTGGTGGAGACACCCGAGGGCAGGGTGACGTCGACTTCGATGCCGCATCCGGCGATCGTGATCGGCCCGAGCATGGACGCTCCGGCGTCGCCCATGTCCTTGATGGCTCGCGCCAGGGCGGGGACGCCGAGGTCGCGCAGGGCTTTGACCACGATGGACGGGGTGATCGGCTCCCCCTCCGTCGAACGTGCCTGCGCGGGGAGGGCCCAGTTGGGTGCGGCCTGGCGGTGCCGGCCGACGGCCCACACTCCGGCGAGCGCGGCCCAGGGGCCGACGGCGACCATTGGTCCCCACAGCACCGTGACCAGGGTGACGAGGAAGTGCACCAGGTCGACCAGGGCCATGAGCGGGGTGACGACGTCGGCGGGGTCCTTGGTCGCTATGGCGAGCGCGACACCGACGACCAGGAGGCCGCCGATGGTGCCGCCTGCCCCGTAGGCGGCGTTCTTCGCGATCCGCTCCGGAGAGCTGATCAGGTCCATGCGCCGCTTGTGCCGCGCGGCCCGGAACGCGGCCCCACGCTGCTCCCACTCGGCCGCCGCTTCGTAGTTCCCGGCCGCCTCCGCCGCCCGGATCATCCGCTCATACCGGGCGGCGGTGCGCCCGTCCCACGCACGGCGCGCCACGATCCGGGTGCCGCCGAGGACGTAGGAGCCGTGCCGGACCACACCCCGGCCCGCGGCCCGGGTCCGCTCATGCGTCACCGCGCCGCGCACGGTGCGTCCGGTGCGGAGCCACAGCGGCAGCGGACGAGCCGGGGCCTTTTCGACCACGGCCAGCGCCGGGGCCACCGGTTCGGTGTCGGGCTGGTCGTCGGGGGTTTTGAACAGGGGGACGACGTTCTGCGTCATGCTGGGTCTCTCCTGCTGCTCAGTTGGGTGGTCAGGGGGCCCGGGACGGCCCGGAGGCTTGCCGGCACTGGGGCCGTCCCGGGGCATAGCTACTTGCGCTTGCCGTTGTTGCTCGCGTCGCGTTCTTCGCGGCGGCGGGCCTGGTCGATGACGCGGTCGAGCTTGCGTTCCAGGTCGCCCTGGTACACGCGTCCGCCGCACTGGCGGTCGTCGGCGAGGCCGCGCTTGGCCATCCGCGCGATGTACCAGGCGGCCTTCGCCTTCTCGGCCGCCGTCAGGCGCGGTTCCTGCTGCTCGCTGCTCACAGGCGTTGTCTCCGTCCTGGGCCGGACTGTCCGGCACCCCACCCCCACCCGGCCCCCGCAGGGACGGGTGGGGACGGGCGGCCGTCAGGCGGGCCGCAGTTCACGGGTGTGGCACAGCACGGGGCCGATCAGCAGACCGACCCCGTGCACGGTCCACCGCCCGCCGGTCAGCAGGCCGGGCGGCACCTCGTCCACGATCCGGCCGGTGCGGCCGACGGCGCGCGGGTCGTCCTCGCACGCGACGATCCGCACCCGCTGGCCTGCCGCGAATCCCGCGGCCCGGTCAGCCACGGCGACCGCGAACGCGGCGGATGTTCTTCGCCGCGGCCTTGCCGTCCGGCCCGCCGACCGAGCGGACGACGGTGACGACACCCCACGCGCAGACGCAGGCGATCAGCGCGAGGAGGGCGAGGTTCGCGGCCATCGCGGTCAGCACCCCCACGAGCAGGGGGCCGAAGTAGACGCCGGCCGCGACGGTTCCGGCGCCGATGCCGGTACCGAGGGCGAGGCGCTGAACGGTGCGGTCCGGCGGCGTCTGGTGCACGTGCTGGTGGACGACCTGCGGACCGCCGTGAGGCTGCGGGACTGTCGGCAGGTGGGCGCCCTGCGCGGTGTGGTGGGGGTGGAGGTAGGTGTGGGTGCCGTCGGGGAGCTGCACCACACGGGGGAGGTCAGGCAGCGACTCCATCGGAGCTGTCTCCTTCGGGGTAGGCGCAGGGCACGCAGGTGCCCAGAGACGAGGGGATGACGTAGCCCGCATCCGCCCCGCAGCCGGGGCACAGGCGCCGGGCGCGGTTCGCGCGTTCCAGGGCGGCCCAGCGGGCGGGGGTCATCGGGCGTACGGGCTTGGCGTGGTCGATGCGGTAGAGGTAGGCGATCAGCGGCCCCCGCCGCTTGCGGGGGCGCTCCAGCTGCGCCGCGACGTCTTGGCCTCCGGGGCGGAGTCCGAGGGCGCGGAGTTGGCGGCGGGTCGCAAGACCGTCGGGGGCGAGCCGCCACCGGAACACCGGCAGGGTCCCGGCGCTCATGGGGTCGCGCTGCCGAGGGGGAGGGGCTGCACCCGCCAGGCGACATCCGCGGCCGGGGGGAGTGCGGCGCCGGGGGTGTGGCTGGTCCAGCCGGAGCGGGGCGCGCCCTCGGCCTCCGCGGCGGCTTCGGCCGCGTCTGCGGTGGGGTGGACGCTGTGCAGGCGTCCGCGGTGGAGCAGCACCCACACCCGGTTGGTGCTGGTGGAGTGCTTGCGGGTGATCCGCAGCAGTGTTCGCAGCGCCTGGCGGTCCTCGGTGTCGAGCCGTGACTGGGCGCGCAGGGCGGTCAGTTCGCCTTCCAGCCGCGCGGCCTCCGCGGTGGTGTGGGTGAGGGTGGTGCGCAGCTGCTCGGCGGTGGTCTCGGCGCGGATCGCGGCATCGGTAGCAAGGCAGGCTTCCTGCCGGTGCTGCTCTGCCTCGGCCCGGGCCGCAGCGGCTTCCGTCTCGGCCTGGGTGGTGCGGGTGCGTAAGGCGTGCAGGGTGCGGGTGCGCAGGAGGGCGATCATGCGGAGGCTCCTTCCAGCGGGGTGGTGTGGGTGTCGCGCTGTTCCTGGTAGCGGGCGGTGACCCAGCCGATCGACCAGCCACACAGCTCGACGGCCGTCCGGATGGGCAGGCCCTCGGCGAACGCAGCGGCGACCACCATGCGGGCACGGTCCTCGGGCAGCTTCGTGTTCACCGGCCCCGCGGCGAGAAGCGCGGCGCGTTCACGGGCCTCCCGCTCGGCGGCCTCCTCGCGCTGCCGACGGGCCGTCTCCTCGGCCGCCAGACGCTCGACTTCGCGGCGCTGTTCAGCCTCCCGTTCACGGCGTTCACGCTCACGCTGCTGCTGTTCACGCTCCCGTTCACGGCGTTCACGCGCCTCCCGCTCCGCCCGCTCCCGCGCCTCGTGCTGCTCGCGCTCCTCACGTCGGGCGGCTTCCTCGCGTTCGGTCTGCTCCCGGGCGAGGCGGGCCTCGTGTTCACGCTGTTCACGCGCCAGCATCGCCGCGTGCTCCCGCTCCTCCCGAGCCCGGACCTCGGCCGCCCGGTGCCGCTCGGCCGCCGCCTGCTCCCGGGCCTGGCGCTCGGCGCGCTCCTCGGCTTCCAGGCGGGCGACGGCGGCGGCGATCGCGCGCCGGTAGGCCAGACCGGTCTCCGCGGTGACGATCAGCAGCAGCGGCGCAACCGCATGCACCGCCACCCCGACCAGGTCCTTCTTCAGTGCGGAGTCCGCGGTGTTCAGGGCCAGGGTCATCAGGCCGGTCATCCACCGCAGCACCACCGGCCAGCGCCCGCCCTCCCCGCCGAGACGGGCCAGCACATCATCGAGCTTCACCACGATCACCACCGCCGCATCCACCACCAGCGGCAGGATCGGCGCGGTCCAGTCCCACGCATCAGCCGTGTGCGCGGCCATCAACGGGGTGACCGTGAGGATGGAGAACAGCATCGCCCCACCCACGATCAACCACGTCCCCACCGACAAAGCCCGGTCCGCTGAACGGACATGCGCCGCGTTCACAGGGCCGCCTCCGCCCGTGAACACACCCGCACCGAGGCGATCAGCAGCACCGGCGAGCCCGGGTCATCCGGGATCTCGCTGTCCTCCGACCACTCCCACCGCGCCCCGTCGGCGAGCACGTAACCCAACCGGTCGAGCGCCCGTGAACGCTCCTGAACACTCGGCACCACCCGGCCCCGGCCGAACGAGAACTCCGGCCACCGCTCCGCCGAACCGAGCACGACGACATACAACCGCCAGCGGCCCTCCCACACCGACATCTGCGCCGTGAACTCCCGCGGCCCCTCCAACCTGCTCATGCCGCACCCCCGACCGTGCCAGTGGTGCGGTCGGCCAGCGCCCGCCTAGCGGCCAGCACCCGGCGCCGCGCCCGCCGCAACCGCCGCGCATCCAGCATGGTCGGGATGCGGTCGAGGGTCGTGATCTGCGCGTCCAGCAACTCCAGCTCCGCCAGGATCAGCGGCAGCTCGCTCTCGATCGCATCCAGCTCGGCGGCCGACGGCTCACGCTCGTCCGCCTGAAGTGCAACGATGTTCCTCATGGGTCGTGGTCTCCCTAGCAGGTGAACGACCCGCACAGCACCCCCGGAGCGGCTACTCCGGGGGTGCGCGGGTCTGGGGTATTGGTGCAGGTCAGACGTGCTTGGCCGCATGGGCGACGAAGCGGTCGCACGCATCGATCGCGGCCGTCCGCGCAGCGGCCAGAGCGCCGACGTCCCTCGCGCCGCGCAGGGCGTAGACGGTGGAGGCCGCCGCCCTTGCGGAGTCGACCAGGTCAGGCGCGAGAACGGCCAGCGTGGTCATCGGTGCGGTGACCGCGCTCCGGGTCGCGTGGCTCTCCGCCCGTGCCGCGTCATAGGCCGCAGCATCCGCACCCGCCAGGCGCAGGTCCTCCCGCACCCACATCGCACGCCGGTGATCGGCCAGCGCGGCCGTCAACGCGGTCACGGCCGCAAGCCGTTCACGCCGCAACGCGACCCGCTCACTCCCTCGCTGCTGAAGCACATAAGCGGTGACCGACCCGAGCAGGGTCCCCACCACCGCGATCACACTCGCCCACATAGACAACTCCCTCACTCGAACCGCTCCGGACCATCCGGCTCCCCTCCAACCCGCCCGTACAGCCCACGAAGGAACCTGGACGGGCGGGGGAGGCAACCGGCCGCAGCCATCACGCTGCGGCGATCGTTCGTACATGTCTCGCCTTCGGGAGCGTGCTCCCGTTGCAGGCTGCGAGACGGTGACCTTTCGGTCTCGCCCTCCGGTTGACCAGGGATCCGGGACCCTCGGCCCGCTCTGTCCCGGGCCCCTGGAGATGAGCGCACGCCGGATGGACCCCTTCCGGGGCCCGGGAACGGCGAACATCCCTAGGGATATTTAAAGCATGCTTCCCTAGGGAGGTCAACAGGGCGCGAAAAAGGGCCCGCGTGAGCGGGCCCTTCTCGGTGGCGAACGTGGGTCAGCCGGTGATGTGGTACTCCATGACGTACACGCCTGCGTTGAGGAGCATCCGGTTCACCTCCACCGGCGTGCCGTCCTCCGTCAGGGCCGTCCGGTAGATCTCCACCACCGGAGTCCCCTCGGTCAGGCGGAGGCGCTCCGTTTCCTCCTGGCTCGGCATGCGCGAGCGCAGTTCCTCGACGAACCGAACAGGCTTGGCGCCGAGTTCGGCCAGTCGTGCGTACGTGCCGCCGGGGCCGGTGTCCTCGTGGGCGATCGCCGACTCCCTGACAAGGGCCGCCGGCAGGTACGAGACCGCTGCCTGGACAGGCTCGCCTTCGACCGAGAAGACGCGGTCTCGGACGATGACCGCGGTCCCCTCGTCGAGTCCGAGCATGCGCGCCACGTCATCGGGGGCCGGAGCCTCGTAGACCCGCAGCCCCGTGACGCTCATAGGCCGGTCGCCGACGTCGGTGCTCCAGATGGAGCGTCCGGTACCCCATCCGTCCTGAGCGAGGCGCCGATTCGCGACCCGTCGGATCGGCTGGAACTCGCGGACGTACGTCCCGCTGCCTTTCCGCCGGACGGCCAGCCCTTCGGACACCAGCAACGTGAGTGCGCGTCGTGCTGTCTCCTTGGCCACCCCGTGCTGCTTAACGAGGGCAGGCTCGCCGGGAAGCCGGGCGCCGGGCGCAAGGTCACCGGACCGAATGCGCTCCCGCAATCCGTCGGCAATCTCCCGGGCAGTCTCCGCCATCAAGCTCCTCACTTCCCTAGGGTGGTATCTACAGCTTGGCACACAGGTGACCGGATACCCCATCGGAGGGGCGCCATGATCCGACTCCACCGCTATGAGTGTCGACACACAGTAGGAAGTCGTGCGCGTGGCCGGTGACAGCGGGCCCTTCTCCGGCCTTGAAGGAGCCTGCCCGCTGCACGCACCCGGGCTTGCGCCGGGTGGGCGCCGAACAGTGGCCGGGAGTGCTCCCGCCCTGCCGTTCCCGGGGGCTCGTGGGTTGGTCGCGCGCAGGTGGAAGCCGACTTCGGGAGCCGGTAGGGGATGGAGCCCGGGCCGTCCCTGGGCCGTCTGAGGGCCGCCATGGGTCACCGATGGCCACCGTCAACCACCGCTCCCCAGACGGAGGCGCCAAGGTCAGCCGACTCCGTCTGCGACACTGGACGCACCATGCCCAAGCCAGGAGAACTGACCTTCGTCGCCCCCCGCGGAGCCAAGCAGCCGCCGCGGCACCTCGCCGACCTCACGCCCGCCGAGCGCAAGGAGGCCGTGGCCGCGGTCGGCGAGAAGCCGTTCCGCGCCAAGCAGCTGTCCCAGCACTACTTCGCGCGCTACGCCCACGACCCCGCGCAGTGGACGGACATCCCCGCCGCCGCCCGCGAGAAGCTCGCCGGTGAGCTGCTGCCCGAGCTGATGTCGGTCGTGCGCCACATCTCCTGCGACAGCGACACCACCCGCAAGACCCTGTGGCGGCTCCACGACGGCACTCTGGTGGAGTCGGTGCTGATGCGCTACCCGGACCGGGTCACCATGTGCATCTCCTCGCAGGCGGGCTGCGGGATGAACTGCCCCTTCTGCGCCACCGGGCAGGCGGGTCTGGACCGCAACCTGTCGACCGCGGAGATCGTGCACCAGATCGTCGACGGGATGCGCGCCCTGCGCGACGGCGAGGTCCCCGGCGGCCCGGCCCGGCTGTCCAACATCGTCTTCATGGGCATGGGCGAGCCGCTCGCCAACTACAAGCGGGTCGTCGGCGCCATCCGGCGCCTGACCGACGCGGAGCCGGACGGCCTCGGCCTGTCGCAGCGCGGCATCACGGTCTCCACCGTCGGCCTGGTCCCGGCCATGCTGCGCTTCGCCGACGAGGGCTTCAAGTGCCGTCTCGCGGTCTCCCTCCACGCGCCCGACGACGAACTGCGCGACACGCTCGTCCCGGTCAACACCCGCTGGAAGGTCCGCGAGGTGCTCGACGCCGCCTGGGAGTACGCGGAGAAGTCGGGCCGCCGCATCTCAATCGAGTACGCCCTCATCCGGGACATCAACGACCAGGCCTGGCGCGGCGACCTGCTCGGCCGCCTCCTCAAGGGACGGCGCGTCCATGTGAACCTGATCCCGCTCAACCCGACCCCCGGCTCCAAGTGGACGGCCTCGCGGCCCGAGGACGAGCGGGCGTTCGTGGCGGCGATCGCCGCCCACGGCGTGCCGGTCACCGTCCGGGACACCCGGGGCCAGGAGATCGACGGGGCCTGCGGCCAGCTGGCGGCGCAGGAGCGCTGACCGCCCCGGGCCGCGGCCTTTGCCGCCGCGGCCCGGACGGCCGGAATGCTCCGGGGCCATGGCTGGTACTGTGCCCCGTGCGATCGCACAAATGAACAGCACATCCTTCCGACAGGGGAGCGCACCACAGCGCTGAGAGTGCGGCACGGCCGCAGACCCTCGGACCTGATCCGGGTCATACCGGCGTAGGGAGTCAACCGTCATGAACAGCCAGCTTCGCCGTGCCGTCGGCACGGCCCTCGCCACCGCCCTCGGCGCCACCGCCCTCGCGGCCTGCGGCGGGGAGTCCGGCGGCTCCGGCGGCCAGGACGGCGGCGGGTCCACCGTCACCCTGGTCACCCACGATTCCTTCGCCGCCTCCGAAGAGGTGCTGAAGGAGTTCACCGAGCAGACCGGCTACACGGTCAAGGTCCTCAAGAGCGGCGACGCGGGCACCGCGCTCAACAAGGAGATCCTGACCAAGGGATCCCCCCAGGGCGACGTCTTCTTCGGCGTCGACAACACCCTCCTCTCCCGCGCGCTCGACAACGACCTCTTCACGCCCTACGAGGCGAAGGGGCTCGACCGGGTCGCCGCCGAGTTCCGGCTGGACGGCGAGAAGAAGCGCGTCACCCCGGTCGACACCGGCGACATCTGCGTGAACTACGACAGGGAGTTCTTCGCGGAGCGGAAGCTGGAGCCGCCCCGCACCTTCGCCGACCTCGCCGAGCCCGCCTACAAGGACATGCTGGTCGTGGAGAACGCGGCCACCTCCTCGCCCGGCCTGGGCTTCCTGCTCGGCACCGTCGGCGCCTTCGGCGAGGACGGCTGGCAGGACTACTGGAAGAAGCTGCGGGCCAACGGCGTCAAGGTGGTCGACGGCTGGGAGCAGGCGTACAACGAGGAGTTCTCCGGCTCGGCGGGCGGCAGGCAGTCCGGGGCCGAGCGGCCGCTCGTCGTCTCCTACGCCTCCAGCCCGCCCGTCGAGGTCCTGTACGCGGAGCCCCAGCCGGAGGAGGCGCCCACCGGCGTCGCGACCGGGACCTGCTTCCGCCAGATCGAGTTCGCGGGCCTCCTCGACGGCGCGAAGAACGAGAAGGGCGGCAAGGCCCTGATCGACTTCCTGGTCTCCACCGCCTTCCAGGAGGACATGCCGCTGAACATGTTCGTCCACCCGGTCGTGGCGGACGCGAAGCTGCCGGAGCTCTTCACCGAGCACGGTGTCGTGGTGGAGGAGCCCGCGACCGTCGCGCCCGCCACCATCGCCGACAAGCGGGAGCAGTGGGTCCGCGCGTGGTCCTCGCTCGTCCTGAAGTAGACGACTCCGCCCGCGCGGCGCCCCCCGGGGGGACGGCGCCGCGCGGGACGGCGGTCCGGTTCGCCCTGATGGCGGTGCCGGTCGCGTTCTTCGCCGTCTTCTTCGCCTACCCGGTCTCCGCCATCGTCGCCCGCGGCCTGCACCACGGCGGCGGCTGGGACCTGGGCCGCATCGTCGGGACCGCCACCCGCCCGGACATCCTGGGCGTGCTGTGGTTCACCACCTGGCAGGCGCTCGCCTCCACGGCCCTCACCCTGCTCCTCGCCCTCCCCGGCGCCTACGTCCTCGCCCGGCTGGACTTCCCCGGCAGGCGCCTGCTGCGGGCCGTCGTCACGGTGCCCTTCGTCCTGCCGACGGTCGTCGTGGGCGCGGCCTTCCTCGCCCTGGTGGGCCGCGGCGGCCTGCTGGACGACCTGTGGGGGGTGCGCCTGGACACGACCGTCTGGGCCATCCTGCTCGCGCACGTCTTCTTCAACTACGCGGTGGTCGTCCGCACGGTCGGCGGCCTGTGGGCGCAACTGGACCCGCGCCAGGAGGAGGCCGCGCGGATGCTCGGCGCGGGCCGCCTCGCCGCCTGGCGCAGCGTCACCCTGCCCGCCCTGGCGCCCTCCCTGGCGGCGGCCGCGCTGATGGTCTTCCTGTTCACCTTCACCTCCTTCGGCGTGGTCCAGATCCTCGGCGGGCCGACCTTCACCACCCTGGAGGTCGAGATCTACCGGCAGACCGCCGACCTCCTCGACCTGCCCACCGCCGCCGTCCTGACCCTCCTGCAGTTCGCCGCCGTGGGCACGGTCCTCGCGGTCCACGCCCGGATCGTCCGGCGCCGGGAGGCCGCGCTGCGCCTGGTGGACCCCGCGCACACCGCCCACCGCCCGCGGGGCGCCGCGCAGTGGCTGCTGCTGGGCGGCGTCGGAGCCACGGTGGCCGCGCTGCTGCTCGCCCCGCCGGCCGTCCTGGTGGAGCGGTCGCTGGACACCCCGCGCGGCTACGGCCTCGACTACTACCGGGCCCTGTTCGAAGTGGACTCCCGGGGCGGGTCCTTCCTCGTCCCGCCGATCGAGGCCGTGGGCAACTCCCTGGGGTACGCGCTCGCGGCGACGGCCGTCTCGGTCACCGTCGGCGGTCTCGCGGCGGCCGCCCTCACCCGCCGGGCGGGCCGGCTGGTCCGCGGCTTCGACGCGCTGCTGATGCTCCCGCTCGGGGTCTCGGCGGTCACCGTCGGCTTCGGCTTCCTGATCACGCTCGACGAGCCGCCGCTCGACCTGCGCACGTCCTGGATCCTGGTGCCGCTCGCGCAGGCGCTGGTGGGCATCCCCTTCGTGGTGCGCATCATGCTGCCGGTGCTCCGCGCCGTCGACGAACGGCTCCGGGAGGCCGCCGCCGTGCTGGGGGCCTCGCCGCTGCGTGCCTGGCGGGAGGTCGACCTCCCGCTGGTGCGCCGTGCCCTGCTGGTGGCGGCCGGATTCGCCTTCGCCGTCTCGCTCGGCGAGTTCGGGGCCACGGTGTTCATCGCCCGCCCGGACAACCCGACGCTGCCGGTGGCCGTCGCGCGGCTGCTGGGCCGGCCCGGGGAGCTCAACTACGGCCAGGCGATGGCCCTGGCCACCCTGCTGATGGCGGTCTGCGCGGCGGCGCTGCTGCTGCTCGAACGCTTCCGTCCCGACAAGACCTCCGGGGAGTTCTGATGGCGCTGCTGCGGCTGGAGGGCGTGGGCGTCCGCTTCGAGGGGAGGACGGCGCTGGACGGGGTGGACCTGGAGGTCCCGGAGCACCGCACGGTGTGCGTGCTGGGCCCCAGCGGGAGCGGGAAGTCGACGCTGCTGCGCGTGGTGGCGGGGCTGCAGCGCGCCGACCGCGGCCGGGTGCTGCTGGCCGGGGCCGACCAGGCGGGGGTGCCCCCGCACCGGCGCGGCGTGGGGCTGATGTTCCAGGACCACCAGCTCTTCCCACAGCGGGACGTCGCGGGCAACGTGGCCTTCGGGCTGCGGATGCGCGGGGCGGGGCGGGAGGAGCGGGACCGCCGGGTGGGGGAGTTGCTGGAGCTGGTCGGGCTGCCCGGGGCGCAGCGCCGCGCGGTGCCCACCCTCTCCGGCGGCGAGCAGCAGCGGGTGGCGCTGGCCAGGGCGCTCGCCCCGCAGCCGAAGCTGCTGATGCTGGACGAGCCCCTCGGGCAGCTGGACCGCGGCCTGCGCGAGCGGCTCGTCACCGAGCTGCGCGGACTCTTCGGCCGCCTGGGTACGACGGTGCTGGCCGTCACCCACGACCAGGGCGAGGCCTTCGCCCTCGCCGACCGGGTCGTGGTGATGCGGGACGGGCGGGTCGCCCAGAGCGGTACCCCGCTGGAGGTCTGGGGGCGTCCCGCGTCGCAGTTCGTGGCCCGCTTCCTCGGCTTCGACAACCTCGTGGACTGCACCGTCACGGGCACCCGGGCCGACACGCCCTGGGGCGCCGTGGAGGTCCCCGCCGGGGAGCCCCAGGGGGAGGGGACCCTGCTCGTGCGGCCCTCCGGTGTGCGCGTCGGCCCCGAGGGCGAGGGACTGGCGGCCACCGTCGAGGCGCGGACCTTCCGCGCGGGCCGGGTGGCCGTCCGCCTGCGGCCCGATACGGGCCCCGGACTGGAGGCCGACTGCGCCCTGGGCGAGGTGCCGCCGGAGGGCGCGCGGGTCGGGCTGCGGTTCGGTGCCGGGGAGACGGTGGTCCTGGACCGGGTCTAGAGGCGCTGCCCGGGGCGGCCGCCCGGCTCCGTGCCGCCCGTGCCCGCGGCCCTCAGAGGGCCAGCGGTGCCGCGGCCAGCACGGCGATCAGCCAGGTGACCGCACCGAAGACCAGCAGCAGGGCGCCCGCCCGCAGCGCGGCCGCCCGCCGCAGCGCCGCCACGGGGGTCCCCGCCCGCAGCAGCGCCGCGCGCAGGGTGCTCCGGGAGCGGCGGGCGTCGAGCAGCGCGGTGAGCAGGGCCGCACCGGTGCACGCGACGACCAGGGCGGCGCCGAGGACGCTGAGCGGCCCCCACTGCCGGGGCACGTCGCCGTAGACCGTCGCGGCGGCCAGCGCCCCGGAGGCCACCGCGCTCACCACGCCCAGCGGCCTGCCGATGCGCCGGGACTGCGTCATGAGGACCCGCCCGGCCAGCATCCGGGTGGCGCCCGGGCGGACCGCCTGAAGCAGCCGGCCGCAGAGGTGGGCGAGCGCCGGCCCGGCGAGCCACAGCCCCAGCGCCGTGAGCGCCCAGCCGGCGAGCACCCCGGAGGGATGCCCCTCGACGCGGCCGGGCAGCGGCAGTACCCGGCCGGAGGCGCCCCCGCTCGCATAGGTCTCCACCGCCAGTCCTGCGGCGACCAGGGCGATTCCCCAGGGCAGCCCGCCCGGGGCGTCCACCGGGGCCCCGTCCTCCTCGCTCCCCGCCACCGCCTCGGGCGCGCGGCCGGGCCGCAGCGCCAGGGCGGCGGCCGTGGACGCGGCAAGCGGGACGAGGGCGAGCAGCAGCAGGGCCGCGCCCAGCGGAAGCGATTCCCCCGCGGCGAGCAGTTCCGCGGCGGCCCCGTCGAAGGGCAGTCCGGTGAGGTCCCCGCGCAGATGGAGGAAGAAGAGCAGGGCCACCGAGCTGCCGAGCGTCGCCGAGACGGCCGTGGTCGTCGCGGCGGCCGCGGCCAGCCGGGCGGGGCCGAGGCCCACCGAGGACAGCCCCGGCCGCGGCCGGCTGCCGGGGTCGCTGCGGGCGGTCGCCACCGCGAAGTACACGGTGGCGGCCAGGGGCACCAGGCACCACAGCAGCCGCAGCACCGCGGCCCCCGACTCGGCGGGGTGGGACAGGGCGTAGGCCAGTGCGCACAGCAGCAGGAAGCCGACCCCGGCCGACGCGGCGGCCACCAGCAGGCGGCGCAGTTGGACGGCCGCGTGCCCGCCGCGGGCTAGACGGAGAGCGAGCACGCGGCGCGGCCCTCCGCTGCGGGGGTGGCGGTGCTGCCGGTGCGCCGGCCGTCGAGGATCGTCAGGACCCGGTCGGCCACGGCGGCGGTCTCCGGGTCGTGGGTGGCGAGCACCATGGTCATCCGGTGCGAGCGGGCGGCGGCCGTCACCGTGCGCAGCACGTGCGCGGCGTCGGCGCTGTGCAGCGCCGCGGTCGGCTCGTCGGCGAAGAGCACCGCGGGCTCGCCGACCAGGGCCCGGGCCACGGCGACGCGCTGCTGTTCCGACCGGACCAGGGCATGGGGCCGCTTGCGGGCCGCGTCCCCGATGTCGAGGCGCTCCATCCACTCCAGGGCCCCGGCCTTCGCGGTCCTGCGTGAGACGCCCCGGAGCAGCAGGGGGAGTGCGGCGTTCTCCCAGGCCGTGAGTTCGGGCACCAGGGCGGGCACCGGGTCGATCCAGCCGAACCGCTCATGGCGCAGGCGCTCGCGCCGGAGCGGGGGCAGGCTGTGCACGGGGGAGCTGTTGAACCACACCTCGCCCTGCTGGGGGACGAGCTGTCCGGAGAGGCACTGGAGGAGGGTGGTCTTCCCGCTGCCGCGGGGGCCGCACACGGCGAGGATCTCGCCCTCCCGGACGCCGAGCGACACGCCGGCCAGGGCCGGGGAGCCGCGGTGGGCGTGGTGCAGGGAGCGAGCCCAGATCACATCGTTGTCCGGCGGGGCCACCATCGTGTACTCCTCGCTGCTGATCGGATTTCCGGCCCCCCGTACGGGGGAACGAAGACCGGTCCGAAGGGTCACTGGGCACGGTAAGGACTCGTCGCCGGGGTGCAGGGAAGCACGCGGCCCGGGCGCCGCCCATCTCACTCGGATGGGGGCACCCGGGCCGTGTGCCGGGGAGCGCGGTGGGGTGGGGCCGGGCCGGGGAGGGGCCTTCCGGCCCCAGGAGGTGTCCGGCGAGGCGGCGGGGGCCGCGCCTCCGCCCGCGCGCCCGCCCGGGGGGTCACAGCTTGGTCCATGCCTCCGTGAGCACGCCGCGCAGGATCTGCTCGATCTCGTCGAAGGTCGACTGGTCGGAGATCAGCGGCGGCGCGAGCTGGACGACCGGGTCGCCGCGGTCGTCGGCGCGGCAGTAGAGCCCGGCGTCGAAGAGCGCCTTGGACAGGAAGCCGTACAGGACGCGCTCGGTCTCCTCCTCGTTGAAGGACTCCTTGGTGTTCTTGTCCTTGACCAGCTCGATGCCGTAGAAGTAGCCGTTGCCCCGGACGTCGCCGACGATCGGCAGGTCGTGGAGCTTCTCCAGGGTGGCGCGGAACGCGCCCTCGTTGTCGAGGACGTGCTGGTTCAGACCCTCCTTCTCGAACAGGTCGAGGTTGGCGAGGCCCACCGCGGCGGAGACGGGGTGGCCGCCGAAGGTGTAGCCGTGCAGGAAGGTGTTGTCGCCCTTGTAGAAGGGCTCGGCGAGGCGGTCCGAGACGATGCAGGCGCCGATGGGGGAGTAGCCCGAGGTCATGCCCTTGGCGCAGGTGATCATGTCGGGTACGTAGCCGAACTTGTCGCACGCGAAGGTGGTGCCGAGCCGGCCGAAGGCGCAGATGACCTCGTCGGAGACGAGCAGCACGTCGTACTGGTCGCAGATCTCGCGGACCCGCTGGAAGTACCCGGGCGGGGGCGGGAAGCAGCCGCCCGCGTTCTGCACCGGCTCCAGGAAGACCGCGGCCACGGTGTCGGGGCCCTCGAAGAGGATCTGCTGCTCGATCTGGTCGGCGGCCCAGCGGCCGAAGGCCTCCGGGTCCTCGCCGTGGAGCGGGGCGCGGTAGATGTTGGTGTTCGGCACCTTGTGGGCGCCGGGGACCAGCGGCTCGAAGGGGGCCTTGAGCCCGGGCAGGCCGGTGATCGACAGGGCGCCCTGCGGGGTGCCGTGGTACGCCACCGCACGGGAGATGACCTTGTACTTGGTCGGCTTGCCGATGAGCTTGAAGTACTGCTTGGCGAGCTTCCAGGCGGTCTCGACCGCCTCTCCGCCGCCGGTGGTGAAGAAGACCTTGTTCAGGTCGCCCGGGGCGGCGAGGGCCAGGCGCTCGGCGAGTTCGACGGCCTTGGGGTGGGCGTAGGACCAGACGGGGAAGAAGGCCAGCTCCTTCGCCTGCCGGGAGGCCGTCTCGGCGAGCTCGTGCCTGCCGTGACCGGCCTGGACCACGAACAGGCCGGCGAGGCCGTCGAGGTAGCGCTTGCCCTTGTCGTCGTAGATGTAGGTGCCCTCGCCGCGCACGATGGTGGGAACGGGGGCGTTCTCGTACGACGACATGCGGGTGAAGTGCATCCACAGGTGGTCGTAGGCGGACTTGGAGAGGTCGCTGCGGTCCTGGCTCACGGCTATCGGGTTCCCCACATGTAGGTCTGCTTCTTGAGCTTGAGGTAGACGAAGCTCTCGGTGGAGCGCACGCCGGGGAGCGCGCGGATCCGCTTGTTGATCACTTCGAGCAGGTGGTCGTCGTCCTCGCAGACGATCTCGACCATCAGATCGAACGAGCCCGCGGTCATGACCACGTACTCGCACTCGGCCATCGCCGTCAGCGCGTCGGCGACGTGGTCGAGGTCCCCCTCGACCTTGATGCCGACCATCGCCTGCCGGCGCAGGCCCACGGTGAGCGGGTCGGTGACGGCGACGATCTGCATCACGCCCTGTTCGAGCAGCTTCTGGACGCGCTGCCGTACGGCCGCCTCGGACAGGCCGACGGCCTTGCCTATCGCGGCGTACGGACGGCGACCGTCCTCCTGGAGCTGTTCGATGATCGCGAGGGACACGGAGTCGATCGTCGGCGACGACGCGCTGCCGGTCCCGTTCCTGGAATCTGCGCTACGGCTGGCCACGGACTCACTTTGCACCGGGACTCGTTGGTCTGGCAAGCCCCGACCGATGAAATTCGTTGTGAACGGCTTTCAATCTCACCGAATCCGAAGTTGTGGGGGGTCGGGCCTGTTGAAAACGTCGACCCTCCGATTAGGGTGGTGGTGTCTCACCCATCGGACATCTGACAGGAGGGGTGGCAACAGTGACCACCGAGCTGCGTCGTCTGCGCAACTACATCAACGGGGAGTTCAAGGACGCCGCCGACGGCCGCACCATCGACGTCGTCAACCCGGTCACCGGAGAGGCCTACGCGACCTCCCCGCTGTCCGGCCAGGCCGACGTCGACGCGGCCATGGACGCTGCGGCAGCCGCCTTCCCCGCCTGGCGCGACACCACGCCCGCGGAGCGCCAGAAGGTGCTCCTGAAGATCGCGGACGCCTTCGAGGAGCGGGCCGAGGAGCTGATCGAGGCCGAGTCGGAGAACACCGGCAAGCCGCTCGGGCTCACCCGCACCGAGGAGATCCCGCCGATGGTGGACCAGATCCGCTTCTTCGCGGGCGCCGCACGGCTGCTGGAAGGCCGCTCCGCGGGCGAGTACATGGAGGGGCTGACCTCCATCGTCCGCCGCGAGCCGGTGGGCGTGTGCGCGCAGGTCGCCCCGTGGAACTACCCGATGATGATGGCGGTGTGGAAGTTCGCCCCGGCCATGGCCGCCGGCAACACCGTGGTGCTCAAGCCCTCCGACACCACCCCGGCCTCGACGGTCCTCATGGCCGAGATCATCGGGGCCATCGCCCCCAAGGGCGTCTTCAACGTGGTGTGCGGCGACCGCGACACCGGCCGCATGATGGTCGAGCACCCGACGCCCGCGATGGCCTCCATCACCGGCTCGGTCCGCGCGGGCATGCAGGTCGCCGCCTCGGCCGCCAAGGACGTCAAGCGCGTGCACCTGGAGCTCGGCGGCAAGGCGCCGGTCGTGGTGTTCGAGGACACCGACATCGCCAAGGCCGTCGAGGACATCTCGGTGGCCGGGTTCTTCAACGCCGGGCAGGACTGCACGGCCGCCACCCGCGTCCTGGTCCACGAGTCGATCCACGACGAGTTCGTCTCGGCGCTCGCCAAGGCCGCGTCCGAGACGAAGACCGGCGCCCCCGACGACGAGGACGTGCTGTACGGCCCGCTGAACAACGCCAACCAGCTCGCCCAGGTGTCCGGCTTCATCGACCGCCTCCCGGCGCACGCCAAGGTGGAGGCCGGCGGCCGGCGGGTCGGCGACAAGGGCTACTTCTACGCCCCGACGGTGGTCTCCGGCCTCAAGCAGGACGACGAGATCATCCAGAACGAGGTCTTCGGCCCCGTGATCACCGTGCAGTCCTTCACCGACGAGGCGCAGGCCGTCACCTGGGCGAACGACGTGGACTACGCGCTGGCCTCCTCGGTCTGGACCAAGGACCACGCGCGGGCGATGCGCCTGTCCAAGGCGCTGGACTTCGGGTGCGTGTGGATCAACACCCACATCCCGCTGGTGGCGGAGATGCCGCACGGAGGCTTCAAGAAGTCCGGCTACGGCAAGGACCTCTCGGGCTACGGCTTCGAGGACTACACCCGCATCAAGCACGTGATGACCTCGCTCGACGCCTGAGGCGCGACCGCCGCGAAGGGGCGGGTCCGGGGTCGGCGCACCCCGGGCCCGCCCCTTCGCGTCACCGGCCCTCCCGGCGCGTTCCGCCCGCGGTCGGGGCGGGCGCGTCAGGGCAGGGGCGTGCGGTGCAGGGAGATCAGCAGGCGCCAGGTGAGCCGGGCCATCTCCTCGGGACCCCGGTCCGGGTCCCCGTGGAGCCAGTCCGCCAGCAGCCCGGTGAAGGCCGCCGCCACCGCCGAGGCCACCACCTCGGGGGCAGGTGCGCCCGCCAGCTCCCGCTCGCGCCGGCTGCGGGCCCGCAGCTCCCGGTGGAGCAGCTCGCCGAGGGGCCCTCCGCCGCCCTCCCGGAGCAGCGCCCGGTGCAGCGGGGCCTGCAGGTGCAGCTCGCGGAAGAACTCCATGAGAGGCCCGGGCGGCGCCCCGGGGTCGGGCGTCCCGCGCCATGCGTGCAGCGCGTCGACCGCCTCCCGCACGACCTGTGCGCAGGCGTCGACGGCGAGGGCCTCCAGATCCGGGTAGTGGAGGTAGAACGTGGCGCGGCCGACCCCCGCGCGGCGCACGACCGCGGCGACGCTGACCTCCGCCAGCGGCTGCTCGGCGCACTCCCCGAGCAGTGCCGCCCGCAGCCGGGTGCGGGTGCGCTCGGCCCGTGCGTCGCTCACCGGGCCGCCAGCACCGCGGCGAGGGCGACCGCGCCGGGCAGCGCCTGCGCGACGAGGATGCGCCGGTTGGCGGTCAGGCCCCCGTAGACACCGGCCACCACCACGCAGGTCAGGAAGAACACCTGTACCCGGTGGCCGGTGGGGTCGGCCGCGACGAGGCCCCACACCAGCCCGGCGGCCAGGAATCCGTTGTACAGGCCCTGGTTGGCGGCCAGCGGCGCCGTGGCGCGGGCCATGGCCGGGTCGAACCCGGAGAGCGAGCGGCCGGGGCCGCGCTCCCACAGGAACATCTCCAGCACCAGGATCCAGGCGTGCAGTGCGGCGACCAGGCCGACGAGCACCTGCGCGATGACGGTCACGGGACTCCCTTTCATGGACAGGTGTCCAACAATACTGGACACCTGTCCAAGTCGGCAGGGGGAGATCGACACCTCGACCGCCGTGCGCGGGCAGGGGTCGACGCAGCGTCCATTGCCCGCCGCGCCCGCCGGGCGCCATCCTGCGGGCGTGACGGCGACCCGGAAGCACCTCCTGTCCCGCCGGTCCCTCCTCGGCGCCCTCGGCGCGGGAGGCACCGGCCTCGCACTGTCCGCCTGCGGGGTGCCGCCGGCCCGGGTGGCTCCCGGGGACCGCGCCCGCACCGACCTCTCCGAGGCCGAGCCCCGCGTGGACTTCGCCAACTGGCCGCTCTACGTCGACGTCGACGAGGACACCTCCCGGCGCCCCACCCTCGACGCCTTCACCCGCCGCACCGGGATCTCCGTCCGCTACCGCGAGGAGATCAACGACAACGACGAGTTCTTCGGCAAGATCGGCCCGTCGCTGATCAACCGCCAGGAGACCGGCCGGGACCTCGTCGTGGTCAGCGACTGGATGGCCGCCCGCTTCGTCCGGCTCGGCTGGGTGCAGGAGATGGACCGCGCCCGGCAGCCCAACGTGGCGCGCCACCTCGACCCGCAGCTGCTGGACCCGGCCTTCGACGAGGGCCGGCGCAGCAGCGTCCCCTGGCAGAGCGGCATCACGGGCATCGCCTACGACCGCCGCCGGCTCGGCCGGGAGATCCGCGCCACCGCCGACCTCTGGGCGGACGACCTGCGCGGCAGGGTCACGCTGCTGTCCGGTCTCGACGAGGCGTTCGGGATGCTGATGCAGGGCGACGGCGTGGACATCACCCGCTGGCGCGCCGACGACTTCCACCGGATGTGCGAGCACGTCGAGGAGCTGGTGGACCGCCGTCACATCCGGCGCTTCACCGGCAACGACTACATCAAGGACCTCGCCTCGGGCGACGTCCTCGCCTGTCAGGCGTACTCCGGCGACGTCATCCAACTCCAGGCGGACAACCCGGACATCGCCTTCGTCGTGCCCGAGGAGGGCGGCGAGCTGTGGTCCGAGAGCCTGCTGATCCCCAACCGGGCCCGCCACAAGGCCAACGCCGAGCGCCTGGTCGACCACTACTACGACCCGGAGACCGCCGCCGCACTGGCCGCCTGGGTCAACTACGTCTGCCCGGTGCCCGCCGCGCGCGAGGTGCTGGCCTCCTCCGGCGACGAGGAGACCGCCGCGCTCGCCGAGGACCCGCTGATCTTCCCGGACGCGGCCATGCGCGCCCGGCTGGCCATCGCCCGGGACATCACCCCGCGCGAGCGCAGGGAGCTGGCGCGGCGGTGGAACACCATGGTGGGGCTGTGAGCCGCCGGCGGCGGCGCGCCCGCGGGAGGCCCGGGCGCACGGGCCGCCCCGCGGCGCCCACGAGGACGGGAGCCATGGGCCGCTCGCCCCGGCCGCACACGCGGGGGCCTGGAGGCCCGGGTCCGCCCCGGGCGCTCCCGCCCGGCGGGCCGCGAGGGGAGCGGGCCGGGGCCCGCCCGCCTCCGCTCAGCCCCGGCGCCCCCCGTCGAGCACCCCGCGCAGGACGTCCGGCCGGTTCGTGGTGACGGAGTCCACCCCGCAGCCCACCAGCCGGCGCATGGAGCGCCGGGTGTCGGCCGTCCAGGCCGACACCAGCAGGCCCTGGGCGTGCACCCGTTCCACCAGCTCCGGCCCGAGCAGCCCGAAGCGGTAGTTCAGCAGCCGCGGGCGGACCGCCTCCAGCACCACGGGCCGGGGCGGGGCCAGGGTCGTCCAGGTGAGCGAGATCTCCGCCTCGGGGTCCGCGGCCCGGACCGCCAGCATCGCGGAGGTGCCCGCGCAGTAGGCGACGCTGTCCTCGGCCCCGGCCTCGCGTACCGCGCCCACCACCGTCCGGGCGGTGCGGCCGTCGATCTCGCCGGGCAGGTCCAGCAGCAGCCGCCGCCCGTCCGCCGCCTCCAGCGCCTCCGGCAGGGTGGGCACGCCGCCGCCCGTCAGCTCCCGGAGTTCGGCGGCGGTCAGCCGGGCAAGGGTCCGCTCATGGCCCCACAGCCGTTCCAGCGTGGCGTCGTGCAGCAGCACCGGCACCCGGTCCCGGGTGAGCCGCACGTCCACCTCGACCTGGTCCGCGCCCCGCTCGAAGGCCGCCTGGAGCGACGGGAGGGTGTTCTCCCGGAAGCGGTAGGGGTCGCCGCGGTGGCCGACGACGGTGACCTGCCGCTTCTCGTCCCCGGTGTCCCACGGGGTCCGGGCCGCCGCCCTCACCGGGCGAGCCAGGCGGTCGTGTAGGCGTCGATCTCGGCGGCGATGCGCGCCTTGCCCCCCGGGTCGAGGAAGGACGCCTCCACCGCGTTCTTCGCCAGCTCGGCCACCCCCCGCTCGTCGAGGCCGAGGAGCCGGGCGGCCACCGCGTACTCGGAGTTGAGGTCGGTGCCGAACATGGGCGGGTCGTCGCTGTTGACCGTCACGAGCACACCCGCCGCGACCATCTCGCGGATCGGGTGCCGCTCGAGGTCGTCCACCGCGCGGGTGGCGATGTTGGACGTGGGGCACACCTCCAGCGGGATGCGGTGCTCCGCGAGGTGGGCCAGCAGGGAGGCGTCCCGCACCGAGCTGGTGCCGTGCCCGATGCGCTCGGCGCCCAGCTCCTTCAGGGCGTCCCACACCGTCTCCGGCCCGGTGGTCTCCCCGGCGTGCGGCACGGAGTGCAGTCCGGCGGCCCGGGCGCGGTCGAAGTACGGCTTGAACTGCGGGCGGGGGACGCCGATCTCCGGCCCGCCGAGACCGAAGGAGACCAGCCCCTCGGGCCGGAGGTCCACCGCCAGGCGCGCGGTCTCCTCGGCCGCCTCCAGTCCCGCCTCGCCGGGGATGTCGAAGCACCAGCGCAGCACGACGCCGAGGTCCTGCTCCGCCGCCGTGCGGGCGTCCTCGATGGCCGCCATGAAGGACTTCTCCTCGATCCCGCGCCGCGTGGAGCTGAACGGTGTGACGGTCAGCTCGGCGTACCGGATGTTCTGCCGGGCCATGTCGCGGGCCACCTCGTAGGTGAGCAGCCGTACGTCGTCCGGGGTGCGCACCAGGTCCACGACCGAGAGGTAGACCTCGATGAAGTGGGCGAAGTCGGTGAAGGTGAAGTACTCGGCCAGTGCCTCCGGGTCCTGGGGCACCGCGGAGTCCGGGTGGCGCGCGGCGAGTTCGGACACGATCCGGGGCGAGGCGGACCCGACATGGTGGACATGCAGCTCCGCCTTGGGCAATCCCGCGATGAAGGGGTGCAGATCGGCCATCGGGTACCTCCGTGTGACGTGCGGCGCTGCTTGTCCGGGGATCATCGTAGGCGGCCGGGGTGCGCGCGGACCGAGGCCGTAGCATGGCCGGATCACCAATGGGGGAGAGGAATGTCTGACAATCAGGACCCCGCGGGCGCACCGCAGCCGCACGACCCCTGGGCGCCGCCGTCCGGGGCGGAGGCCCGCGGCCGGGTGCCCCTGGACAAGCCCGGGGCGACGCCCCCGCCCTCGGGCGTGCACGACCAGCCCACCGTCACCGGTATGCCGGGAGCGGGCGAGCCCGGGTCGGTGCCGGCGCCCCCGCCGGCACCCGGCGGCTACGGCTACCCCGGCGGCGGCGCCGTGCCTCCGCCGCCCTCCGCGGCGGCCCCGGGCGGCTTCGGCGCGCCGCCCGGGGACCCCTACGGAGGGACGGGCGCCCCGGGCTATCCGGCGCCCTACGCCCAGCCCGCCGGGGTCTGGGCACCGCAGCCCGCCAACGGCCTCGGCATCACCGCGATGGTGCTCGGCATCGTGTCGATCCCGCTGTTCTGCGTGTACGGCGTCGTGAGCATCGTCCTCGGCATCCTCGGCGTGATCTTCGGCGTCCTCGGTCGCAAGCGGGCCCAGCGCGGCGAGGCCACCAACGGCGGGATGGCGCTGGCGGGGATCATCACCGGAGCCGTGGGCATCGTCCTCGGCATCCTGATGATCATCCTGGTCGCCTGGGGCATCACCACCGCGATCAACGAGGAGCGGTACGGCGACGACACCGACGGCTGGGACTCCGGCCCCTACTCGAACCACCTGGTCGTCGACGACCGCGGCTGAACCGACGCCGCGTACGGGGCGGGGCCCTCCGGAGGGAGCGCCCCGCCCCGCACGCGTTCCGGGCCCTCGCGCTGCAGGGCCCGGCGGCCGCCTCCTACCGGCGCCGCAACTCCTCACGGGCCTCCATCAGGGCGAAGCCCAGCAGGTTGAGCCCGGGCCACCGCGCCGGGTCCTCGCAGCGCTCGTCGTCGGCCGCCACGCCGATGCCCCAGATCCGGTCCACCGGACTGGCCTCGACCAGCACGCGCTCGCCCGTGCCCAGCAGGAACTCCCGAAGCCCGGCGTCCTGCCCGAACTTGTGCACACCGCCCTCGCGCACGATGCCCGAGCGCGCCCGCCGCCACACCGCCTCGTCGAAGCCGCGGACCCTCCTGCCCGCCTCCTTCGCGGCGGCCGGGTGGGCCGCCGCCAGCACCGCCCGCTCGCCCTCGGCATCCTCGAAGAGCCGGGCCTTGGCGGCCATCATCCAGTGCTCGGCGGTGGCGTAGCGCACCCCCGCGACCTCGAAGGGCGACGGCCACCACTGGCTGAGGCATCCGGGCCCGAGAGTGCCGTCCCGGCGTGGCGCATGGCCCCAGAACGGCAGGTACTTGATTCGCTGTCCCGTGGCGGCACGCCTGACCAACTCGTCCTTCCCCATACACGGGAGTCTGGCAGCCGCCACGGACACTGCGTACGGGGATCCGGTCACGGAATCGACAACTGGTCGACCGATTCCGTCGCGTAATCAAAAGGCAACAACGGAATCCCTTGTTGCATGGGTCACTCTCTGCCAGGATCGGCACTCACATCGAGCTGGAACAACGGAGAGCGTCATGGGCAATCCCGACCGGGTGCAGGACCGCTTCGCCGCCGGTGCGCAGTACATCGCCGGACGGCTGCGCCCCGGCACCTCCGGGCGGACACAGGACGTCGTCGACCCCGCCACGGGCGAGACGCTGTACCGCTACGAACTCGCCGGCCCCGCCGACGTCGACGCGGCCGTCCGTGCGGCGCGCACCGCCCTGCCGGAGTGGGCCGCGGCGAGCCCGGGCGAGCGCTCGGACGCCCTCCACCGCTTCGCCGCCGTCCTCGCGGACCGGTCCGAGGAACTCGCGCACACCGAGACCCTCCAGTGCGGCAAGCCGATCAAGCTCAGCCGGGAGTTCGACGTCCCGGGCACCGTGGACAACACCGCCTTCTTCGCCGGTGCCGCACGCCACCTCCAGGGCCAGTCGGCCGGCGAGTACAGCCCCGACCACACGTCCTACGTGCGCAGG
This sequence comes from Streptomyces sp. NPDC048001, assembly GCF_043203115.1. Taxonomy (NCBI): domain Bacteria; kingdom Bacillati; phylum Actinomycetota; class Actinomycetes; order Kitasatosporales; family Streptomycetaceae; genus Streptomyces; species Streptomyces sp. NPDC048001. Next base: position 426,999 of record NZ_JBIDBN010000002.1, read on the forward strand.
GAGCCCATCGGCGCCGTCGGGTCGATCGCCCCCTGGAACTACCCGCTCCAGATGGCCGCCTGGAAGATCCTCCCGGCGGTCGCCGCGGGGAACACCATCGTCCTCAAGCCCGCCGAGATCACCCCCCTGACCTCGCTCCTCTTCGCGGAGGCCGCCTCCGCGGCGGGTGTCCCGGACGGCGTCGTCAACATCGTCAGCGGCGCGGGCCGGGACGCGGGAGAACACCTCGTCGGCCACCCCGACATCGCCATGACCTCCTTCACCGGATCCACCGCCGTCGGCCGTCGCGTCGCCGAACTGGCGACCGCCGGCGTCAAGCGCCTCCACCTGGAGCTGGGAGGGAAGGCCCCGTTCCTGGTCTTCGACGACGCCGACCTCCAGGCCGCGGCCCACGGAGCCGTGGCCGGCTCGCTGATCAACTCCGGCCAGGACTGCACCGCCGCCACCCGCGCCTATGTGCAGCGCCCCCTGTACGAGGCCTTCGTCTCCGCCGTCGCCGACCTGATGGCCACCGTGCGCCTCGGCGACCCGCTCGACCCCGCCACCGACCTCGGCCCGCTGGTCTCCCACGCGCACCGCGGGCGGGTGGCCGGCTTCGTGGAGCGCGCCCGCGGCTACGCCACCGTGGTCACCGGCGGCGAGGCCCCCGGCGGCGACCTCGCCCGCGGCGCCTACTACCGCCCCACCCTGATCACGGGAGCCGCGCAGGACAGCGAGGTCGTCCGCTCCGAGATCTTCGGACCGGTCCTCGTGGTGCTGCCCTTCGACACCGACGACGAGGGGATCGCCCTCGCCAACGACACCCCCTACGGCCTCGCGGCCTCCGCCTGGAGCCGCGACGTCTACCGCGCGGGCCGTGCCACCCGCGAGATCCAGGCGGGCTGCGTCTGGGTCAACGACCACATTCCGATCCTCAGCGAGATGCCGCACGGCGGCTACAAGGCCTCGGGCTACGGCAAGGACATGTCGGCGTACTCCTTCGAGGAGTACACGCAGGTCAAGCACGTGATGTACGACAACACCGCGGTGGCCAGGAAGGACTGGCACCGCACCGTCTTCGGGGACCGACCGTAACGAAGCACCGGACGCCGCCGCGAGGGACCAGCCCGCGGCGGGCGGCCGACCCACCCGAAAGGGCAAGCGCCATGGAGCAGTACCAGCCCGAACGCCTCTCGGCGGCCCAGATCGCCGCGATGCGGCGCAGCATGGCCAACGGCCGGGGCGCCCTCTCCCGCCGTTCCCTGCTGCGCGCGACGGGCCTCGGCGCGCTCACCGCCGGCGGCGCCGGCCTGCTGAGCGCATGCGGCATCCCGCCCGCCAAACGGGAGGCCGGGTCCGCCGAGTCGGACGACCGCTCGGACAGCGAGAAGCGCCTGACCTTCTCCAACTGGACCGAGTACATGGACATCAGCGACGACGGCAGGACCCGGCCGACGCTGGCCGAGTTCACCAGGCGCACCGGCATCGCCGTGAAGTACACCGAGGACATCAACGACAACGTCGAGTTCTTCGGCAAGATCCAGCCGCAGCTCGCCGCAGGCCAGGACACCGGCCGGGACCTCATCAACGTCACCGACTGGCTGGCCGCCCGCATGATCCGGCTCGGCTGGGTGCAGAAGCTCGACCCCTCGCTGCTCCCGCACGCCTACGCCAACCTGGCCCCGCAGTTCCGCAGCCCCGACTGGGACCCGGGCCGCGCCTACAGCTACCCGTGGACCGGCATCCCCGCCGTCATCGCCTACAACATCAAGGCCACCGGGGGCCGCCAGGTCACCTCCGTCTCGCAACTCCTCGACGACCCCCGGCTCAGCGGCCGGGTGAGCCTGCTCACCGAGATGCGCGACACCGTCGGACTGACCCTGCTCGACATGGGCAAGGACCCGGGCAAGGTCACCGACGCGGACTACGACGCGGCGCTCGCCCGGCTGCAGAAGGCCGTGGACCGCAAGCAGATCCGCCGGTTCACCGGCAACGACTACACCTCTGACCTCGACAAGGGCGACATCGCGGCCTGCGTCGCCTGGGCCGGGGACCTGATCCAGCTCCAGGTGGACAACCCCGACATCCGCTACGCGGTCCCCGAGGCGGGCTACATGACCGCCACCGACAACCTGCTCGTCCCCGCCCAGGCGCGGCACAAGGCCAACGCCACCCGCCTGATCGACTACTACTACGAGCTGCCCGTCGCGGCGCAGCTCGCCGCCTACATCAACTACGTCACCCCGGTCGCCGGCGTGGGCCCCGAGCTCGCCAAGATCGACCCGGAGCTGGCGAGCAACCCGCTGATCCTCCCGGACGAGGCCATGGCGGCCAAGTCCCACTCCTTCCGCTCGCTCTCCAGCGAGGAGGAGACGGCGTACGAGGAGAAGTTCGCCGGGCTCATCGGAGCCTGACCCGCCCGCCATCGGACCGACACACCTGGGACGCGACCCATGACAGACACCACCGCGGGCGGGGACGTCCGCCTCGCCGGGATCAGCAAGACCTACGGCTCCTTCACCGCCGTCCACCCCCTGGACCTGACCGTGCCGCAGGGCTCCTTCTTCGCCCTGCTCGGGGCCTCCGGCTGCGGCAAGACCACCACGCTGCGCATGATCGCGGGCCTGGAGGACCCCACCACCGGGACGGTCTCGCTCGGCGAGCGGGACGTGACCGCGCTGCCGCCGCACAAGCGGCCGGTCAACACCGTCTTCCAGAGCTATGCGCTCTTCCCGCACCTGAACATCCACGAGAACATCGCCTTCGGTCTGCGCCGCCGCGGTGTCACCTCGGTGAAGAAGCAGGTCGCCGAGATGCTGGACCTCGTCCAGCTCGGCGACTTCGCCCACCGCAAGCCGCACCAGCTCTCCGGCGGGCAGCAGCAGCGCGTGGCCGTGGCCCGCGCCCTGATCAACCACCCGCAGGTCCTGCTGCTCGACGAGCCGCTGGGCGCCCTCGACCTCAAGCTGCGCCGCCAGATGCAGCTGGAGCTCAAGCGCATCCAGACCGAGGTCGGCATCACCTTCGTCCACGTCACCCACGACCAGGAGGAGGCCATGACCATGGCCGACACGGTCGCGGTCATGAACGGCGGCCGGGTCGAGCAGCTCGGTGCCCCCGCGGAGCTGTACGAGCACCCGCGCACCACCTTCGTCGCCAACTTCCTCGGCACCTCCAACCTGATCGAGGCCGAGGTCGTCGACGCCGGGAGCGGAGAGGTGGTCGTCACCGCGGGCGGCGGCAAGCTGCGGCTGCCCGGGGAGCGGTGCCCCGAGGGCGTCCGCACGGGCAGCAGGCTCCTCGTCGGCGTCCGCCCGGAGAAGATCGCCCTCACCCCCGCGGCGGAGGCCGACTCCGTGGCCCCCGGGCGCAACACCGTCACCGGCCGCATAGCCGCCTCGTCCTTCATCGGCGTCTCCACGCAGTACGTGGTGGAGAGCCCGGCGGGCAAGGCCCTGGAGGTCTACGTCCAGAACGTGGAGCAGCGGGCCGGGCTGGTCCCGGGGGCCGAGGTCGTCCTGCACTGGAGCCCCGAGCACACCTTCGGGCTCGACGCCGCCCAGGACATCGCGGCCGGAGTGGAGTCCGTGGAGGAGACGCCGTGACCCTCACCGACGCGCCACCCGCGCCCCCCTCACCCCCGGCACCCGTCGTGCGCAAGGTCCCCTCACGCCGTCGGCTCGTGCCCTACCTGCTGCTGCTCCCGGGCATCCTGTGGCTGCTGGTGTTCTTCGCGCTGCCGCTGCTCTACCAGGCCTCCACCTCCGTGCAGACCGGTTCCCTGGAGGAGGGCTACGAGGTCACCTGGCACTTCGCCACCTACTGGGAGGCGCTCGCCGAGTACTGGCCCCAGTTCCTGCGCTCGCTGCTCTACGCGGGGACGGCCACGGCCCTGTGCCTGCTGCTCGGCTACCCGCTGGCCTACCTGATCGCCTTCAAGGCCGGCCGCTGGCGCAACCTGCTGCTGGTCCTGGTGATCGCCCCCTTCTTCACCAGCTTCCTGATCCGCACACTCGCCTGGAAGACGATCCTCGCCGACGGCGGGCCCGTGGTGGACCTCCTGAACACCCTCCACGTCCTCGACGTCACCTCCTGGCTCGGGCTCACCTCCGGGGAGCGGGTGCTGGCCACGCCGCTGGCGGTGGTCACCGGTCTGACCTACAACTTCCTGCCGTTCATGATCCTTCCGCTCTACACCTCGCTGGAGCGGATCGACCCCCGGCTCCACGAGGCGGCGGGCGACCTCTACGCGAGCCCCGCGACCGTGTTCCGCAAGGTGACCTTCCCGCTCTCCATGCCGGGCGTGGTCTCCGGGACGCTGCTGACCTTCATCCCCGCCAGCGGCGACTACGTCAACGCCGAACTGCTCGGCTCCACCGACACCCGCATGATCGGCAACGTCATCCAGTCCCAGTTCCTGAGAGTGCTGGACTACCCGACGGCCGCCGCGCTGTCGTTCATCCTCATGGCGGCCGTGCTGGTCACGGTCACCGTCTACATCCGCCGCGCCGGAACGGAGGACCTGGTCTGATGCGTTGGCTCAAGCGCAACCTCGTGGTCCTGGCCGGCCTGCTCACGCTGGCCTACCTGATCGTCCCGAACATCGTCGTGCTGGTGTTCTCCTTCAACAAGCCGGCCGGGCGCTTCAACTACTCCTGGCAGGAGTTCTCCACCGACGCCTGGACCGACCCCTGCGGCGTCGCCGACCTGTGCGGCTCCCTCGCCCTCTCGCTCCAGATCGCCCTCTGGGCGACGATCGGCGCCACCGTGCTCGGTGCGATGATCGCCTTCGCCCTGGTGCGCTACCGCTTCCGCGCCCGCGGCCCGATCAACTCCCTGATCTTCCTGCCGATGGCCATGCCCGAGGTCGTCATGGCGGCCTCGCTGCTCACCCTCTTCCTCAACCTGGGGGTGCAGCTGGGCTTCTGGACGATCCTGATCGCCCACACCATGTTCTGCCTCAGCTTCGTGGTCGTCGCGGTCAAGGCCCGTGTGCTGTCGATGGACCCGAGGCTGGAGGAGGCGGCGCGCGACCTGTACGCCGGCCCCTTCCAGACCTTCTGGCGGGTCACCCTCCCGATCGCCGCGCCCGGCATCGCGGCGGGCGCCATGCTCGCCTTCGCCCTGTCCTTCGACGACTTCATCATCACCAACTTCAACTCCGGCTCCACGGTGACGTTCCCGATGTTCGTCTGGGGCTCGGCGCAGCGCGGCACACCGGTGCAGATCAACGTCATCGGCACCGCCATGTTCGCGATCGCCGTCCTCGTGGTGGTGGCCGGACAGCTGATCAGCAACCGGCGGCAGAAGGCCGCCCTGCCCAAGTAGGCCGCTCCCGCGGCCGACGAAGGAGTGGAAACCATGGCCCCAGCAGCCATGACCTTTGCCTCGTCGCTCTCCGACGCCCAGCCCGTCGCCTACTGGCTGGACGACCCCGGCAGGCCGGCGGCGCTGCCCGCCCTCACCGGCACCGAGCAGTGCGACCTGCTCGTGGTCGGCGGCGGCTACAGCGGCCTGTGGACCGCGCTGCTCGCCAAGGAGCGCGACCCCTCCCGGGACGTCGTGCTGATCGAGGGCCGGGAGGCGGGCTGGGCCGCCTCCGGCCGCAACGGCGGCTTCTGCGCCGCCTCCCTCACCCACGGCCTCGGCAACGGGCTGGCCCGCTGGCCCGAGGAGATGCCGCTGCTGGAGGAGCTGGGCGCCCGCAACCTGGACGCCATCGGGGAGGCCGTCGCCCGCCACGGCATCGACTGCGACTTCGAGCGCACCGGCGAGATCGACGTCGCCACCGAGCCCCACCAGCTCCGTGAACTCCACGAGGTCCACGAGGAGGCCACCCGCCTGGGCTTCTCCGGCCGGGAACTCCTCGACCGGGACGCCGTGCGCGCCGAGGTGGACTCGCCGACCTTCCTCGGCGGGCTGTGGGACCGCGATGGCGTGGCCATGCTGAACCCGGCCCGCCTGGCCTGGGGGCTCAAGCGGGCCTGCCGCGAACTCGGCGTCCGCGTCTACGAGAACACCCCGGGCCTCGACCTCGTCCGCCACGGCGCGGGGATGGCCGTCCGCACCCCCTACGGCCGCGTCCTCGCGCGCACGGTCGCGCTCGGCACCAACGTCTTCCCCTCGCTGGTGCGCCGCGTCCGCCCGTACACCGTGCCCGTCTACGACTACGCGCTGATGACCGAGCCGCTGAGCACGGAGCAGCTCGACTCCGTCGGCTGGAAGCGGCGGCAGGGGCTGGGCGACAGCGCCAACCAGTTCCACTACTTCCGCCTCACCGCCGACCACCGCATCCTGTGGGGCGGCTACGACGCGATCTACCCGTTCGGCGGCCGCCTCAGCGCCGAGCGGGACCACCGGCCCGAGACCTACCTGACGCTGGCCCGGAACTTCTTCCGGTGCTTCCCGCAACTGGAGGGGCTGCGCTTCTCCCACGCCTGGGGCGGGGCGATCGACACCTGCTCGCGCTTCTCCGCGTTCTTCGGCACGGCCCATGCCGGGCGGGTCGCCTACGCCGCCGGGTACACCGGGCTGGGGGTCGGTGCGACCCGTTTCGGCGCCGAGGTGATGCTCGACCTCCTCGACGGCGCGGACACCGAGCGCACCCGGCTGGCGATGGTCCGCTCCAAGCCGCTGCCCTTCCCGCCGGAGCCCGTGGCCTGGGCGGGCATCGGCATCACCAAGTGGTCGATGGCCCGGGCCGACGCCAACGGCGGGCGGCGCAACCTCTGGCTGCGTGCGATGGACCGGCTGGGCCTCGGTTTCGACAGCTGACCCGGCCGCCCGGCCGCGGGCGGTGCCGCGGCCGGGTCCGGGGCCCTGCCCCCGACCGGCCCGCTCGGGGGCGGTGTGGCGGCCCGCTCGGGGTCCTGGCGCCCGGCGCGCCCCGGGCGGGAGCCAGGTTCACTCCTACGAGTGAGGCGAATCCGCGTCATGAACGGCCCCTTCCGCTCTCTGTACAGGTGACGGCACATACCGACACAGAGGGAGAGACGCCATGGGCACGGGGGCGAAGAGCGCGGTGGAGTGGCTGGCCGGTGCGGCACCGGATCCCGACGCCTGCCGGTGGGCATGGGAGCGCAGCGCCCTGGGGATCGCGCTGCTGCCGGCGGGCAGGCGCTGGGACGTCCTCATCCTCCCCGGTGAGCTGGGCTACCCCACGCTGGACGTCCTCACCCGGCTGGTGGGGCGGCCCGGCCCGGTGCTCGCCGATTCCGGCGAGGAGCGCACGGGCTTCTTCGTCCCACCGGGGACGGCGGATCGCTGGCTGGGGTCGGGGGTGCGCACGGCCGGGTACGGCACCTGGATCGCGGTGCCGTACCCGGGGCGAGCCACCGGCAGGGTGCGCTGGCTGGTGGTCCCCGACGGCTCGGGGGCGCTGAACGACCCCGCCCTGCTCGAACTGGCCCTGCACGAGGCCGCGGCGGGGATCGCGGAGGCGCGCAGGCGGGCCGGGAGGGGCCCGGAGGGGGCGGTCTGGTGAACCCCGTCCGGTGCCGGAGGTCTTGACAACCCGATTGGTCTGGACCATGTTGTGCGCGCTCCCTCTATCCCGCGCGTCCGCACCTCTCCATCCCCCATGCCCGGAGGCAGTTGTGCACCGCACCAGACTCGGCGCCGCCCTGGCGGCCGCCGCCCTCGCCGCATCGGCGCTCGTGGCCGTCGCCTCCCCGGCGGCCGCGGCCGACACCGAACTCGCCCGCAACGGAGGCTTCGAGGCCGGGCTGACCGGCTGGACCTGCACCGCCGGGAGCGGCTCAGCCGTCTCCTCGCCCGTCCACGGCGGGAGTTCGGCGCTCAGGGCCGCCCCGGCGGGCAGCGACAACGCCCGGTGCTCCCAGACGGTGGCGGTCAGGCCCGACTCCGCCTACAGCCTCAGCGCCTGGGTGCAGGGCTCCTACGTCCACCTGGGGGCCTCCGGGACCGGCACCACGGACGTCTCCACCTGGACGGGCTCGGCCCCCACCTGGCAGCGGCTGGCCACCACCTTCCGCACCGGCCCCTCGACCACCCGGGTCACCGTCTACCTCCACGGCTGGTACGGCACCCCCGCCTACCACGCGGACGACGTCTCCGTCCTCGGCCCGGGCGGCGACCCGGTGACCGTCCCCGCGGCGCCCACGTCGCTCACCGCGGGCACCCCCGGTGCCACCTCGGTGCCGCTCAGCTGGAACCCCTCGTCCGGCGCCGAGGGCTACCACCTCTACCGGGGCGCCGAGCGGATCGCCACGGTCGGCGGGACCTCGGCCACCGCCACCGGGCTCACACCCGAGACGAGCTACAGCTTCCGCGTCTCCGCCTTCAACGAGGCCGGTGAGTCGCCGCAGTCCACGGCCGTCACCGCGACCACGGCCGCGGCCGGCGGCGGGGGCGAACTGCCCGCCCACGCCCTCGTCGGCTATCTGCACGCCAGTTTCGCCAACGGCTCGGGCTATGTGCGCATGGCCGACGTCCCTGATTCCTGGGACGTCGTCAACCTCGCCTTCGGCGAACCGACCACCGCCACCTCCGGGGACATCCGCTTCGGCCTCTGCCCTGCGTCCGAGTGCCCGAACGTGGAGTCCCCGGCCGAGTTCAAGGCGGCGATCAAGGCCAAGCAGGCCGCGGGCAAGAAGGTGCTGATCTCCATCGGCGGCGCCAACGGGCAGGTCCGCCTCGCCAGTGCCGCCGCCCGGGACGCCTTCGTCTCCTCCGTCTCGAAGATCATCGACGAGTACGGCCTCGACGGCCTCGACATCGACTTCGAGGGCCACTCGCTGTCCCTGGACACCGGGGACACCGACTTCCGCAACCCGACCTCGCCGGTCATCGTCAACCTGATCTCCGCCCTCAAGACGCTCAAGGCCCGCTACGGAGCGGACTTCGTCCTCACCATGGCCCCGGAGACCTTCTTCGTGCAGCTCGGCCACCAGTTCTACGGCTCCGGGCCCTGGGGCGGGCAGGATCCGCGCGCCGGCGCCTACCTCCCCGTCATCCACGCACTGCGGGACGACCTGACCCTGCTCCACGTCCAGGACTACAACTCCGGTCCCATCATGGGCCTGGACGGCCAGTACCACTCGATGGGCGGTGCGGACTTCCACATAGCCATGACCGACATGCTCCTTGCGGGCTTCCCCGTCGCGGGCGACCAGAGCAGGGTGTTCCCCGCCCTCCGGCCCGAGCAGGTGGCCATCGGGCTGCCCGCCTCGACGCAGGCCGGCAACGGGTACACCACCCCGGCGGAGGTGAACAAGGCGCTCGACTGCCTCACCCGGGGCACCGGCTGCGGAAGCTACCGCACCCACGGCACCTGGCCGGCCCTTCGCGGTCTGATGACCTGGTCCATCAACTGGGACCGCTTCAACGACCGGGAGTTCTCGCGGAACTTCGACGCCTACCCCTGGAGCTGAGCGGACCGCCGACGGCGCGGTCCAGCAGCACCAGGACCGCGCCGAACAGGCACCAGCTCCCGAGCACGTCCAGCGGCCAGTGGTAGCCGCGCAGGACGAGGCCGATGCCCGTCGCCAGGGCGAGCCCCGCGGCGACGGGCAGGGGCCAGCGGCGCCGTGTGTGCGGGTGCAGCAGCAGAGCGGCGCCCAGATAGGCCACCATGGCCGTCGCCGTGTGCCCGGACGGATACCAGCCCGTGCCCGGCTCCAGCGGACCGGGCCGGGCGATCAGCGCCTTCAGGGGAGCGACCACCGCCGGGACGGAGCCCATCGCCGCCAGCGCCCATGCCGCATGCCGCCACCGCCGGTGGCGCCAGACGACCCACGCGGCCACCAGTCCGAGGACGGGCGGCGCGACGGCCATCGCACCGAGATCCGCCAGCGGCTGGGTGACGGCGTCCGGCGCCGTCCGGAACAGGGCGCGGCCCAGCCGCTCGTCCGCCGCGCGCAGCGGCCCCTCTGCCGCCACCTGCCAGGTGACCAGCGCGAAGAGCGCACAGCACAGGGCCGCCAGATACGCGGAAGGAAGCCGCGGAGAGCGCGAAGAGGCCGGCCGCATCGGAACAGGGGGGGTTGTTCCGCCACGGCCGGCCGGATCGGCCCACCGCGCGCCCCGGGGGGTGTGGGGCGGGCGGCCGTCCGATCGGTGAGGAGTTCCGGAGCACAGGGCTCCGGGGGTGTGCGCGGTGGCACGCCCGGGACGGGCCGGGGGAGGCTCGGCCCGGGTGCCGTCCGGGCTCTCGCCCGGGCGGGGTGTCTCACTCATCTGCCGGAACCGTACGACAGGCGCAGGGGGCCCGGCAGCCGGATTCCCATCCCGCCATCGGCCCCCCACACCTTCTTCACAGCGCCGTTCCCGCCCTCACCGGAGCACCTCAGACGGCGGCGAACGCCTGCTCGATGATGTCCAGGCCCTCGTTCAGCAGCTCCTCGCCGATCACCAGCGGCGGCAGGAAGCGCAGCACATTGCCGTAGGTGCCGCAGGTCAGCACCAGCAGGCCCTCGGCGTGGCACGCCTTGGCCAGTGCGGCCGCGGCCTCGGGGTGCGGCTCCTTCGAGGCCGGGTCCTTCACCAGCTCGACGGCGATCATGGCGCCGCGGCCGCGGATGTCGCCGATGATCCCGTACTTCTCCTGCATGGCGGTGAGGCGGCCCTTCATGAGCTCCTCGATACGCCGGGCCCGGCCGTTGAGGTCGAGCTCCTTCATGGTCTCGATCGCACCGAGCGCTCCCGCGCAGGCCACCGGGTTGCCGCCGTAGGTCCCGCCCAGGCCGCCGGCGTGCGGGGCATCCATGATCTCGGCCCGGCCGGTGACGGCGGCCAGCGGCAGGCCGCCGGCGATGCCCTTGGCCGTGGTGATCAGGTCGGGGACGACACCCTCGTCCTCGCAGGCGAACCACTGGCCGGTGCGGCAGAAGCCGGACTGGATCTCGTCGGCGACGAACACGATGCCGTTGTCCTTGGCGAACTGGGCGATCGCGGGGAGGAAGCCCTTGGCCGGCTCGATGAAGCCGCCCTCGCCGAGGACCGGCTCGATGATGATCGCGGCCACGTTCCCGGCGCCGACCTGCTTGCCGATCTGGTCGATGGCCTGCGCCGCGGCCTCGGGGCCGCAGTTGTCCGGGCCGGTCGGCCAGCGGTAGCCGTAGGCCACCGGCACGCGGTACACCTCGGGCGCGAACGGCCCGAAGCCGTGCTTGTACGGCATGTTCTTCGCCGTGAGCGCCATCGTCAGGTTGGTACGGCCGTGGTAGCCGTGGTCGAAGACCACGACGGCCTGGCGCCCGGTGTGGGCGCGGGCGATCTTCACCGCGTTCTCCACGGCCTCGGCGCCCGAGTTGAACAGCGCCGACTTCTTGGCGTGGTCTCCCGGGGTCAGTTCGGCGAGGGCCTCGCAGACCTCCACGTAGCCCTCGTAGGGGGTGACCATGAAGCAGGTGTGGGTGAAGTCGGCGAGCTGCGCGGAGGCGCGCCGCACGACCGCCTCGGCCGAGGCGCCCACCGAGGTCACGGCGATACCGGAGCCGAAGTCGATCAGGCGGTTGCCGTCGACGTCCTCGATGATCCCGCCGCCCGCGCGCGCCGTGAACACGGGCAGCACGGACCCCACGCCGCCGGCGACCGTGGCCGTGCGGCGGGCCTGAAGCTCCTGCGACTTCGGGCCGGGGATGGCGGTGACGACGCGGCGCTCCTGCGGGATGGCGGTCATGCGGGGCTCCTGGGGGGTTCTTGCGGACGCTTGCTGTCTTTCCCGCAGGCTAGGTCCGCCGGAGCGGAGCGGGCATGCGCCGTTCGGGAGTGTTGTGGGTGTGTCGTTGTCCGCGGAGGACATACCCGCGAGGGCGGGGCCCGGCCCCGGGGGTCCCCGCCGCCCGCCCCGTGCTGTCCCTCCCGTGCCGGTCCGCCTCCGAGTCCGCCCGCTCTCCGCTCCGTCCGGCTCCTGCGCCGCCCCGTACGGGCCGCGGTGCTCCGGGAGCCGCCGCCCGGTTGCTGCGGTCCCGCGGTCCGGTGCCCCGCCCTCGGCCGCCGGGCACTCCCGCCGCGCCCTCGGCCGCCGCGCCCTCGGTGGCACAGGGTGCGCGGCCCCTCCCGCGCCCGGTACGCCCGCTCCCGCGCCCGGTACGCCCCTTCCGCGCGGCGCGGGAGCGCCGGAGCCCCGGGGAATCGGTGGACTGCCCGCCCCGGGGCACTAGATTGACGGGTGCACAGATGCGGGCCTGGCTGGTCAGGGGGCAGCGGTTCATGGAATCCGAAGGCACTTTCGACGCGCGGGTCACCCGCGCCCATCCCGTGCCCCGTCCTGCGGGACCGCCGCCGCAGCTGCCTCCGGGCGTCCCGGCCCGCCCCTCCCGGGCGCCTGCCACCCGGCCCGGAGTGGTGGAGTGGCTGCGCACCCGCAGACCCGAGGCGGCTCCCGGCGTCTGGCGGTTCGGCCACCGCGAGCGGCCCGCCGAGGAGCCCGAGGCCGTCCCCGCGCGCCAGCTGTTCAGCGGCGCCTTCATCGCCTACCTGTGCGGCTGGCTCGTCTGGTCCCTGCTGTGGAACGGGTACCTCGAAGGCTGGTGGATCTTCGTCGACGACTGGTGGCTGCTGCCCATGCTGTGGGTGGTGCCCGAGGAGTGGCGTTCGGGCACCAGCTCCTTCGCCGAGCTGTTCGTCGTCGTCATCTACCTCTACTACGCCTTCATCCTCTCCCTCTTCGCGCACCTGTTCGGCAAGGTGGGCAACTGGCACGAGGTGTGGCAGCGGTACGGGGTGCCGCTGTGGCCCCTGTTCGTCCTGCTCCCCGGCGTCTGGCGGGAGATGCCCCGCACCTCCTGGCTGCTGTGGGTCTCCAACGCCTACTACCTCCTGCTGGCGGTGGCGCTGGTGGCCGCGGTCGGCCGGGCCGGCTCCTGGCCCGCGGTCCGCCGCCGTCTGGCCGCCCGGCGGGGGGCCGCCGCCCCGCCGCCGCCCGAGGCCGACCCCGTCGAATGGCCCGAGATCCACCGGGCCGGTCTGCCGGAGGCCGCCGCCACCCTCGCCGCCGCCACCCGTTCGGGGGCCCTCGGCGACGTCGACTACGCCCGTATCCGCCGCGCCTGGCAGGGCGTGCACGCCCGTCCCGACCGGATCGCGGCCTTCGCCGACACCGTGCGCCGCCACGGCCCCGCGGCCTGCGCCCACCCCTCGGGCCTGCGCGACCTGCCCGCCCGCACCGCCGCCCACGACCTGGCCACCGGGCAGGTGCGCATCGGCACGGTCGCCGACGACCCCCGCAACCCCTATGCCCGCCGGACCACCGGGCTCGCCCTGGAGCCCGCCCTGCTCGGCACCTCGCTGCTCGCCGTCGGCCCGTCGGGCTGCGGCAAGAGCGTCCGGCTGGTCAGGCCCGTCGTGGAGTCGCTGTGCCTGCTCGCCCTGGCCAACCGGGCGGCCGTGGTCACCGTGACCGCCCAGGGCTCCGGCCTCGCCCCGGACCACTGCTTCGACCTGGTCGTCTCCCCGGGGGACCCCGGTTCCACCCACGACCTGGACCTCTACGGCGGAGCCGAGGACCCCGACGAGGCCGCCCGCGGACTCGCCGAGGCACTGGTCGGCGATCTCGCGGCCGCCCTGCCCGGCGGCGACAGCCGCCGCGCCGCCACCGCACTCGCCCAGCTCATCGGCCCCTACCGATGCGTCCACGGGCGCTTCCCCGCCGTGCCGGACCTGCGCGAGCTGCTGGGCGGAGCCCCGGCCGCGCTCCGGGAGCTGCGCACCGCGCTCCAGGCCGCGGGCGAGGCCGCCCAACTGCGGGAACTGGACGCCCGCGAGCGCCAGTCGGCCCGTGCGGACGACATCGGCGTCCTGCTGGCGGAGCGCATCGCCTTCCTCGACCGCCCGGCCTTCGCCGGCTCCTTCCGCACCGACGGCGGCGGTCGGCCGTTCTCCCTCCGGGCCGTGGAGCACCCCCTGCGCGTGCGCGTCGACCTCCCCGAGCGGGGCCATGCCGAGGCGTCCCGGATCATCGCGCGCCTGGTGCTGGCCCAGTTCACCGAGGCCGTCCTCGGCCGGGAGGACCGCTCGCTCTTCGCCTGCCTCGTCCTGGACGACGCCTCCTCCACCGTGACCGCCGAGTCGGTCCGCGCGGTCCAGCGGCTGCGCGGAGCCAACGCGGGCGTGGTGCTGGCCCTGCGCTCCCTGGAGGACGTGCCCGAGCCGCTGCGCGGTCCGCTGCTCGGCGCGGTCGGCTGCCGGATGGCCTTCGCGGGGCTCGCCCCCTGGGACGGCGGCCGCTTCGCCGACACCTGGGGCACCGAGTGGGTGCAGACGCGGGATGTCACCGACCGGCAGATCGTCGTCGACGAGCCCCTGACCAAGGCGCTGCACGCGATGCGCCGCCTGGTCACCGGCAAGGCCGTCACCGCGCAGGCGGTCACCGTCCGCGAGGTGGAGCGGGCCCGCTGGTCCGCCTCGGACCTGGCCCACGCGGTGCCCGCCGGGCACGCGGTGCTCTCGCTCACCAGCGTCGCGGGCGAGCACGCGCCACCGCTCCTGGTCGACCTGCGCACCTGAGGCGCCCCGCCGCACTCCCGCCCGGAGCCCCCGCCGACCGGGGCGGGAGTGCGACACCCTGGCAGAATCGAGCCGAGCCGTTCATACGGGACGGCGCAATCCCGTGCTCCCGTTCGAAGGGCCCCCGGTCCATGCCGCCCACACTCGCCTCGCTCGTCCAGCACTCGGCGCTCAAGCTCGCCGTGCGCGCCGGCCAGGACCGGCTGGACACGCCCGTGCGCTGGGCCCATGTCAGCGAGCTCGCCGACCCCGTGCCGTACATGGAGGGCGGGGAGCTGCTGCTGGTCACCGCCATGAACCTGGACGCCGAGGACCGCGAGGCCATGCGCCGCTACGTGCGCCGCCTGGTCGGCGCCGGCGTCGTGGGCCTGGGCTTCGCGGTGGGCGTCTTCTACGAGGACGTGCCCGAGGCGCTGGTGGAGGCCGCCGAGGCCGAAGGGCTGCCGCTGCTGGCGGTCCCGCGCCGCACCCCCTTCCTGGCCATCGCCAAGGCGGTCTCGGCGGCCATCGCCGCCGAGACGTACCGGGCGGTCACCGCGGGGTTCGAGGCGCAGCGGGAGATGACCCGGGCCGCGCTCGCCGAGGGGCCGGACGGCATCGTGGCGCGGCTCGCCGCCCATGTCGACGGCTGGGCGGCCCTGTACGACGCCTCCGGCGCCGTCGTCGCCGCCGCTCCCGACTGGGCCGCCCGCAGGGCCGGCCGGTACGCGGGCGACGTCGCCCGGCTGCGCGAGCGCACCGCCCCCGCCAGCGCGGTCGTCGGCGCGGACGCGGGCGAGGACCGGGTGGAGCTCCAGTCGCTCGGCACCGGGCGCCGGGTGCGCGGGGTCCTTGCGGTGGGGACGGCGGCGCCGCTGGGCACCGCGGAGCGCTACGCGGTGCACTCGGCGGTCGCCCTGCTCACCCTGGCGACGGCCCGCTCGCGCACCCTCCAGGCGGCGGAGCAGCGGCTGGGCACCGCGGTGCTGCGGATGCTGCTGGCCGGCCAGTCCGAGCACGCCCGCGCCGTCGCCGGAGACCTCTACGGCGGGCTGCTCGACGCCCCCTTCCGGCTGCTGCTGGCCGAGCCGGCCGGGGATCCCTCCGGCCGGGAGCCGCGGCGCCCCCCGGCGGCCTTCGCCGAGGGTGTGGAGGCGGCGGCCGCCCGGGCGGGCGAGGCCGTGCTCGCGGTGCCCGATCTCGACGACCGGATGGTGGTCCTGGCCCGTGACGGCGGCGAGGTCGTCGCCCACTGCGCCGACGCCTACGGCGACCGGGATGCCGAGGAGGCGGGTGCGGTCGTCGGCCTCTCCGCACCGGCGGGTCCCAGCGCCGCGGCCGCCGCCCACCGGCAGGCGGAGCAGGCCCTGTCCGTGGCCAGGCGGCGCGGCCGGGCGCTGGTGGAGCACGAGGAGCTCGCGGCCGGGTCGATCGTGTCCCTGCTCGCGGACGACGTGGTCCGGGCCTTCGCCGACGGGACGCTGCGCGCACTGCGCGAGCACGACGCCACGGGCCGGGGCGACCTCGTCGCCTCGCTGCGCGCCTGGCTGGCGCACCACGGCCAGTGGGACGCCGCCGCCGCGGACCTGGGGGTGCACCGGCACACCCTGCGCTACCGGATGCGCCGGGTGGAGGAGATCCTGGGCCGTTCCCTGGACGACCCGGACGTGCGCATGGAGCTCTGGCTCGCGCTGAAGACGGCGGGTGAGCGGCCCGGGGACCGCTGACACCCCGCTCCCGGTCCCGGCCCGGGCCGCGGCGCCCGCCCCGCTCCCTGCCCCGGGCCGCGGCGCCCGCCCGTGTCCGCCGCCCCGCCCCTGCCCGGCGGGCCCCGGGCCCGCTCACCCGGCCCCGTACCGGCCTGGAGGCGACCACCCCGGGGGCGAGGCCGGACAGGTCGGGTTTCTCCTGCCCATGGCCTCTCGCGGTCATGAATACATGATTCCTGCCCGAACTCGGGCAGATTTCTTGGCGTTTGGGGCTGCGGATCCTAGTCTCCTGGTCATGACAAGCCCTGCGGCAGCGTCTGCCGCCTCCCGCCGTCCGTCCGCGCGCACGGCCCCGGCTCCGCCCCCCGCCGCACCGCGCCGCCGCACCGGGGGCGCCGTGTGGACCGCCCTGGCCATCGTCTACGTGGTCTGGGGCTCGACCTACCTCGGCATCAAGATCGTCGTGGAGACGATGCCCCCGTTCCTGTCGGCGGCGGGCCGCTTCGTCGTCGCGGGCCTGGTCCTCGCGGGCCTCGTCGCCTGGCGCCGGGGGCCGGGCGCCCTGCGGGCCGCTCCCCGGCAGCTGGCCGGTGCGGCCGTCGTCGGCCTGCTGCTGCTCCTCGGCGGCAACGGGCTCGTCGTCCTCGCCGAGACGACCGTCCCCTCCGGACTGACCGCCCTCCTCATCGCCGTCGTCCCCGCCTGGGTGGTCCTGCTGCGCCGCGCGTCCGGCGACCGGCCCGGACGCGGCGCCTACGCCGGGGTGGCCCTCGGGCTGGCGGGCCTCGCCGCGCTGACCCTGCCCGGGCTCAGCGGCGCGGTCCACATCGCGGGCGTGCTCACCGTGGTCGCCGCCACGGCGCTGTGGGCGGTGGGCTCGTTCTCCTCGTCCCGCATACCGATGCCCTCCGACCCCTTCGCCGCCAGCGCCTACGAGATGGTCGCGGGCGGACTCGGCTGCGCCGCGGTGGCACTGCTGCGCGGCGAGCACCGCGGCTTCTCCCTCGCCGAGGTCTCGGCCCGGTCCTGGAGCGCCTTCGCCTTCCTCGTCGTGTTCGGCTCGCTGATCGCCTTCACCGCCTACGCCTGGCTCCTGCACACGGCGCCGCTGTCCCTGGTGGCGACCTACGCCTACGTCAACCCCGTGGTCGCCGTACTCCTCGGCGCGCTGGTCCTGGGAGAGGCGCTGACCTGGCCCGTCGTCCTCGGCGGTGCGGTGGTCGTGACCGGTGTGTGCCTCATCGTCAGCACCGAGCGCCGCGGGGGCCCGCCGCGGACGGACCCTCCGGCGGGGCCGCCGCCCCTGCCCGCACCCGCCGAATGGTCCAGTGCGGACGACGCACCACTCCACGGCGGACAAACGACCGGAGCCGGTCGCGGCCCTACCGTGTGCACAGAAGCAGCAACCCCCACTCCTTCGGAAGGGCCGGGACCCGCACGATGACTTCCACCCACGCCTTCTGGCTCGCCGGCCGCCAGGCCACCGGCGAGACCGCCTTCGACGTCACCTCCCCCTGGGACGGCCGCCTCGTCGGCAGCGTCTCCGTGCCGACCGAGGTCCAGGTCGAGGAGGCGGTGGCCGCCGCGCACGCGGCGGTGGACGAGTTCGCCGCCACGCCCGCCCATGTGCGCGCCGCCGCCCTGGACCACGTCTCCAGGCGCCTGGCCGAGCGCACGGAGGAGATCGCCCGGCTGATCTCCGCCGAGAACGGCAAGCCGATCAAGTGGGCCCGCGGCGAGGTCGGCCGGGCCGTCTCGGTCTTCCGCTTCGCCGCCGAGGAGGCCCGCCGCTTCAACGGCGGCGAGGCCCAGCGCCTCGACACCGACGCCGGCGGCCAGGGCCGCCTGGCGCTCACCCGCCGGGTGCCCAAGGGCGTGGTCCTCGGGATCGCCCCCTTCAACTTCCCGCTGAACCTCAGCGCCCACAAGGTCGCCCCGGCCATCGCCGTCGGCGCGCCGATCATCCTCAAGCCCGCCCCGGCCACCCCGCTGTCGGCGCTGGTCCTGGGCGAACTGCTGGCCGAGACCGAGCTGCCCGCCGGTTCCTGGTCGGTCCTGCCGGTGCCCAACGACCGCATGCCCGCCCTGGTGCAGGACGAGCGGCTGCCGGTGATCTCCTTCACCGGTTCCGGACCGGTGGGCTACGCGATCATGGACTCGGTGCCGCGCAAGCACTGCACCCTGGAGCTCGGCGGCAACGGCGCCGCCGTCGTCCTTGCCGACTGGGCGAGCGAGTCCGACCTGGACTGGGCGGCCTCCCGCATCGCGACCTTCTCCAACTACCAGGGCGGCCAGTCCTGCATCTCCGTGCAGCGGGTGATCGCCGACGCGAGCGTCTACGACCGCCTGCTGCCGAAGATCGTCGCCGCCGTCGAGTCCCAGGTCACCGGCGACCCCTCCGAGGACGCCACCGACGTCGGCCCGCTCGTCAGCGAGGACGCGGCCCGGCGCGTGGAGTCCTGGGTGGACGAGGCCGTCCGCGGCGGTGCCCGGCTCCTGACCGGAGGCAAGCGCGAGGGCGCCTCCTACGCCCCCACCGTCCTCACCGACCTGCCCGCCGACTCCACCCTGGCCTGCGAGGAGGTCTTCGGCCCGGTGCTCAGCGTCACCCGGGTCGACGGCGAGGCGGAGGCCTTCGCCGCCGTCAACGACTCCCAGTACGGCCTCCAGGCGGGCGTGTTCACCCACGACGTCCGGACCGCCTTCCGCGCCCACCGCGCGCTGGAGGTCGGCGGCGTGATCATCGGCGACGTCCCCTCCTACCGCGCGGACCAGATGCCCTACGGCGGTGCCAAGCAGTCGGGTGTCGGCCGTGAGGGCGTGGCCTACGCGATGGACGACTACACCTACGAGCGCGTGCTGGTCCTGACCGGCCTGGCCCTCTGAGCCACCGCCGATAGGCAGCGCGAGACCGCGGCCGGAGCCCACTGTGCGGGGGCTCCGGCCGCGGTCGTACGCGCCCGGACGCGCAGGTGGCCGCCGCCCCGGGGCGCATCGCCCCCGGGCGCCCCGCCCGTGCGGGATGCTGGTCGTCCGCCGCGCCCGCGGGACGCGGGCGGACACCGCCGCCGAGGAGGGCCCGATGGACGAGGTGTGGGACCGCGTGGAGCGGCTGCGCCGCTGGCTGGACGCGGAGGCGGCCCCGGCCGCCTCCGGCGACACCCGTCTGCTGCGCGTACTGAAGATCGGGGAGGAGTTCGGCGAGGTCGCCGAGGCGCTCCACGGCGCGCTGGGCGCCAATCCCCGCAAGGGCGCCTCCCACAGCTGGGAGGACGTGGAGCGGGAACTCTGCGATGTGATCGTGACGGCCATGGTGGCGCTCCACACCCTCGGCCCCGACGCACCGGCCGCCCTCCGCGAGCGCCTGGGGCACCTGGTGGACCGGGCCGGGGTCTGACACCCGGGCGGCCGGTACCGGCCGCCGACGTACCGCGGGTGCGCCACCGGGCTGGTGGCCGTCCGCGATATCGGGTACGAGGAACGAGTAGCGACCGACCGGGCCCCCGTCCGGTCACGTCCCCGACTCGCGGCGAGGTGAGCCTCATGACCGCCCCACCCGACAAGCCGATCGACACGGACTCAGAAGCCCCCGGGAGAGCCCCCGGCGCCTCCGGGGGCGCCGCACCCAAGGTGACCGAGCGCGAGGCGCGCCAGGTCGCCGAGGCGGCGCGCGAACAGCAGTGGCGCAAGCCGAGCTTCGCCAAGGAGCTCTTCCTGGGGCGCTTCCGCCCCGACCTGATCCACCCCCACCCGCAGCCCACCGGCGAGGCCGTCCGCCGCGGCGAGGAGTTCCTGTCGAGGCTGCGGCGCTTCTGCGAGACGCGGATCGACGGCGCGCGGATCGAGCGCGAGGCACTGATCCCCGACGAGGTCGTCCAGGGCCTGCGCGAACTCGGCGCCCTCGGCATGAAGATCGACCCCCGCTACGGGGGGCTCGGCCTCACCCAGGTCTACTACAACAAGGCGCTGTCGCTCGTCGGTTCGGTCAGTCCGGCCGTCGGCGCCCTGCTCTCCGCCCACCAGTCCATCGGCGTCCCGCAGCCGCTGAAGCTCTTCGGCACCGAGGAGCAGAAGGAGCGCCTCCTGCCGCGCCTGGCGCGGCACGACATCTCGGCCTTCCTGCTCACCGAGCCCGACGTCGGCTCCGACCCCGCCCGGCTCGCCACCACCGCCGTACCCGACGGGGACGACTACGTGCTGGACGGAGTCAAGCTGTGGACCACCAACGGGGTGGTCGCCGACCTGCTCGTCGTGATGGCCCGGGTCCCGCGGAGCGAGGGCCACCCGGGCGGCATCACGGCCTTCGTCGTCGAGGCCGCGAGCGAGGGCGTCACGGTGGAGAACCGCAACGCCTTCATGGGCCTGCGCGGCCTGGAGAACGGCGTCACGCGCTTCCACCGGGTGCGCGTCCCCGCAGCCGACCGCATCGGGCCGGAGGGCGCCGGGCTGAGGATCGCCCTGACCACGCTCAACACGGGCCGGCTCTCGCTGCCCGCGATGTGCGTCGGCGCGGGCAAGTGGTGCCTGAAGATCGCCCGGGAGTGGTCGGCGGTGCGCGAGCAGTGGGGGCGGCCGGTCGCCCGCCACGAGGCCGTGGGCTCCAAGATCTCCTTCATCGCCGCCACCACCTTCGCCCTGGAGGCCGTGGTCGACCTCGCCTCCCAGATGGCCGACGAGGACCGCAACGACATCCGCATCGAGGCCGCCCTCGCCAAGCTCTACGGCTCGGAGATGGCCTGGCTGATGGCCGACGAGCTGGTCCAGATCCGCGGCGGCCGGGGCTTCGAGACCGCCGAGTCGCTCGCCGCGCGCGGCGAGCGGGCCGTCTCCGCCGAGCAGCTGCTGCGCGACCTGCGGATCAACCGCATCTTCGAGGGCTCGACCGAGATCATGCATCTGCTGATCGCCCGGGAGGCGGTCGACGCCCACCTCTCGGTGGCCGGCGACATCATCGACCCCGACAAGCCCGTCGGGGCCAAGGCGAAGGCCGGGGCCAACGCGGCCGCCTTCTACGCCCGCTGGCTGCCCGGACTGGTCACCGGTCCGGGGCAGCTGCCCGGCGCCTACGGCGACTTCCGCCCCTCCGGCCACCGGGACCTCGCCGTCCACCTCAGGTACGTCGAGCGCACCTCGCGGAAGCTGGCCCGCTCCACCTTCTACGCCATGTCCCGGTGGCAGGGCCGGATGGAGACCAAGCAGGGCTTCCTCGGCCGGATCGTCGACATCGGCGCGGAGCTGTTCGCGATGAGCGCGGCCTGCGTGCGCGCCGAGCACCTGCGGGCGTCCGGCGACCACGGCCGCGAGGCGTACCAGCTCGCGGACGCCTTCTGCCGCCAGGCCCGGCTGCGGGTGGAGGAGCTCTTCGGCCGGCTCTGGTCCAACACCGACGACCTCGACCGCACCGTGGTCAGGGGAGTGCTGTCGGGGACGTACACCTGGCTGGAGGAGGGGATCATCGACCCGAGCGGCGAGGGCGCCTGGATCGCCGACGCCACCCCGGGGCCGACGTCACGGGAGAACCTGCACCGCCCCATCCCCTGAGGACGGCGGCACCGCCCGAAAGCGGGGGAGGGCAGGACGCCGTCCTGCCCTCCCCCGGGGCCGAGGGCGCGCGGGGCGCCCCTGCGTCCCGGGGCGTCCATACCCTGGACGCCCCCCGCCCGGGCCCGCCCCACGCGGCAGGATGGGCGCACGTGACCGTCATAGAGATCCCCGGCTCCAAGTCCGTCACCGCCCGCGCGCTCTTCCTCGCCGCGGCCGCCGACGGCACGACCACGCTCCGCCGCCCGCTCGCCTCCGACGACACCGAGGGCTTCGCCGAGGGGCTGCTCGCCCTCGGTTACCGGGTCGAGCGCGAGCCCGCCGTCTGGCGCATCGAGGGCCGCCCCGAGGGCCCCGTGGCCCCGGAGGCCGACGTCCACTGCCGCGACGGCGCCACCACCGCCCGGTTCCTGCCGACCCTCGCGGCGGCGGGGTCCCGCGGCACCTACCGCTTCGACGCCTCCGCGCAGATGCGCCGCCGCCCGCTGGGCCCGCTCACCGGAGCGCTGCGTGCCCTCGGCGTCGACCTGAGGCACCAGGGGGCCGAGGGGCACCATCCGCTCACGGTCGCCGCC
This sequence comes from Streptomyces sp. NPDC048001, assembly GCF_043203115.1. Lineage (NCBI taxonomy): Bacteria > Bacillati > Actinomycetota > Actinomycetes > Kitasatosporales > Streptomycetaceae > Streptomyces > Streptomyces sp. NPDC048001. The sequence goes on from NZ_JBIDBN010000002.1 coordinate 449,251, forward strand.
CGGGGTGTCGAGGGCGGTGCCCTCACCCTGGACGCGGGCGAGTCCTCCCAGTACCTGACGGCCCTGCTGATGCTCGGGCCGCTCACCCGCAAGGGGCTGCGGATCACCGTCACCGACCTGGTCTCCGCCCCGTACGTGGAGATCACCCTGGCGATGATGAGGAGCTTCGGCGTCGAGGTCCAGCGCGAGGGAAACGTCTTCGCCGTGCCGCCCGGCGGCTACCGCGCCGCGGACTACGCCGTCGAACCCGACGCCTCGACGGCGAGCTACTTCTTCGCGGCGGCCGCCCTGACCCCCGGACGGGAGGTCACCGTCCCCGGACTCGGCGCCGGCGCCCTCCAGGGCGACCTGCGCTTCGTCGAGGTGCTGGGCCGGATGGGCGCCGACGTGCGGGTCGCCGCGGACGCCACCACCGTCCGCGGCACCGACCGGCTGCACGGCCTGACCGTCGCCATGCGGGACATCTCCGACACCATGCCCACCCTCGCCGGCATCGCCCCCTACGCCGACGGCCCGGTGCGCATCGAGGATGTGGCCAACACCCGGGTCAAGGAGTGCGACCGGCTCGACGCCTGCGCCGAGAACCTCGCCCGGCTGGGCGTCGTGGCGTCCACCGGCCCGGCCCACATCGCCATCCGGCCCGGCACCCCCCGCGCTGCCGAGATCGCCACACGCTCGGACCACCGCATCGTCATGTCCTTCGCCGTCACGGGCCTGCGCACCCCCGGGATCACCTTCGACGACCCCGGCTGCGTCCGGAAGACCTTCCCCGGCTTCCACCAGGAGTTCGCCGCCCTGTGCGGCGCCTGGGAGGCCGGACGCCCCGCACCGGACCCCCTCCCCGGGACCGCCGGCGCTCGCTGACCGCCTCCGGGAGCCGGCCGGGAGGCGCCTGCTGACCGCCTCCCGGCCGGGCCCCGGCCCGCGCGTGCGCCCCTTCGCGGCCGCTCGCTCCCGGGCCCCGACGCCCCGGGAGGCAGCGGCGCGCGCCCGTGCGGGGGGCGCGCCGCCCGGAGCCCGGGGATCACCGGCCACAATGGGGGGATGAGCGACAGCCCAGCACCCCTCGCCGACCCGCATCTGAGGTTCGACGCCTCCCACGGACGGCGCGACATCGTCGTCCTCGGCTCGACCGGGTCCATCGGCACGCAGGCGATCGACCTCGTCCTGCGCAACCCCGACCGCTTCCGTGTGACCGCGCTGTCCGCCGCCGGCGGACGGGTGGACCTGCTCGCCGAGCAGGCCCGCAGACTCGGCGCCCGGACCGTCGCGGTGGCCCGCGAGGACGCCGTGCCCGCCCTGCGCGAGGCGCTGGCCGCGCAGTTCGGCACCGAGCCGCTGCCCGAGGTGCTGGCCGGCCCGGACGCGGCGGCCGACCTCGCCGCGTCCCCCTGCCACACCGTGCTCAACGGCATCACCGGCTCCATCGGCCTCGCGCCCACCCTCGCCGCCCTGGAGGCGGGGCGCACCCTCGCGCTCGCCAACAAGGAGTCGCTCATCGTCGGCGGCCCGCTGGTGAAGGCCCTCGCCAAGCCGGGGCAGATCATCCCGGTGGACTCGGAGCACGCCGCGCTCTTCCAGGCACTCGCCGCCGGCACCCGCGCCGACGTCCGCAAGCTGGTCGTGACGGCCTCCGGCGGCCCGTTCCGAGGTCGCACGCGGGCCGAGCTGGAGGGCGTCACCCGCGAGGACGCGCTGGCCCATCCCACCTGGGCCATGGGTCCGGTGATCACCGTCAACAGCGCCACCTTGGTCAACAAGGGGCTCGAGGTCATCGAGGCGCACCTGCTGTACGACATCCCCTTCGAGCGGATCGAGGTCGTCGTCCACCCCCAGTCCTACGTCCACTCGATGGTGGAGTTCACCGACGGCTCCACCCTCGCCCAGGCCACCCCGCCCGACATGCGCGGGCCGATCGCCATCGGCCTCGGCTGGCCGGAGCGGGTGCCCGACGCGGCGCCCGCCTTCGACTGGTCCACGGCCTCCACCTGGGAGTTCTTCCCCCTCGATGAGGACGCCTTTCCCTCGGTGGGACTCGCCCGGCACGTGGGCGGGCTGGGCGGCACGGCTCCGGCGGTGTTCAATGCGGCGAACGAGGAGTGCGTCGAGGCGTTCCTCGACGGACGGCTGCCGTTCAACGCCATCATGGATACGGTCACGGAGGTGGTCTCCGAGCACGGCACCCCCGCGCCCGGAACCTCCCTCACGGTGGCGGACGTCCTCCAGGCGGACGCCTGGGCCCGGGTCCGGGCCCGTGAGACGGCAGCGAAGTACGCCCACAGCGGCGGTGAACGGCCTGCGGAGGCTCGCGCATGACGATTCTGTTGACGGTCCTCGGCATAGTGCTGTTCGGCGTGGGGCTGCTGATCTCCATCGCCTGGCACGAGCTGGGCCATCTGTCGACGGCGAAGATGTTCGGCATCCGGGTGCCGCAGTACATGGTCGGCTTCGGCCCGACGCTGTTCTCCCGTCAGAAGGGGGAGACCGAGTACGGCATCAAGGCCATCCCCATGGGCGGCTACATCCGCATGATCGGCATGTTCCCGCCCGGTGAGGACGGCAGGATCGAGGCGCGCTCCACCTCGCCGTGGCGCGGCATGATCGAGGACGCCCGCTCGGCGGCGTACGAGGAGCTCCAGCCCGGGGACGAGACGCGCCTGTTCTACACGCGCAAGCCGTGGAAGCGCGTCGTCGTGATGTTCGCCGGCCCCTTCATGAACCTCGTCCTCGCGGTGGCGATCTTCCTCAGTGTGCTGATGACCTTCGGCACCCCCACCCAGACCACTGAGGTCGCGGGGGTGCAGAAGTGCGTCATTGAGCAGAGCGAGGACCGCGACACCTGCGCGCCCGGCGACCCCGAGTCCCCGGCGCTGCTCGCGGGGCTGGAGGTGGGCGACCGGATCGTCGCCTTCAACGGCACGCCCATCGAGGACTGGCCCACGCTCTCCGAACGCATCCGCGAGACGATCGGCCCCGCCACCCTCACCGTCGAGCGGGACGGCGCCGAGCGCACGCTCCAGGCCACCCTCATCGAGAACACCGTCGTCAAGAAGGACGCCGACGGAGAGGTGGTCGAGGGCTTCGAGTCGGCGGGCTACCTCGGCTTCGCCGCCCGCACGGAGATCGTGCCGCTGTCCTTCGGCGACTCCGTGGACCGCATGGGCGACATGATCGAGAACGGCGCCGAGGCGATCATCGCCCTGCCGACCAAGATCCCCGACCTGTGGGACGCGGCCTTCGGCGACGGCGAGCGCAAGGACGACTCCCCGGTCGGCGTGGTCGGGGCGGCCCGCCTCAGCGGCGAGGTGCTGAACCTCGACATGCCGACGCAGAACATCGTCGCCACGTTCATGATGCTGCTCGCCGGGTTCAACCTGTCGCTGTTCCTGTTCAACATGCTCCCGCTGCTGCCGCTGGACGGCGGCCATATCGCGGGGGCGCTGTGGGAGTCGCTGCGGCGGGGCTTCGCCAGGCTGTTCCGGCGCCCCGACCCGGGGCCCTTCGACGTGGCCAAGCTGATGCCCGTGGCCTACGTGGTGGCCGGGATCTTCATCTGCTTCACGCTGCTCGTCCTGGTCGCCGACATCGTCAACCCGGTGAAGATCAGCTGATCCCCACCGGCCCGGGCGGCGGCGGGCGCGCACCGCGCCCGCCGTCCCCATCGGGTGGACTTGCCGCGTGCGATGTGCCGGGCCCGACGGCCGTGCCGTAACCTCGGGGTCTGGAGCCCGCCGACGCCGGGACCTCGATCCACATCTTGGGGTTGCACAGCAGATGACTGCAATTTCTCTCGGAATTCCGTCCGTTCCGACGAAGCTCGCCGACCGGAGGGCCAGCCGGAAGATCCAGGTCGGCTCCGTCGCGGTCGGCGGTGACGCGCCGGTCTCGGTGCAGTCCATGACCACCACCCGCACCTCCGACGTCGGCGCCACCCTCCAGCAGATCGCCGAGCTCACCGCCTCGGGCTGCCAGATCGTCCGTGTCGCGTGCCCCACCCAGGACGACGCCGACGCCCTGGCGACCATCGCCCGGAAGTCGCAGATCCCGGTGATCGCCGACATCCACTTCCAGCCGAAGTACGTCTTCGCCGCGATCGACGCCGGCTGCGCCGCGGTCCGCGTCAACCCGGGCAACATCAAGCAGTTCGACGACAAGGTCAGGGAGATCGCCAAGGCGGCCGGGGAGACCGGCACCCCCATCCGGATCGGCGTCAACGCGGGCTCCCTCGACCGCCGCCTGCTGGAGAAGTACGGCAAGGCCACCCCCGAGGCCCTGGTCGAGTCCGCGCTGTGGGAGGCGTCGCTCTTCGAGGAGCACGGCTTCCACGACATCAAGATCTCCGTCAAGCACAACGACCCCGTGGTGATGGTCAACGCCTACCGGCAGCTCGCCGCCCGCTGCGACTACCCGCTGCACCTCGGCGTCACCGAGGCCGGGCCGGCCTTCCAGGGCACCATCAAGTCCGCCGTCGCCTTCGGCGCCCTGCTGTCCGAGGGCATCGGCGACACCATCCGCGTCTCCCTCTCCGCCCCGCCCGCGGAGGAGGTCAAGGTCGGCATCCAGATCCTGGAGTCGCTCAACCTGCGCCAGCGCCGTCTGGAGATCGTCTCCTGCCCCTCCTGCGGCCGCGCCCAGGTCGACGTCTACAAGCTCGCCGACGAGGTCACCGCGGGCCTGGAGGGCATGGAGGTGCCGCTGCGCGTCGCCGTCATGGGCTGTGTCGTCAACGGCCCCGGCGAGGCCCGTGAGGCGGACCTCGGCGTCGCCTCCGGCAACGGCAAGGGGCAGATCTTCGTCAAGGGAGAGGTCATCAAGACCGTGCCCGAGTCCAAGATCGTGGAGACCCTGATCGAGGAGGCCCTGAAGATCGCCGAGCAGATGGAGAAGGACGGCGTCGCCTCCGGCGAACCGCAGATCTCCGTGGCCGGCTGAGGCACGGCCCCCGCGGCGCCCCGGCGGGCCCCGCACGACCCGGTGCGACCGGCCCCGCAGCCCGACGGCTGCGGGGCCGGCGGCCTGCTCGGCAGCTCTCGGCCCGGGCTCCCTTCCCCGATCGATCGGCACCCCGCCGAAGCTCCGGGTACAGTGCCAGAACCAGCAAACCGTATGGTGAGGCCCCTTGTGTTGACCCAGACCACCACGCGGGTCCTCGACCCGGGCGAACTCGGCGCGGCGCTCGCCGTCCTGGAGAGCGCGCCCGTGGAGAATGCTTTCGTCACGGCCCGCGTCCAGGTCGCCGGCCTGGACCCCTGGCGCCTGGGCGGCGAGCTCTGGGGCTGGTACGAGGACGACCGGCTGCGCTCCCTGTGCTACTCGGGCGCCAATCTCGTGCCCATCTGCGCCACCCCCGCCGCGGTCCGCGCCTTCGCCGACCGCGCCCGCCGGGCGGGCCGCCGCTGCTCCTCGATCGTCGGGGCCGCCGAGCCCACCGCCGCCCTGTGGAAGCTGCTCGAACCGAGCTGGGGACCGGCCCGCGACGTCCGCCCCAACCAGCCGCTGATGGTCACCGAGAAGGTCCCGGACGACATCGAGCCCGACCCCGGCGTCCGCCGGATCCGCAAGGACGAGATGGACCTGATCATGCCCGCGTGCGTGGACATGTTCACCGAGGAGGTCGGCGTCTCCCCGCTCGCCGGCGACGGCGGACTGCTCTACCAGGCCCGCGTCGCGGAGCTGGTCGCCGCCGGGCGCTCCTTCGCCCGCATCGAGGACGGCAAGGTGGTCTTCAAGGCGGAGATCGGCGCCGCGACCGCCAGGGCCTGCCAGATCCAGGGCGTGTGGGTGGCTCCCGAGTACCGGGGCCGCGGCCTGTCGGAGACCGGGATGGCCGCCGTGCTGCGCTATGCGCTGGCCGACGTCTCTCCGGTCGTCAGCCTCTACGTCAACGACTACAACACCCCCGCCCGGGCCTCCTACCGACGCGTCGGATTCCGCGAGGTCGGCACCTTCATGAGCGTCCTGTTCTGAGTTCCCGGGCATGCCGCCCGAACGCCCTCGCGGGCGGGCCGCCCCGGTGGGCGGCGCCGGTCCCGCCTCCCCGCGACCGCCTCCCGCACCGGGGGCCCGCGCTCCCCGCGCCGCCCGTGCCCGCTCCGGTACCCGGGCCGCCCCGGCGGCCAGTAGGGTGCGGCCATGGCAGCAGATCCCCACGTCGCCATCGGACCGCTCGACCTCGCGGACCGTGTCGACGAGGCCCTCGCGGTACAGGCGCTCGCCTTCGGGCTCGGACCGGAGGAGGTGGACATCCGCCGGTACATCGTGCTGCGGCACCTGACCGGCCCCGGAGCCCGCGCGCTCGGCGCCACCACGGCGGACGACCGGCTCGTCGGCTTCGTCTACGGCATGCCCAACGACCGCTCCCACTGGTGGTCCGGCGTGGTCGAGCCCTACTTGCGGGCCGACGGCCGCGACGGCTGGCTCGACGACTCCTTCGCCATCACCGAACTGCACGTCCACCCCGCCTACCAGGGGCGCGGCATCGGCAGGGAGCTGATCACCGCGATCACCGACTCGGCCGCGGAGCCGCGCTCCATCCTGTCGGCCGTCGACATCGACAGCCGCGCGCGCCGCCTCTACCGGAGCCTCGGCTACCGGGATCTCGCCCGCCGGGTGGCCTTCCCGAGCGCACCGAGCCGGTACGCCGTCATGGGCGCCCCCCTGCCGCTGCTGCGCGTGAACTGATTTCCGCCAGCCGGTCCCGCCCGGATAACCTCCTGCCCATCACACGTTCCGAGCAGGAGTTCACCATGGCCCAGGTCCAGCGCATGTCCCGTCTGATGGTCAAGACATTGCGTGACGACCCGGCGGACGCCGAGACGCTCAGCCACAAGCTCCTCGTCCGCGCGGGGTACGTCCGCCGCAACGCCGCGGGCATCTGGTCCTGGCTGCCCCTGGGCAAGCGGGTCCTGGAGAACGTCGCGCGGGTGGTGCGCGAGGAGATGGACGCCATCGGCGGCCAGGAGGTGCTGCTGCCCGCCCTGCTGCCCAAGGAGCCCTACGAGGCGACGGGCCGCTGGGAGGAGTACGGTGCCGAGCTCTTCCGCCTGAAGGACCGCAAGGGCGCCGAGTACCTGCTCGGCCCCACCCACGAGGAGATCTTCACCCAGCTGGTCAAGGACCAGTGCACGTCCTACAAGGACCTGCCGGTGATCCTCTACCAGATCCAGATCAAGTACCGCGACGAGGCCCGCCCCCGCTCCGGCATCCTGCGCGGCCGCGAGTTCCACATGAAGGACTCGTACTCCTTCGACACCACCGAGGAGGGCCTGGCCGAGTCCTACGCACTGCACCGCCAGGCGTACGTGCGGATCTTCGAGCGCCTCGGCCTCCGGCACAAGATCGTCTCCGCGGTCTCGGGCGCGATGGGCGGCTCCGCCTCGGAGGAGTTCCTGGCCCCCGCGCCCGCCGGGGAGGACACCTTCGTCTACTGCCCCTCCTGCGACTACGCGGCCAACACCGAGGCGGTCACCTTCGCGCTGTCCCCCGCGGACGGCGCCGCGCACGGCCCCGTCGAGGAACTGGACACCCCCGACACCCCCACCATCGAGACCCTCGCCGGGCACCTGGGCGTCCCGGCCTCCGCGACCCTGAAGAACCTGCTCGTCAAGGTCGACGGGGAGATCGTGGCCGTCGGCGTGCCCGGGGACCGCGAGGTGGACCTGGGCAAGCTGGGCGACCGGCTGGCACCCGCCTCCGTGGAGCTCGTCACCGCGGAGGACTTCGTCGGCCGCCCCGACCTGGTGCGCGGCTACGTCGGCCCGCAGGGCCTGGACAAGGTGCGCTACCTGGCCGACCCCCGGGTGGCCCCCGGCACCGCCTGGATCACCGGTGCCAACCAGGAGGGCAAGCACGCCCGCAACGTGGTGGCCGGCCGGGACTTCGAGGTCGACGAGTACCTGGACGTCGTGGTGGTCGAGGAGAACGACCCCTGCCCCTCCTGCGGTACCGGCCTGAAGCTGGACCGCGCCATCGAGATCGGCCACATCTTCCAGCTCGGCCGCAAGTACACCGACGCCTTCCAGCTCGACGTCCTCGGCCAGAACGGCAAGCCCGTCCGCGTCACCATGGGCTCCTACGGCGTCGGCGTCTCCCGTGCGGTGGCCGCCATCGCCGAGCAGACGGCGGACGAGCAGGGACTGTGCTGGCCCGCCGAGGTCGCCCCGGCCGACGTGCACGTGGTGGCCGCCGGCAAGGCGGCCCAGACGGAGCTGGCGCTGGACGTCGCCGGGCAGCTGGGCGCCGCGGGCCTGCGGGTCCTGGTCGACGACCGGGCCGGTGTCTCCCCGGGCGTGAAGTTCACCGACGCCGAGCTGATCGGCGTGCCGAAGATCCTGGTGGCCGGCCGCCGTGCCGCCGAGGGCGTGGTGGAGCTGAAGGACCGCCGCACGGGTGAGCGCGAGGAACTGCCCGTCGCCGAGGCGGTCGCACGTCTGAGCGCCTGAGCGTACGACGCGGGCGGGGCCCCCGGCAGTCGTCCGCCGGGGGCCCCGCCCGCGTCCCGGCGGACACCCCGCCGCGCGGGCGGTCCTACAGCCAGCCGGCGAACTCCAGCGCGTGCTCGGCCTCCGTGCGGCGGCCCTCCGCGAGGGCGCGGGTGCCCGACTCCACGGCGCGGAACAGCGTCCACCCGCGCAGCCGGTCGCGGTCCACGTCCAGCGAGTCCGCCAGCCGCTTGACCCGGCGGCGTGCCGCGGCGGCACCCGCCGCGGCGGCGATCAGGTCCTCGACCCGGTCGCGCGCCAGCCGGGCCAGCTCGTAGGCGCGTTCGCCGACCACAGGCTCGGGCCCGACCGCCAGCCACGGCGCGCGGTCCCCGGCGAGGACCTTGCCCTGGCGGAAGTTGCCGTGCAGCAGCAGCGCCTCCGGCTCCTCGGCCAGCAGCTCCTCGCGGGCGGCCAGGGCCGCCCCGGCCAGCGGGCCGCCGGCCGCCCGCAGGGCCTCGGACTGCCGCGCGGTCCGCGCGGCCACCGTCTCGAAGCGGTGGCCGGGCGGCGGTTCGACCCACAGCCGCCGTACGGTGCCCGCGGCCTCCAGCAGCGCCTTCGCCTCCGGCAGGGAGCGCAGGGAGACCTCGGGGTGCAGCCGCTCCAGCAGCAGCTCCCCGCCGTCATCCGCGTCCGGGCCGCGGCCCTCGTCAGCGGTCTCCCCGCCGGTCCCGCCGTCGAGCAGCCGGGCCGCGCCGCCACCGCTCCAGGCCGCGAGCGCGGCACGCTCCCGGTCCGCCGCGGCGGCCGGGGGAGTGAGCTTCAGGGCGGCCGGTGTCCCGTCCGGTTGCCGGACCAGCAGCACCACGCTGCTGCGCCCGCCGGGCGAGACGATCCGCTCGACGTCCAGCTTCCGCCGGTCCACCGCCTCCGTGACGATCCCCGGCAGCCGCCCGAGCCACCCCCCGTCGCCGCCGAGAGCCCTGACCAGCCGCTGGGGCGGTTCGAAAGCCATACGTCGTGTGTTCCCTTTCGCCGTCAGCCGGTCCGGCCGGGGGCACGCTCCGCGAGCCCAGGAAAGGCTACGCCGCTGCCGCGCCAGCGCACCGCGCGGACCGCGGCCTCGCGCAGCCCGGCGGCCGCCTCGCGGCGCAGCGGGCCCCCCGAGGCCCGCACCAGGTCCGACCAGGCGCCCGCCACCCGGTCCTCCAGGACGGCCGCCAGGCGCACCGCCGCGGCCTCGTCGGGCACCGGGAACGGCAGCGCGTAGGCGGCCGCCGCGGCGGCCGGGGCCGCGCCGAGGTCGCGGGCGGTCCGGGCCAGCGCGTCGCGCCGGGCGCGGTGCGCGGTGTGCGCGGCGGCGGCCTCGGCCTTCCGCGCGGCGCCGGCCCGGGCACCGACCACGCCGTAGCCGTAGACGGCCGCGTGCACGGCGGCCAGCGCGGCCTGAACGGCCGTCAGGGTGCCTGCGGTGTCAGCCTCGTTCACCGTTCCTCACCCTTCGTCAGCAGGTACGCATGGGCGGCGTCCGCCGCGGCCACGGAGGCCAGCAGCCGGGCCAGCTCCGGTTCGGCCTCGGTCACCGAGGCCAGGTGCTCGTCGGAGGTCCTGCGTTCGGCGGCGGCCAGCGCCTTCAGCGCGGCGGCCGGGTCCTCGGGCACCGGCCCGGCGGCGACGGCGGGAGCGGAGCCCGGGGGAGCGGGGGGCCGCGCGGGGGCGCCGGACGGGGAGGCGGAGCCCTCCCCGGGGCCGCGCGGGCGCCGCGGGGCCGCCTCGCCCGCCAGCGCCGCCGCATGCGCGGCGACCGCGGCGCGCAGCGGACCGAGCCGGCCGGCCAGCCCGGGATGGCTCCCGAGCACCGCGTCGTACTCGCCCAGCAGGGCCGCGCTGCGGGCGGCGAGGCGGCCCCGCAGCGCCCGGTCGGCCCGCACCGGGTCGACGGAGGCGGCGGTGGTCCGCCCGCCGGGGGGTGCGCCGGAGGAGCAGCCCGTCAGCGCGGCGGCTCCCGCCGCACCGGTGGCCAGCAGCACCGCCCGGCGGGTGGTCCCGCCCGGCCCGGGCTCCGCCCGCCCGGCCGCGTCCCGCCGCGTCCCGCCGCTCCCGCGGGGCCTGGTGCCGAATCCCGCACGCTCGCCGTCGCTCGCCATGGCTGCGCCCTCGTCTCCCTTCTCCGCTCCGCGGTGCCCGGCGCCGGCCGGCCGCGCCCGTCCGGGCGCGGGCCCGCCCGCCGGTGTGGACCGATCCGGGAGAGGGACCCTCCTGGTGATCGTCGCCGCAGGCGAGCGTACCCGTGGCGGCAGCGCGGGTGGACGGCAACACCCCCCGGGACCGGATACCCTTTCCCTCGACACGCGACGGAACCCACAACAGCACACGCGGCCGAGGAGTCACCCGGATGAGCACCACCCAGAGCGAGAGGCTGCGCGGGCTGCTGGAACCGCTCGTCAGCGCCGCGGAACTGGACCTGGAGGAGATCGAGGTCTCCCGGGCAGGGCGGCGGCGGACCCTGCGGGTCATCGTGGACTCCGACGACGGTGTGGAGCTGGACGCCTGCGCGGACCTGAGCCGCGTGCTCTCGCAGAAGCTCGACGAGACCGACGCCATGGGCGAGGACGAGTACGTCCTGGAGGTCACGTCCCCCGGAACCGACCGCCCGCTGACCCGGCACCGCCACTACGTGCGCGCCACCGGCCGCCTGGTGGCCTTCCGGCTGCACGAGGGCCAGGAGGTGGTGGCCCGCGTCCTCGCCGTCGACGAGGAGGGGCTCGACACCGAGGTCCCGGGTGTGAAGGGCCGCAGGCCCACCGCCCGCCGGATCGCCTTCGACGACATCGCCCGGGCGCGCGTGGAGATCGAGTTCAACCGCAAGGACAAGAAGGAAGAGGAGGCGTAGCCGTGGACATCGACGTGAAGCTCCTGAGGGGCTTGGCACAGGAGAAGGAGATCGCCTTCGACCTGCTGGTCGAGGCCATCGAGTCCGCCCTCCTCATCGCCTACCACCGGACCGAGGGCAGCCGCCGCCACGCCCGGGTGGAGCTGAGCCGGGAGACCGGCCATGTGACGGTGTGGGCCAAGGAGGACCCCTCCGAGCTGGAGGAGGGCCAGGAGCCCAAGGAGTTCGACGACACCCCGTCGGACTTCGGCCGGATCGCCGCCACCACCGCGCGCCAGGTCATCCAGCAGCGGCTGCGGGACGCCGAGAACGACGTCACCTTCGGCGAGTACGCCCGCCGCGAGGGGGACGTGGTGGCCGGCCAGGTCCAGCAGGGCAAGGACCCCAAGAACGTCCTGGTCAAGCTGGACGACAAGCTGGAGGCCATCCTGCCGGTGCAGGAGCAGGTGCCCGGCGAGGAGTACACCCACGGCCTGCGGCTGCGCACCTACGTGGTGCGGGTGGCCAAGGGCGTGCGCGGCCCGTCCGTGACCCTCTCGCGCACCCACCCCAACCTCGTGAAGAAGCTCTTCGCGCTGGAGGTCCCGGAGATCGCGGACGGCAGCGTGGAGATCGCGGCGATCGCCCGGGAGGCGGGCCACCGGACCAAGATCGCGGTCCGCTCGACCCGCTCCGGCCTGAACGCCAAGGGCGCGTGCATCGGCCCGATGGGCGGCCGGGTGCGCAATGTGATGGCCGAACTCCACGGCGAGAAGATCGACATCGTGGACTGGTCGGAGGACCCGGCGGAGATGGTGGCCAACGCGCTGTCCCCCGCCCGGGTGAGCAAGGTCGAGGTCGTGGACCTCGGTGCCCGCTCCGCCCGCGTCACCGTGCCGGACTACCAGCTGTCGCTGGCCATCGGCAAGGAGGGGCAGAACGCCCGTCTCGCCGCGCGGCTCACCGGCTGGCGCATCGACATCCGCCCCGACACGGAGCAGCAGGCCCCGGAGCGGGACTGAGGAGCACGCCCGCGCCGGGCGGCGTCGCCCTCCGGGGGCGCCCCCGGAGGGCGGAACCTCGGGTAGATCAGGACAACAACCGTTCGATTTTTGCCCCAAAGGGGTGAGGTCGGTGCGGGGAGGTAGACTTAAGCGTGTCTGGCCGGACGCATGCCCGCGTGTGCCCTGAGCGAACCTGTGTGGGTTGCCGGGAGCGAGCGGCCAAGAGTGACTTGCTGCGCATCGTGGTGATCGAGGGCGAGTGCGTCCCCGATGATCGCGGTACGCTGCCCGGCCGGGGTGCGTACGTGCACCCCGCCGTGGTCTGTCTCGACCAGGCGGTACGCCGACGGGCGTTCCCGCGGGCCCTCCGGGTCCCGGGGCCGCTCGCCACCGACGGTCTGAGGCGGTTCGTCGAGCAGACGGCACAGTGAGATGAAAGAAGTACGGCACGGGAGCCCCCGTGCGGTCAGGTACCTCGCGAGTCGGAAGTAGGTCGAGATTGCGATGAGCACTCGATGAGTACGCGATGAGTACGCCCATGAAGTAGCGACGGTCCGGCGGTAACCGGACCTCAAAGGAGCGAAGTGGCTAAGGTCCGGGTATACGAACTCGCCAAGGAGTTCGGTGTGGAGAGCAAGGTCGTCATGGCCAAGCTCCAGGAACTCGGTGAATTCGTCCGTTCGGCGTCCTCGACGATCGAGGCGCCGGTTGTACGCAAGCTGACCGATGCGCTGCAGGGTCCCGGTGGCAACGCCGGCAAGACCGCAGCGAAGCCGGGTGCGCCCCGCAAGGCGGCACCCAAGCCCTCCCCGGCGGCGCAGAACCGCCCGGGTGGCCCCGCCGCGCCCTCTCCGGCGCAGGCGGCCCGTCCCGCCGCCCCCAAGCCCGGTGCACCGGCCCCCAAGCCGGCGCCCTCGGGCGGCACCCCGTCCGCGGCCCCGACGCCGGGTCCGCGCCCCACCCCGGGTCCGCGTCCGGCCCCGGCCAAGCCCTCGGCGCCGGTCCCGGCCGCCGAGTTCTCGGCCCCGGCGCAGCCCGCGGCACCGCAGTCCCCGCGCCCCGGCGCGGCCCCCGGCCCCCGTCCCGCGGGCGGCCAGCGTCCGGGTCCCGGCGGCGGCCAGCGCGGCGGCGACCGCCCCGCGCGTCCCGCCTCGGGCCAGGGCGCCCCGCGTCCCGGCGGGCAGCGCCCGTCCGGCCCGCGTCCGGGGAACAACCCCTTCACCTCCGGCGGCTCCACCGGCATGGCGCGCCCGCAGGCGCCCCGTCCCGGCGGTGCCCCCCGCCCCGGCGGCGGTGCCGCCCCGGGCCCCCGCCCGCAGGGCGGTCCCGGCGGCGGTCCCCGCCCGCAGGGCGGTCCCGGCGGCGCTCCGCGCCCGACTCCGGGCGGCATGCCCCGTCCGCAGGCGCCCCGCCCCGGCGGCGGCCCCGGCGGTAACCGGCCCAACCCCGGCATGATGCCGCAGCGTCCCGCTGCCGGCCCGCGTCCGGGCGGCGGTCCGGGCGGTGGCGGCGGCCGTCCCGGCGGTGCGGGTCGTCCCGGTGGCGGCGGTGGCCGTCCCGGTGGCGGCGGCGGCTTCGCCGGTCGTCCCGGTGGCGGCGGTGGCCGTCCCGGTGGCGGCGGCGGCTTCGCCGGTCGTCCCGGTGGCGGTGGCCCCGGTGGTGGCGGCGGCTTCGGCGGCCGTCCCGGCTTCGGCGGCCGTCCCGGCGGCCCGGGTGGCCGCGGTGGCACGCAGGGTGCCTTCGGCCGTCCCGGCGGACCGGCCCGTCGCGGTCGCAAGTCGAAGCGGCAGAGGCGCCAGGAGTACGAGGCCATGCAGGCCCCGTCGGTCGGCGGCGTGATGCTGCCCCGCGGCAACGGCGAAGCCATTCGCCTGTCGCGCGGTGCCTCGCTCACCGACTTCGCGGAGAAGATCAACGCCAACCCGGCGTCGCTCGTCGCGGTCATGATGAACCTCGGCGAGATGGTCACCGCGACGCAGTCCGTCTCCGACGAGACGCTGCAGCTCCTCGGCGACGAGATGAACTACACCGTCCAGATCGTCAGCCCGGAGGAGGAGGACCGCGAGCTGCTCGAGTCCTTCGACATCGAGTTCGGCGAGGACGAGGGCGGCGAGGAGGCCCTGGTCTCCCGTCCGCCGGTGGTGACCGTCATGGGTCACGTCGACCACGGCAAGACCCGGCTCCTCGACGCCATCCGCAAGACGAACGTCATCGCGGGCGAGGCCGGCGGTATCACCCAGCACATCGGTGCGTACCAGGTCACGACCGAGGTCAACGGCGAGGACCGCGCGATCACCTTCATCGACACCCCGGGTCACGAGGCGTTCACCGCCATGCGTGCCCGTGGTGCGAAGTCCACCGACATCGCGATCCTCGTGGTGGCGGCGAACGACGGTGTGATGCCGCAGACGATCGAGGCGCTGAACCACGCCAAGGCGGCCGAGGTGCCGATCGTGGTCGCGGTCAACAAGATCGACGTCGAGGGTGCCGACCCGACCAAGGTGCGCGGCCAGCTCACCGAGTTCGGTCTGGTGGCCGAGGAGTACGGCGGCGAGACCATGTTCGTCGACATCTCCGCCAAGCAGGGCCTGCACATCGAGGACCTGCTGGAGGCCGTGGTCCTGACCGCGGACGCCTCGCTCGACCTGCGGGCCAACCCCGAGCAGGACGCGCAGGGCATCGCGATCGAGTCCCACCTCGACCGCGGGCGCGGTGCGGTCTCGACCGTCCTCGTCCAGCGCGGCACGCTGCGCATCGGTGACACCATGGTCGTGGGCGACGCCTACGGCCGTGTGCGGGCCATGCTCGACGACAAGGGCAACAACGTCGAGGAGGCGACCCCGTCGACTCCGGTCCTGGTCCTGGGTCTCACCAACGTCCCGGGCGCCGGCGACAACTTCCTCGTCGTCGACGAGGACCGCACGGCACGCCAGATCGCCGAGAAGCGCGCGGCGCGCGAGCGCAACGCCGCCTTCGCCAAGCGCACCCGCCGGGTGTCGCTCGAGGACCTCGACAAGGTCCTCAAGGCCGGGCAGATCCAGGAGCTCAACCTCATCATCAAGGGTGACGCTTCCGGTTCCGTCGAGGCGCTCGAGTCGTCCCTGCTCCAGCTCGACGTGGGCGAGGAGGTCGACATCCGCGTGCTGCACCGCGGCGTGGGTGCGGTCACCGAGTCCGACATCGACCTGGCCATGGGCTCGGACGCGATCGTCATCGGCTTCAACGTCCGCGCGGCCGGCCGTGCCGCGCAGATGGCGGAGCGCGAGGGCGTGGACGTCCGGTACTACTCGGTGATCTACCAGGCCATCGAGGAGATCGAGGCGGCCCTCAAGGGCATGCTCAAGCCGGAGTACGAAGAGGTCGAGCTCGGCACGGCGGAGATCCGCGAGGTCTTCCGCTCGTCCAAGCTGGGCAACATCGCCGGTGTCCTCATCCGCTCCGGCGAGGTCAAGCGCAACACCAAGGCCCGCCTCGTCCGCGACGGCAAGGTCGTGGCGGAGAACCTCACCATCGAGGGCCTGCGCCGCTTCAAGGACGACGTCACCGAGATCCGCGAAGGCTTCGAGGGCGGTATCAACCTCGGAAACTTCAACGACATCAAGGTCGACGACGTCATCGCGACGTACGAGATGCGCGAGAAGCCCCGCGGCTGACACGCATCGACTCCGGGGCCGGTCGGCGGAAGGAATTTCCGTCGATCGGCCCCGGCCGTTGCGTGTACGGTTCTGATGCCCCTGCCATCGACCGGCAGGACTGACGACCCCGTACCGGCGGGACATCCGGCACACACATGTACGTGGGGACACTGTCCTTCGATCTGCTTCTCGGCGACGTACGGTCGCTGAAGGAGAAGCGCTCCGTGGTCCGCCCGATCATCGCCGAGCTCCAGCGCAAGTACGCCGTGAGCGTGGCCGAGGTCGGCGGGCAGGACCTCCACCGACGGGCCGAGATCGGCCTCGCGGTCGTCTCCGGGGACACCGGGCATGTCACGGACGTGCTCGACCGGTGCGAGCGCCTCGTCGCCGCCCGCCCCGAGGTGGAGCTGCTCTCGGTTAGACGCCGGCTCCACGGCGACGAAGACTGAATGAGCAGCCAACGGCAACAACAGCAGCAACAGCAGTTTCAGCAGCAAAGGGAGAAGGACCAGTGGCCGACAACGCGCGGGCGAAGAAACTGGCAGACCTCATCCGGGAGGTGGTTGCCGAGAAGCTTCAGCGCGGCATCAAGGACCCTCGTCTGGGGACGCACGTGACCATCACCGACACCCGTGTCACCGGTGACCTGCGGGAGGCCACGGTCTTCTACACGGTCTACGGCGACGACGAGGACCGCGCCAGCGCCGCGGCCGGTCTGCAGAGCGCCAAGGGCGTCCTGCGGTCCGCGGTGGGTGCCGCGGCGGGCACCAAGTTCACGCCCACCCTGACCTTCGTGCCCGACGCCCTGCCGGAGAACGCCCGGACCATCGAGGACCTCCTCGACCAGGCACGGGCCTCCGACGCCAAGGTGCGCGAGGCGTCCTCCGGGGCCGCCTACGCCGGTGACGCCGACCCGTACCGCAAGCCCGAGGACGACGCCTCGGAATGACACAGCACACCGTGCCCGACGGCCTTGTCATCGTCGACAAGCCGTCGGGCTTCACTTCGCACGACGTCGTCGCCAAAATGCGCGGCATCGCCAGGACCCGCCGCGTCGGGCACGCCGGGACCCTCGACCCCATGGCGACCGGGGTGCTCGTCCTGGGCGTGCAGCGGGCGACCAAGCTCCTCGGCCACCTGGCCCTGACCGAGAAGGAGTACCTGGGCACCATCCGGCTCGGCCAGAGCACGGTCACCGACGACGCGGAGGGGGAGATCACCGCCTCCGCCGACGCCTCCGGGGTCACCCGGGAGGCCGTCGACGCCGGGGTCGCCGCACTCACCGGGGACATCATGCAGGTCCCCTCCAAGGTCAGCGCCATCAAGATCGACGGCAAGCGGTCCTATGCGCGCGTCCGCGGCGGCGAGGAGTTCGAGATCCCGGCCCGGCCGGTCACCGTCTCCTCCTTCCGCGTCTACGACGTGCGCGAGGCGACCACCGAGGACGGCCACGCCGTGGTCGACCTCGTCGTCTCCGTCGTCTGCTCCTCCGGCACCTACATCCGGGCCCTCGCCCGGGACCTCGGCGCCGGGCTCGGCGTCGGCGGCCACCTGACGGCGCTGCGGCGCACCCGGGTCGGCCCCTACGGTCTCGACGCGGCGCGCACCCTGGAGCAGCTCCAGGAGGAGCTGACGGTGATGCCCGTCGCCGAGGCGGCCGCGGCGGCCTTCCCCCGCTGGGACGTCGACGCCCACCGGGCCCGGCTGCTGGCCAACGGCGTCCGGCTGGACATGCCCACCGGCGGGCGCTCGCCGGTGGCCGTCTTCGGGCCCGAGGGCCGGCTGCTCGCGCTCGTCGAGGAGCACAAGGGCAAGGCCAAGAGCCTCGCGGTGTTCGTCTGAGCCCGGCCCCCGGCTCCGGGGGCCTTCCGCGTGGAACGGGCGGCGGCGCCGCCCGTTCCACGACCCCCTCGTTTCCCCCACCCAGAGGTCTGTCCCTCCGACACGCCGGATTCACCTCTTCGTGCCAGCGCTCGGAGTACCGGCGGGGCGCACTGGGGGGCGCTTTCCCCTCCGGGCTCCTGGGAAGATCACCGGCGGCCTACCGTCGGTCCCATGCACTGCGGCACACCGGCAGCACCGGCCCGGATCTCGGACACCGCCGGCAGGCCCCTGGCCACCGGCTTCGCCGCCGACGACCTCGGCACGGTCGTCGTGGGCGGCGACGCGCTCGACGGCCACCGGGCCGTGACCGTCCGCGCCCCGGACGGCCGTTCGTACCGGGCGGGTCCCGACGCCCTCGTCCCCCTTCCCGAGCACGGCCTCACCCTGGTCCGCACCGAGGGACTCGCCCTGCCACCGGTGCCGATCAGCACCCGGGGAACCGTCCCGCCCGGCACCTACGTCCGCCTCGCCGCCTCCGGCTGGCGGGAGGCGCGGGTCCTCGACGGCGGCGGGCCGACCCTGGAGCTCGCCATGGGCGCCGACGCCCGGGACGCCCTCCGGCTCGTCGGCAGCGCCGGCGGGCCCGTCCTCGACGCCGGGACCGGCGCCGTGCTCGCCGTCCTGGGACGCCCGCCCGCGCACCGCACCACCGTGCCCGCCCGCCGCCTCCTGGCCCCGCCCGCCCCGCGGCACCGCTCCGGACGTGCGGGCGCGGCCGGACCCGGGGAGCCCGAGGAGGCGGACCCGCTCGCCGCGCTCGTCCGCCGCAACGCCGCCTGCGCACCCGCCTACGGGCGGGACCTCAACCTCGCCGCCGTCCTGCTGCTCGCGGCCACCACCGTCCCCGCCCCGCCGGACGGCGGCCACGGCCCCCGCTGCACGCCCCCCGCCTTCCACGGCCCGGACACCCCGGTGCGCGCCGTGGTCGGAGCCCCGGGAACCGGGCGCACCGCCCGCCTCGCCGCGCTCGCCGCCGAGCGCGCCCGCGGACCGCACCCCGACCCCACCCTGTGGCTGCGGGGGGCCGACACGGAACCCGGGGACGCCTCCCTCGCGGACGCCCTCGCCCGCGTGCTGCGCCGCGCGGGGCGGATCACCGCCGCGGCCGAGGGGCGCCCCGCCCCGGCCCCGGCCGCCCCCGAGGACGCCGCGCTCCTGGCCGCGGCGGCGGGCCGCCCCCTGCTCGTCGTCCTCGACGGCCCCGAGGAGATGCCCGCCCTGCCCGCCGACCGCTTCGCCGCCTGGGCGGCCCGCTCCCGCGCCTGGCTGGACGGCCACAGCGCCCGGCTCGTCCTCGGCTGCGGCCCCGAGCACTTCGAGGAGGCGGCCGCCCGCTACGGTGCCGGTCCGCGCGACTGCGCGACCCTCGGCCCGCTCGGCGCGGAGCAGGCCCGGCGGCTGCGCGCGGCCTGGGGGCTGCCCGAGGGGGCCCTCGCCGAGCGCGACGCCCGCCATCCGCTCACCCTGCGGCTGCTCGCCGAGGTGCACGCCGCCCTGCCCGGCCCCGTCCCCGGCACGCCCGGCCGCGACGAGGTCCACGCCGCCTGGCTGGACCTGGTCTGCCTGCGGATCGCCGTGCGGGTGGCCGCCACCGCCGCGGGGCCGCGGTGCGGCGGCCGGGTGCGCCGCCTCGCCGCCCGCGCAGCGGGCCGCGTCCACGAGGCGGCCCGGCACTGCCTCGCCTCCGGCGGCGGCCTGGACGGCACCGCCTTCGAGACCCTGTTCCCCTGGCGGGACGGCTGGGCCGCCGCCGTGCTCACCGAAGGGCTGCTCACCCCGGCCGGCACCGGCTACCGGTTCCGCCACCAGGCCTTCGGTGACTGGATCCAGGGCTCCCACCTCGACCTCGACGCCGCCCTTCGCACTCTTGTCCATGAACCCCCCGGCCCCGGCACCCCCGACACCCCCGTCCCGCGCCACCGGGCCGGAACGCTCGTCCAGGCCCTGCTGCTCGCCGCCCGCCGCCACGGCCCCGCGGCCCTCACCGGCCGCCTCCTCGGCCTGGTGCGCACCCTGGGCGGCCCCACCGCGGACGAGCCCCGCTGGTGGGCGGCCCGCCTGCTCGCCGAGACCCTGGCGGGCCTGCCCGACGCGGAGCCCTACCGCCAGGTCCTCGACGCCCTCGCCCGCCACACCGCCGCCACGCCCGGCGACCGGGAGACCTTCGGCCCCGGCTTCTGGGACGGTCTCGCCCTCGACGAGGAGACCCGCTTCGCCCTGCTGCGCACCCTCGTCCCCGCCGACCCGCCCCCCGGCCGGGCACACGGCGCCCCCCGCCACCTCGACCGCGCGGCGCAGCGCCTCGCGGCGGCCCCGGAGGACGTCCAGCCGCTGCTGTGCCGCTGGTTCGACGACGACACCCCGCTCGCAGCCGACCCGTCCGCCGCCGTCCGCCCCACCGTCGCCGCCGCCGCCCAGGCACTGCTCTACGCCCGGCGCGCCCACGCCCCGGGGCCGCTCGCCCGGGTGCTCCTCGACAGCGGCCACCCGCGGGCCCGGGAACTGCTCGCCGCCCTCGCCGACGACCTCCCCACCGCCTACTGCCGCGCCGTGCACCGCGCGGCCACCGACCCCGGGCCGCGCCGCCGGGCCGCCGCGGCCTCCCATCTGGCCGCCGCCGCGGCGCGGGCCACCGCGGGCAGTGACCGCGCCCTGCTGCGCGCCGCCGCCCGGTCCCTCCTCGCCCGGGGCGAGCCCGCCCACCGGGCCCCCGCCCTCGACCTGCTGGTCCGCGACCCGGAGAGCCGCGGTGCCCATCTGGAGGAGGCCCTCGCCCGGTTCCTCCGCGGCGGTACGGGCCCGGCCACCGTCCTCGCCGCCCTCGACACCCACCCGACGGCCGTGCTCGCCGCCGTCCGCGCCCGGCTCCTCGCCCCCGGGGCCGCCGACGGCGCCGCCCTGACGGCCGCGCTCGCCGCCGCCACCACACCCGCCACCGCGCGCCCCGTCGCGGCCCTGGTGTGCGAGTACGTCGACCACCGGCCGGACGGCGCCGCCCACGCCGCCGCCTACGTCGACCACCGCCTGGAACAGCAGCCACCCGACCGGGCGGTGCTCTTCCCGCTGGTCACCCGGCTCGTCCGGGCCCGGCCCCCGGCGGTCCGCGCGGCGCTGGCACCCGTACTGGCCTCGCCCGGCACCGCCGCCTCGCGGGTGCTGAGGGCCGAACTCCTCGACGTCCTGCTGCACTACGAGCAGTACGCGGCGCGGGACCTGGAGGTGCTGGAGGCGGTGCTGACGACCGCGGCCCTCTCCTGCACCGCGGCGGACCGGGAGCCGGCCGACCGCCCCTTCGCGCGCCATCTGGTGCACCGCACGGCCCTGCTGCTGGTCCGCTGCCCGCTGGGGGCCGCCCGGCTGGACCGCAGGCTGGAGGAGCTGGCCCGCCGGGCGCCGTCCTTCGCGCTCGCACTGCAGCGCTGGGCCGCGGCGGACCCGGAGGAATGGGCCAGGGTCGCCGGACCGCGGACCTGGCGTCTGCTGTCCGCCGGCCCGGCGCGGATGCCGGAGCCGCTGCCGACGGCGGACGGCGGGCATGGCAGTCTTAGACCTGCGCAGTCGGTCATCGAAAACACGGGTTCGGGCGAGGAGCGGTCACAGTGCAGCGCTGGCGTGGCTTGGAGGACATCCCCCAGGACTGGGGGCGCAGCGTCGTCACCATCGGCTCCTACGACGGGGTGCACCGCGGCCACCAGCTGATCATCGGCCGTGCCGTGGAGCGGGCGCGCGAACTGGGCGTGCCCGTCGTCGTCGTCACCTTCGAGCCGCACCCCAGCGAGGTGGTGCGGCCCGGCAGCCATCCGCCGCTGCTCGCCCCGCACCACCGCCGCGCCGAGCTGATGGCCGCGCTCGGGGTCGACGCCGTGCTCGTCCTTCCCTTCACCCCGGACTTCTCCCGGTTGTCGCCCGCCGACTTCATCGTGAAGGTCCTCGTCGACAAGCTGCACGCCCGGGCCGTCGTCGAGGGCCCCAACTTCCGCTTCGGCCACAAGGCCGCGGGGGACGTGGCGTACCTGACCGAACTCGGCCGCACCTACGACTACGAGGTCGAGGTCGTCGACCTGTTCGTGCGCGGCGAGGCGGGCGGCGGGGAGCCCTTCTCCTCCACGCTCACCCGCCGGCTGGTCTCCGAGGGCGACATGACCGGCGCCGCGGAGATCCTCGGCCGCCCGCACCGGGTCGAGGGCGTGGTGGTCCGGGGTGCCCAGCGCGGGCGCGAGCTGGGCTTCCCGACGGCCAACGTGGAGACCCTCCCGCACACCGCCGTACCCGCCGACGGCGTCTACGCCGGATGGCTCACCGCCGACGGCGAGCGGATGCCCGCGGCCATCTCCGTCGGGACCAACCCCCAGTTCGACGGCACCGAGCGGACGGTCGAGGCCTACGCCATCGACCGGGTCGGACTCGACCTCTACGGACTGCATGTGACCGTCGACTTCCTGGCGTACGTGCGGGGCCAGCAGAAGTTCGACTCGATCGACGCCCTGCTGGTCGCGATGGCCGCCGACGTCACCCGCTGCCGGCAGCTCGTCGCCGACGCCGACGCCGACGGCGCCCCGGGCGGCGGCGCCTGAGGAGACCGCCCGGCGCAGGCCCCGCACCGGCGGGCGCCCCCGGCCGCCGCGCGGAGCCCCCGGGCGACCGGCCGGCGGCCCGCGCACCGCTCGGCGGGCGTCCGGCCCGTCACGTCCCGGCGGCCGCCCAGTGGCAGGCCACCCGCGAGTCCGGGCCGCCCGGCAGGACCGGCAGCTCCGTCCCGCGGCACGCCCGCGCCACCCCGGCCCGCTCCGCCGCCCCGGACGCCAGCACCGGGCAGCGGACGTGGAACCGGCACCCCGCCGGGATCCGCGAGGCGTCCGGCGGCTCGCCGGACAGGACCACCGGCTCGGCCCCCGACTCCGGCAGCACCGACAGCAGCGCCCGGGTGTAGGGGTGCCGCGGTGCCGTCAGCACCTCCTCCACCGGCCCGGACTCCACGATCCGCCCCAGGTACATCACCGCCACCCGGTCCGCCACGTTCCAGGCGAGCCCCAGATCGTGCGTCACCACCAGTGCCGACAGGCCGAGTTCCCCGCGCAGCCGCAGCAGCAGCGCGAGGATCTCGCCGCGTACCGAGGCGTCCAGCGAGGCGACCGGCTCGTCCGCGACGATCAGCTCCGGACCCAGCACCAGAGCCCCCGCGATCACCACCCGCTGGCGCTGCCCCCCGGACAGCTCATGCGGGTGGCGCAGCAGGAACCGCTCCGGCGGACGCAGTCCGGCCCTCGCCAGCGCCCCCGCGACGGCGGCCCGTTCGTCCCCCCTCAGGCCGTGGATCCGCAGCCCCTCCGCGACCGCCTCGTACACCGTGTGGCGGGGGTTGAGGGAGCCGCTGGGGTCCTGGAGCACCAACTGCACCCGTCTGCGGTACTCCTTCAGCGCCCGGGTGCCGCGGCCCGGCTCCCGCCCGTCGAAGAGGACCCGCCCCGCCGTGGGGGCGACCAGTCCCAGCAGCGCACGGGCGAGGGTGCTCTTCCCGCAGCCGGACTCGCCCACCAGGGCGACGATCTCCCCTCGCCCGACGTCCAGGTCGACGCCGTCGACCGCCCGGGCGGGAGCCCTGCCGCGCCGCCCGGGGAAGGCGACGCACAGGCCGGTGGCGGACAGCAGGGCGGGTGCGGCGGGTGCGGTCACGGTGTACTCCCCTCCGGGGCCGAGAGGTGCAGGCAGGCCGCCCGGTGCGCCTCGCCCGCCGCGACCAGGACCTGGTCCTCGGTGGTGCAGGCCGCGACGGCGACGGGGCAGCGCGGATGGAAGGCGCAGCCGGTGGGCAGCGCCGCAGGGTCGGGCGGGTCTCCCGGAAGGCCCTGCGGGGCGTGGCGGGAGGCCGGGTCGCCGATCCGGGGGAAGGCGGCGGACAGCGCCCGGCCGTAGGGGTGCCGGGCCGCCTCGTGCACGGCCCGCGCCGGGCCCTCCTCGACGATCCGCCCCGCGTACATCACGGCGAGCGTGTCGCAGGTCCCCGCGAGCACCCCCAGGTCGTGGCTGATCATCAGCAGGGCGATGCCCTGCTCGGCCACCAGGCCGCCGATCAGCCGCAGCACCTGGGCCTGGACCATCACGTCCAGCGCCGTGGTGGGCTCGTCGGCGACCAGCAGTTGCGGACGGCAGGCCAGCGCCATCGCGATCATGACGCGCTGGCGCTGGCCGCCGGAGAGCTCGTGCGGATAGGCGTCCGCCCGGGAGGCGGGCAGCCCGACCTGGCGGAGCAGCGCGGCTGTCCGGGAGCGCGCCTCGCCGGGGGAGACGCCCTCGTGCAGCAGGACCGGCTCGGCGATCTGGTCCCCGACGCGGTGCACGGCGTTCAGCGAGTGCATCGCGCCCTGGAAGACGATGGACGCCCCCGCCCAGCGCACCGCCCTCAGCCGCCCCCACCGCATGGTGAGGACGTCCTCACCGGCGAGCAGTACCTCGCCGGTGGTCCGGGCGGAGGCGGGCAGCAGCCGCAGCAGCGCCAGCGCCAGGGTCGACTTGCCGCAGCCGGACTCGCCCGCCAGGCCCAGCGTGCGCCCCGCCTCCAGGGAGAGGTCCACGCCGCGCAGCGCGGGCACGGCCCCCGCGCCCGAACCGTAGGTCACCCGCAGGTCCCTGACCCTCAGGAGCGTCACCGCCCCACCTCCAGCCTCGGGTTGAGCACCGATTCCACGGCACGTCCGCACAGGGTGAAGGCCAGCGCCACCACCGCGATGGCGATTCCCGGCGGTGCCAGGTACCACCAGTGGCCGGAGGAGACGGCCCCCGCCTCCCGGGCGTCCTGGAGCATGCCGCCCCAGGAGACGACCGTCGGGTCGCCCAGTCCCAGGAAGGCCAGGGTCGCCTCGGTGAGGATCGCCCCGGAGATGCCCAGCGTCGTCTGCGCCAGGACCAGCGGCATCACGTGGGGCAGCACGTGCCGCCGCATCACATGCCCGTGCCCGCCCCCGAGGGCCCTGGCCCGCTCGATGTACGGGCGCGACTCCACGGCGATCGTCGCCGCGCGCACCAGGCGTGCGGTCGTCGGCCAGCTGGTGACGCCGATCGCGACGACCACCGTCACGAGGCCGCGCGACATCACCGTCGCCAGCACGATCGCCAGGACCAGGGTGGGCATCACCAGGAACCAGTCGGTGACCCGCATCAGCACGGTGGCGGGCCACCCGCCGAAGTGCCCCGCGACGATCCCCACCAGCGTGCCGATCGCCACCGACAGCACCGCCGCGAGCAGACCCACCGTCAGGGAGATCCGGGCGCCCCACACCAGCAGTCCCAGCAGCGACCGCCCGAACCGGTCCGTCCCGAGGGGGAACCGGGCGCTCGGCGGCTCCAGCGCGGAGCCGGGGGCGTCGGCGACGCTGCGCACGCCGGAGCCGACGAGCAGCGGTGCCCCGAGCGCCAGGAGCCCGATCAGCACCAGGGCGCCGAGCCCGGCGACGCCGCCGCGGTGGGTGCGGTACGCCGCGAGGAAGCGCGCCGCGGAGCGGCGGCGGCGGGCCCGGGCCAGCGCCCGGGCCGTCGGAACCCCGCCGCCCTGTGCGGCGGGGGAGGGGACGGCCCCCGGCCCGGGACCCGCGGTCATCGTGCCACCCGGGGGTCGAGCAGCGGGTACAGCAGGTCCGCCAGCAGGTTCATCAGGATCATGGCTCCGGCGAAGACGAGGAACAGCCCCTGGACCAGCGGCAGGTCGGGCACGCTCAGCGCCTGGTAGAACAGCCCGCCGAGGCCCGGCCAGGAGAACACCGTCTCGACCAGGATCGAACCCGCGGCCACATGGCCCAGGTTGATGAAGACCATGGTCACCGTGGGCAGCAGGGCGTTGGGCACGGCGTGGCGGCGGCGCACGGCCGCGTCCCGCAGGCCCTTGGCCCGGGCGGTGGTGAGGTAGTCCGCGCCCATCTCGTCCAGCAGCGAGGAGCGCATCACCAGCAGGGTCTGCGCGTAGCCGACCGCCACCAGCGTCAGCACGGGCAGGACCATGTGGTGGGCGGTGTCGAGGACACGGGCCGCTCCGGCCGTGTCCCCGGAGTCCATCCCGCCCGTCGGGAACAGCCCGGGCAGCGGCCCCGCCCCCACCGAGAGGACCGTGATCAGCAGCAGGCCCAGCCAGAAGGAGGGGATCGACCAGAGGGTCAGCGCCATGCCGGTGTTCAGCCGGTCCCCGGGCCCGCCGCGGTGCCATGCCGACCGGGTGCCGAGCCACAGCCCGAGCGCGGAGTACAGCACGACCGCCGTGCCGGTCAGCAGCAGGGTGGCCGGCAGCCGGTCGGCGATCAACTCCGCCACGGGGGCGCGGAACTGGTACGAGGTGCCCAGATCCCCCGCGAGGGCCCCGGTGCAGTAGTCGGTGAACTGCCGCCACAGCGGCTGGTCGAGGCCGAACTGGCGGCGCAGGGTGTCCATCTGCTCGGCCGAGGTGGGCATTCCGTGCGTCATCGCCCGCACGGGGTCGCCCGGGACGACACGGAACAGGAAGAAGCCCGTGACCAGGACCGCCACCAGGGAGACGGCTGCCCCGCCGAGCCGGCCGGCCGCGTGGGACGCATAGGCGCGCAGCCGCCCGCCGCCCCGGGTGCGGGCCCTCGGGGCGCCCACCGCGGGGGCGGTCGGGGCACCGCCCGCGGCGGCGCTCACCGGAGTGCCGCCCGGCTACTCACGGTCGTCCGCCGTGGACCGGCGGCGCATCACCACGACCGAGCCGGCCGCCACCGCCAGCAGCACGGCCGCCCCGGCGCCGAGCGCGAACCCGGTGGCCGCCCCGCCGCCGGAGGCCTCGCGGGGGGCGGCCGGCTCGGCCGACCACCAACTCCAGTAGCCGTCCTGCCCGTAGATGTTCCCGGCTGCCTCCGGCATCGTGGTGAGGGAGGCGATGTGGTCGGTCCGGTAGGCCTCCATCGCGTTCGGGTAGGCCAGGATGTTCATGTACCCCGTGTCGTACAGCCGCGACTGCATCCGTTTGACCAGTGCGGCCCGCTTCTCCGGGTCGTACTCGGCCGCCTGCCGCTCGTACAGCTCGTCGTAGGTCCGGTCGCAGATGAAGTTGTCCGTGGCGCCGCTCGCCCCGGGTGTCTCCGGCAGCGCGGCGCAGGTGTGGATGGCGAGCACGAAGTCCGGGTCGGGGTTGACCGACCAGCCGTCGAAGGCGAGGTCGTAGTCCCCCTTCAGCCAGGGGTCGGAGACGTTGTCCAGGCACTCGACGGTGAGCGTGATCCCCAACGCGCCCCACCACTCCTGGAGGTAGCGGCCCACCGCCTTGTCGTTGGGGTCCGTGGCGTGGCACAGCAGCCGCAGTTCCAGCGGCCTGCCGTCGGGACCGGCGCGGCGGCCGTCGCCGCCCTTGCGGTACCCCGCCTCGTCGAGAAGTCGTGCGGCGCGCTGCGGGTCGTGGCCGATGCGCCGGCCGGGGCCGGGCTCCCAGAAGTACCGGGAGAAGCGCGGCGGTATGTACCCCTCTCCTTCCACCGCATGCCCCTGGAAGACCCTGGCGACGAGCGCGGTGCGGTCCACGGCGTGGAAGAGCGCCCTGCGTACGCCGGGGTCGAGCAGCGCGGGGTGGCCGTTGCCGAAGGACGTACCGTCCTGGGCGCGGGCGCCCGGGTTGACGGCCAGGGCGAGGAAGCGGCGCCCGGGTGCGTCGTTGACCGCGATGTCCCCCGCCTCCTCCAGCGAGTCCGCCTGGGCGGGGGTGAGCCCCTGCACGAAGGAGACCTCCCCCTTGCGCAGCGCGGACACCGCCGCGTCCCCGTCCTTGTAGTACCGGAAGACCAGTTCGTCGAAGCCCGGCGCGCCGCGCCAGAAGTCCTTGTTGGCCTCCAGCCGGATGTAGCGGTCCACTTCGAAGCCGGTGATCACGAAGGGCCCGTTGCCCACCACGGGGAAGGCGGCGTCGTTGCCGAAGGCGGCGAAGTCGTCGACCTTCTCCCAGACGTGCCGGGGCACGATCGGCACGTCCAGCGCGGTCATCGTCGCCTGGGGCTTCTTCAGCTCGATGACCAGGGTCGTCGGGTCGGGCGCCGTGACCCTGCGGAAGTTGGCGGTGAAGCTGCCGTTCGCGGTGGCGGCGTCCGGGTCCCGCATCATCGTGGTGAAGGTCCAGGCGGCGTCCTCGGCGGTGGCGGGCCGTCCGTCGGACCAGGTCGAGTCGGAGCGGATGGTGAACGTCCAGGTGAGCTTGTCCGCCGACGCCTTCCAGGCGGTGGCGAAGCCCGGGACGGTGCGGCCGTCGGCGGGGTCGTAGTTGGTCAGGTACTCGTAGGCGAGGCGGTGGATCGAGGTGCTGACCAGGCGCTGGGCCAGGAAGGGGCTGAGAGAGTCGACGCTCTGCGACACGGCGACGGTGAGCACCCGGCGCTCCCCGTCCCCCTCGGCGGTCCGGCCCGGTGCGGCGGCGGGTGCGAGGGCAGTCGGGTGCGCGGCCGCTGCGGGGGAGGGCAGGGCGGGGAGCAGCAGAGCGGCGAGTGCGGCCGCCACGGCGGAGGCGCGGAGGGCGGGGGAGCGGAAGGCGGGAGCGCGCCGGGCGGGGGAGCGGGGGACGGGGGTGCGGTGCCACGGAGTGCGGGCTAATGCGGGCAGGCGCATGGGCGGTGACCTCGCGTCAGGTGTCGCCGGGACGAGACGGGCGGGTGAGCTCGGGTTCGCTCTCGGGTGAAGCGACGGTGCATCCCTGTGGTCATGCCGCGTCAGCGGCCGCCCAAACCCCCGGTGGGCTGCGGGGACACGGCGAAGGGCCTGCACCGGACTCCCGGTGCAGGCCCTGAAGGGGTGTAGACCTCTGCCGCCCTACTGCTGAGGGGCCGGCGGCGGCGGAGGCTGCTGACCGGGCCAGCCCTGAGGCGGGACGTGGCCCCCCTGGGCCGGGTCGGCGGGAGCGGGCTCCTGCGGAGAGGTGGGGGACCCCGGTGCCCCCGCCGCCCCCGGGGCGGCACCCTGACCGGGGAACGGCCCCTGCTGCCACGCCTGGGGCGCCGGTGCCTGCGGAGGCCCGGCGTACCCCTGCGGCGGGTGCGGGTGCGGGTGCGGGTACTGGGGCGGGACCGGGGGCTGTGCCTGCGGGGGACGGGGCTGCCCGGGCGCCGGGGGGTACCCCTGCTGCCAGGGCTGCCCGCCCGCCGCCCCCGGAGGCACCTGAGGCGCCCCGTGCGGACCGCCGGGGTGGCCGGGCATCGGCGGTGCCGCCTGCGGCGGCGGGTTGCCGTCCGCCGTCCACAGGCCCTGCTGCTGCTGGGCCCTGGCGAAGTCCTCGGCGATCAGCGCCGAGAGGTTGAAGTACGCCTCCCGGGTCTTGGGGCGCATCATGTCGAGGTCCACCTCGGCACCGGCGGCCAGGTGCTCGTCGAAGGGCACCACGACCACCCCCCGGCAGCGCGTCTGGAAGTGCGCCACGATGTCGTCGACCTTGATCATCTTTCCGGTCTCCCGCACCCCCGAGATCACCGTGACGGACCGCTGCACCAACTCGGCGTACCCGTGGGCGGAGAGCCAGTCCAGGGTCGTCGAAGCGCTGCTCGCACCGTCCACGGACGGAGTGGAGATGATGATGAGCTGGTCGGCCAGGTCCAGCACACCGCGCATCGCGCTGTACAGCAGACCCGTTCCCGAGTCCGTCAGGATGATCGGGTACTGGCGGCCCAGCACGTCGATCGCCCGCCGGTAGTCCTCGTCGTTGAACGTGGTGGACACGGCCGGGTCCACGTCGTTGGCGATGATCTCCAGCCCGGAGGGCGCCTGCGAGGTGAAGCGCCGGATGTCCATGTACGAGTTCAGGTACGGGATCGCCTGCACCAGGTCCCGGATGGTGGCCCCGGTCTCCCGCCGCACCCGGCGCCCGAGCGTCCCGGCGTCGGGGTTGGCGTCGATGGCGAGGATCTTGTCCTGGCGCTCGGTGGCCAGCGTCGAGCCCAGTGCCGTGGTGGTGGTGGTCTTGCCGACCCCGCCCTTCAGGGAGATCACCGCGATCCGGTAGCAGGACAGCACCGGGGTGCGGATCAGCTCCAGCTTCCGCTGGCGCTCCGCCTCCTCCTTCTTCCCGCCGAGCTTGAAGCGGGAGGCGGCCGAGGGGCCGCGACTCGACTTGGGCTTCTGCCTGTTGCTGCGCAGCAGCCTGTCGGAGGAGAGCTCCACGGCCGCGGTGTAGCCGAGCGGCGCACCCGGGACGGAGCGCTCCCGCTGGTCGTGGGCGACGGGCGTCGGCCAGGCGCCACCGGTCCTCGGATCGACCGCCGCCCCCGGAGCCTGCCCGGCCGGTGGTGTCTGCTGGGGGAAGCCGTAGCCGCTCTGTTCGGCGGGGGGTGCCTGCGGGGGCAGGTGGCCGGGTGTGTGGGGGGTCCCCGGTGCCTGGGGCGGGACGGTGGTCGGTGGTGTCTGCTGGGGGAAGCCGTAGCCGCCGTGCGCGGCCGGGGGTGCCTGCGGGGGCAGGTGGCCGGGCGCGGGGTGCCCGTGTGGGGCACCGTGGCCTCCGGCAGGCGCGTCCGCCGGGGGCTGCGGGGCGGCCGGGCCCTGCGCGGGGCCTCCGGCCTGCGGTGTCGGCTGCCCGGTCCCGGGCCACTGCTGCGCGGGGGCGGGCGCGGCCGGGTGGTACGAGGGCGGCAGCGGCGGCAGACCCGGAGGCAGCGCGGCGTCCGGGACGCCGGGCACGGGGGTCCCCGGGGGACCGGCCGCCACCGGGACGTCCGGGGCGGCGGGGCCGGGCTCGGGCGCCGCGGCGGGACTGGGTGCGGCGGCCTCCGGCGCGCCGGTGCCGCCCTCCGGGACGGCTCCGGGCCCTTCCGGAGGAACGGCCGGAGCACCGCCGCCGTCCGGCAGCGGGCCGTCGCCGTCGAAGTCCCGCCCGTGCCCGGCCGAGGCATCGGCCTGCGGGGAGCCACCGTCCTCCGGCAGCGGCCCGTCGGCCGGAAGGGCCGACGGCGCGGTCCGCGCGGACGGCTCCTCGGCGGGATCCTCGTCCCCGGCGGCCGCCGGTGCGGCCTCGGGGGGCACCGGGGCGCCGGGGTCCTGCGCGCCGGCTACCGAGGCCGCGGGAGCGGCGGCATCCGCTGCGGTGTCCGGGGCGTCGGCCGCCCCGGGGGCGGCCTCCGGCGCGGTCGGGGCACCGCCCCGGGCCGCCTCCCCGGCGGCCGCGCGCTCGGCGATCTCCCGGCGGAGGGCCGCGGGGGAGAAGCGCATCGTCGCGCCGCTCTCGACGTCGCCGCCCGCACCGCCGCCCGCCGGCTCGGGGGCGGCGGAGGGGGCGTGCGCCTCGGCCGCCGACGCCGGGACGGCCCCCGGACCGGGGGCGCCCGGGGCGGGCGCGGGAGGCTCCCGGTGCGCCGACGGCCCGCCGTCCGCGCCGGGAGCCCGGTCCGGCGCCGGGGCGGAGGCGGGCGGGTTCGGCGGCGCGATGGACCAGTTGGGCTCGTACCCGCCGTCCGAGGGCAGCCCCGGCACCGGGGCCCCCTGCGGCGGAGGGGGCGGGTCCTGCGCGGCCGCCCCACCGGAGGTGTCCGCCGACGCGTTCTGCGTGTACCAGGCGGGAGGGGTGTAGTCGATGGTGAACTCGCCCGTCAGCTCGACGGACTCCGCGTCGGACTCGTCGACGGGAAGGTTCCAGCCCCCGTGGATGTCGTCCCGATCGCCGTTCACTGTGCCTCCTGAAGTGGTCGAGCACCCTGGTGCCGTCATGGGTGTGGGGGCCACCGTTTCACTCCGGACGGGCCCGGCTCTCCCCCCGCGCACGGCAGGCGCGACCGAAGGGCCGCGCACCGCGCGCCCCACCCACCCTAGTCGCCGCCCGCGCCACTGCGTCAGGCCCGTCCGCCCCCGGCCGGTGTCCCGTGCGTCACGCCGTGGAGGCGGGGGGACGCGGGCTGCGGGTGCGCACCGTCAACGTCCGCGGCCGGAGGGGCCGATGGCATCCGCACCGGGGCGGGCGCCGGGATCCGTACCGGGGGCGCTCAGGAGCGGCTCCCGGTCACCTGAGGTCGAACTCGCCGTCCCGGGCACCGAGGACGAAGGCCCGCCACTCCGCCTCGGTGTAGCGCAGCACCGTCTCCGGGTCCAGCGACGAGCGCATCGCGACGGCACCGCCGGGCAGATGCGCGATCTCCACGCGCTCCTCGTCGGGGCTGGTCCCCGGAGGGCCCTGCCACTCCACGTCGGAGATGTCCAAGGCGTACAGCTCGTCCTTCTCCTGCGCGCTGCCCACGTGTTCCCCTTCCGCCACTGCCGTGCCGATGACCGGAGGTCCCGCGGCACCGGCGGGAGTTCCGGCGCGGCGCCACCCCTGCATCCTAGTGCCGCGCCGGGCGGCGCCCGGCCCGCTGCGGGCGAAGTCCGGTCGGCGGGACGGGAGTACGCCGCGACCCGGTACGGGCCGAGGACCCCCGCGCCCACCCGGGAGCAGGGGTCAGTCCATCCGGCGCGGCGAACCGAGCAGCCCCGACTCGGCGTCCGTCGCGCTCGTCATGATCCACTGGCGGTCCTTGCCCGCGCACCAGAGCGTGACGCCGTCGGCCAGCGTCGGCAGCGCGGCCACCTCCTGCTCCGCCAGCCCCAGGATGCGCCCGATCTGCCCGGCCTCCTGCGGCGACACCCGCTGGATGCCCACCAGCGTCGAGGACCGCAGCAACCGGGGCGCCACCGGGCTCAGATACGGCAGCAGCGTCACCACCGACTGCCAGGGCGAGGACACCACCCGGCCGCGCGGCGGCCGCATGCCGCAGTCCCGGAGGACGACCACGGGGCTTCCGACCGAGGCGCCCATCGGCGGCACCCGCCCCACCTCGTGCAGGGTGATGCACTCAAGTCCCGCCCCCGCCGCCTGGGCGAGCGTCGTCCACGCCTGCGGCCGTCCGGTCTCCACGGTCACGCGGGCACCGGTGCCGGCCGCGCGCAGCGCCAGGACCTGGGCGGTCCACAGACCGCCGATCAGCAGGACGTCGTAGGGGGTCGAGCGGTGCAGCCCCAGCATCTGGGACCGGCCCTCGGCGTCCTCGCCGACGACCACGCCGTCGTCGCCCACGGGCAGGGAGAGCGCACCGAGGTCCGTCGCGGGCAGCGAGTGCCCCGCCTGACGCGGACCCAGCAGGGAGCGCAGGCTTCCGGTCGTCAGCCCGGCCATCAGCGGACACCTCCGAGCGGCAGGGTGGCCAGGGCGCCCGGCAACTGCTCGCGGTCCAGTCGCAGCAGGCCGACCTTCGCACCGCGTGCGGCCTGCTCCAAGTCGCGCCGTACGCCGACCAGTTCCGTGTCCGAGGCGCCGGTGATGCGCACATGGCCCGCGATGTCCACCGCCCCCTGCCGCACGCCCCGCCGCACGGTGAGGCTGATCGTCGTCGCATACGCCGGAACCCCGGTCAGCAGGGCGACCAGTTGCGGCAGCGGTGTCGCCGCCCGGCCCAGCTCCGGCCAGCGGCCCACCGCGTAGGCGGTGTGCCAGCGGTCGTCGCAGCGCCAGACCCGGGAGGTCTCCGCGGTACGGCGCTGCGACGCGGTGTCGGGCCGCCCGGCCCGGGCAGCCGCCCTGGGCGAGGCGCAGGCGGCCGTGGCCACCGCCGAGTTGAGCCCCTCCTGGTCGAGCACCGCGGCACGGAACCCGGCCCCGGTCACCCGGCTCGCCACATGGTCGGCCAGCCGCACCAGGCACCGCTGGGCGCCGGGGACGCCTCCGCCGCGCGCCTGGACGGCCTCCCGGCACTGCTCCGGGTCCAGCTTCACCGCGATCCACGTCATCCGCAGGGCCGGTGCGCCGGTGCGCTCCTGGAGCGGGGCGTAGGACAGGCGGGCCACCGACTGCTGCGGCAGATGGGGAGCCGGGGCCGGGCGCACCTGCTGCACCAACTGCACGGACTCCGCGGCGATGTCGTCCACCCGCAGCGCGTCGCCCAGCAGCGCCAGTGACAGGGCCCGCGCGCCCGAGGAGGGCCGCAGGGCGGCACCCTCCGCCTCCACCCGGATCACGGCCGTCAGGAAGGACCCGTCGCCGAGCATCCCCACCGTGCGCCGGTCGCGGTCGACATAGGGGAACGGCCGGAGGCCGGGCACGCTCTCGGCGACCGGGGCCAGCGAGGCGTCGGCCTCCGGCGGCGCCGGGAGGGTGCGCTTCCTGCGGGAGCGCAGCGCACGGGCGGTGGACAGCCAGTCCTGCACGGCCTGCCCGCGCCGGCGCACGACCGCGAGCAGGGCGAGCAGCCCGGCCGCCGTCGCCGCGGGCACCAGCCACAGCCCGCCGAGCACCAGGCCGACGGCGACCAGGGCCAGCGCGGCCTGGAGCAGCACCAGTTGGCGCAGCGGGAACGGGCCGATGCGGTCCGCCCGGGACAGCGGACGCAGCACCGTCCGCGCGGGGGGCCCCGCCGGGGAGGGGGCCGCGGCGGACCGGCTTCGGGCGGAGGGGTTGCTGCGTTGCCGCCGGGAAGTCCCGGCCCGACTGCCGGGCGTCCGGCCGGTGGTCCGCCCGTTGCGCGCGCGCGTCGCCGTCCCCATCGCCGCGTTGCCCCCTCGTGTCCGTATTGGCCAACTTCCGCTTGGGTGTTGACCGGGCGATCAGCCTACCTGAGCACATGGGCGCCGATCGCGACAGGCATAGTAGGGGGGCACGGTCGGGCCGTGACCGACGTGTGTGGGAACCCGGCCGCCCGACGGGGAAGAGGGACTGCGGACAGATGGCATCACGACGGGACGAGCTGAACGCCTACACCTTCGCGAAGCGGAGACTGGTGGCGCAGTTCCTTCAGCCGAACACCACCGGCTCGGAGGAGGGCGCCCCGCGCCCCCTGCGGGCGGTCGCACCCGGTGCCGTCGTCGGAGTCGTCGTGCTCGCAGTCTTCGGCGCCTGGGGCATGTTCAAGCCGGTCGCGCCCAAGGGCTGGGACACCCCGGGGGAGAACGTCATCATCGCCAGCAAGTCGACCACCCGCTACGTGGTGCTGAAGACCGGGAAGAAGGTCCAGCTCCACCCCGTGCTCAACATGTCCTCGGCCAAGCTGCTGCTCTACCCGGACAAGGGCAAGGTCATCAACGTCGACGAGTCGGTGCTCGACAGCGGCAAGATCCCCCACGGCCCCACGCTCGGCATCCCCTACGCCCCCGACCGCCTGCCGAGCGCGGAGGAGGCCGGCTCGGCCAAGCGGTGGGTGGTGTGCGAACGCCCCGGCGGGGGCGGCCGGTCGATCCAGAAGGCCGCCTTCGTCCTCGCCGAGCGCGAGCAGGACCGCACCGAGGGGTCCGAACGGCTCACCGGCGGCGAACTCCTCCATGTCGAGGACCCCGACGGCAAGCGGTACATCGTCGACGCCCGGGGCACGGCGTACCCGGTGGCCGAGGACGAACTGCTGCTGCGCACCATCGTCGGCCGGGAGGGCACGCCCCAGAAGGTCTCCGGGGCCTGGCTGGACACCCTGCACAAGGGAGACGCCGTCACCTTCCCCGAGATCCCCGGGCAGCCCGGCGCACCCGCCGGAGTCGAGGGGCTCCCCGAGGAGGTGGACAGGGTCGGCATGGTCATCTCGGCCACCGACGGCACCCGCAAGCAGCGGTACGTGGTCCTGGAGGGCAGCGTCGCCCCCGTCTCGGACTTCACGGCCAAGCTGCTGCTGAACGCGAGCCGCCACGTGGAGCTGGGGCAGAACGGCCAGGCGTCCGCCGTCAGCGCCGGGGCCTTCCGTCCGGGGCGCGCCTTCAACGAGGACAGGCGGTGGCCCACCGCCGAGCCCGTGCCGGTCAACGAGGCGAGCACCCGGTCCGGCAGCCGCAACACCGTCTGCAACGTGCTGCGGAAGGTCGACGGGGACAAGGGGACCACCACCCTCAGCACCTGGGCCGGCGAAGCCTTCCCCGCCCCGCTGCCCACGGGCGCCACCAGCGCGTACGTCACCCCCGGATCCGGGCAGCTGTTCCGTCAGTTCAAGGGGGCCAAGACGGACTCCGGCTTCCTCTTCCTCGTCACCGACACCGGCCTGCGCTATGCGATGCAGTCCAACGGCGACAGCGCCTCGGACGACTCGGGCATCGGCTCCTCGGGCACCGGGGAGGAGCGGCAGCAGCGCGCCACGGAGGCCGCGCAGGCGCAGAACCGCCTCGGGTACAAGGGCGTCGAGCCCCTGCCCGTCCCCGCGGCGTGGTCGACGTTCCTGCCCACCGGTCCCCGGCTCTCCACCGGCGCCGCCAGCCAGCCGCAGGGCTCCTGAGGGCGGACGGGATGACGCGCACACCACCGAACAGCGCCCGCGGGCACCGCAGGGCACTGCGCCCGGCCGTCGTCACGGCCGCCGCGGCCCTGGCCTTCGTCGGCCTGCCGCTGCCCACCGCGACCGCCGACGGCTCCAGCTGCTCCTATCCCGGCGAGGTCTACACGGGACGGCCCTGGGCGCTGCAGCGCGTCCTGCTGGACGAACTGTGGAAGCAGTCCACCGGGAAGGGCGTCCGGGTCGCCGTGATCGACAGCGGTGTCGACGCCCGCCACCCGCAGCTGAGGAAGGCCGTCGACACCAGGGCCGGCGCCAACCTCCTGCCGAAGGACGCCGAGGACGCGGGCGGCAACCCGCTGGAGCGCGGCAAGGAGGACGGCACCACCGACACCGCCGGCCACGGCACCAAGGTGGCGGGCATCATCGCCGCCCGCCCGGCCAAGGGCACCGGCTTCGTCGGGCTGGCCCCGGACGCCGTGATCATCCCCATCCAGCAGAACGACGCCGACGGCAACGGCAACGCCGCCACCCTGGCGCAGGCCATCCGGCACGCCATCGACCAGGACGCCGACGTCATCAACATCTCCCAGGACACCGCCGAGGCCGTCGAGCCGGAACCCGCGCTCAGGCAGGCCGTCGACGCGGCCCTGGCGGAGGAGATCGTCGTCGTCGCCTCGGCCGGGAACGACGGGCTGGGCGGCAACGTCAAGAAGACCTATCCCGCCTCCTATCCCGGGGTACTCGCCGTGGCGGCCTCCGACCGCAACAACGAGCGGGCGCCGTTCTCCCAGTCCGGCGAGTTCGTGGGCGTCGCGGCCCCGGGGGTGGACATCGTCTCCACCGTGCCCGGCGGCGGCCACTGCGCCGACCACGGCACGAGCTTCTCCGCGCCCTATGTCGCCGGACTGGCCGCGCTCGTGAAGGCCAAGCACGGCGACTGGACGGCCAGGGAGATCGTGGCCCAGATCCAGCAGACCGCGGAGCGCTCCGTCGCCGGACACGACCGCCTCGTCGGCTGGGGTGTGGTCGACCCGGTGCGCGCCCTGACCGAGGACGACGTGCGGATCGAGGAGCCCGTGGCGCACGAGGGCGTCACCCGTGCCGAGGCGCCGA
Source organism: Streptomyces sp. NPDC048001 (assembly GCF_043203115.1). Lineage (NCBI taxonomy): Bacteria > Bacillati > Actinomycetota > Actinomycetes > Kitasatosporales > Streptomycetaceae > Streptomyces > Streptomyces sp. NPDC048001. The sequence continues at coordinate 486,355 of NZ_JBIDBN010000002.1, forward strand.
CCCCCGCGGAGGTCCATCTCGGGGAGAGCCCCCAGCAGCGCACCGCCCGCCTCGCGACCTATGTGGTCGTGGGCGGGGTCGTGCTGGTCGCCGCGACGAGCGGCGGCGCCGTGGCGGTCCGGGACTCACGGCGGCGGCGACGGGTCGGGCAGGGCGCCCCCGCGCGGTGACCAGGGGCGGATGCCTCCGCCCACCGTTGCAGCCGCACATGCGCAGCCATGGCCCGGACTGTTGAAGTCTCGTGACGGATAAGACACTTGGGCCCGAGTCGGCAGAGGCTAGAGTGAGGCGGGACGCCGCCGGAGGGCGGCGGGCTACCACGATCGCAACGCAGGACGACGGTAGCAAACGGGGAGGAACGGCTCATGTCCGAGCTGACGGTGACGGGGGAGGCCGCCGGGTACCCGTGCGGGGCCGTCGCGCCGGCGGCGCTCGGCGCCCCCGCGGTGAGCGCGGCCCTGGCGGGGCCCCCGGCCCCGCCCCCCGGCGCCGCGGAGCGCACCGGGAGCGGCCCGGCGCCGCGTCCGGCCGCCCGGAGCGGCTCCCGCTCGGGAGCGTGACCCCGCCGGCGGCCGGGCGCACGAGCCCCCCGGCAGCACAGCCAGCAGGAACGGCAGTTCAGAAAGGAAACCACCACCGTGTCGCAGGGCCAGAAGCTTTCCGATGAGCAACTCATCGCGCTGGAGAAGCAGATCCTGGAGAAGTTCAACTCGATCAAGGGTCAGCTCCACCAGATCCAGGGCACGATCGACAGCCTCGAAGGCCAGTGGAAGGGCATCGGAGCCGGTGCCTTCGACAAGAAGCAGTACGAGATCAACACCTCGATGGTGAACATCGGCAACATCCTCGCCAAGTACCTCGAGGCGATGAACGCGACGCGCAAGATCAAGGCGGGTACCGAGGACGACGTCCGCGCCGCCGTGCAGGCCATCAACGTCAACGACGGCGCGCCCAAGTCGAGCCTGGCCGGCCTGTAGTCCCGGCAGGGGAGCCGAGCCCCTCACCGGGCCCGGCCCCACGGGCCGACGGAGCCGGGCGGCTGCCCGGCGCGGGAGCCGGCCGGACACCACGAGAAGACGGAAGAGGTAACCATGGGAATGCACTCGAGCGACGAGCTCGTCGTCAAGTACGGCGCTCTCGACGCCACCGCCACTGTCCTCGGCAACCAGGCCAAGCGCCTGGAGGAGGACCTGCGGTCCATCAAGACGGCCGTGGCCAGCGTCGCCGCCGGCTGGGAGGGTGAGGCGCACACCTTCTACACGGAGCAGCAGGCGAAGTGGGACAAGGAGGCCGAGGACATCCACCGGGCCCTGACCCAGATCGCCCAGGTCGTCGCCAACGCCGGCGGCGACTACATGGGCGGCGACAAGAAGGCCGCCGGCTACTTCGCCTGAGCGCGGCGGGCGGTACGCCGCACGACGGCGACCAGGTGTGGGCACGCGCGAGGGGTGCCCACCCCGGGCCGTTCCCGGGGCGGGGTCCGCGGGAGCCGGCCCCGAGGCCCGGCGGCCGCTCCGCGGGGGCCGTACGAACGCCCCGCCTCCCCGGACCGGGGAGGCGGGGCGTTCGCCGTGCTCACACGGGGTCGCCCAGCCACCCCGTCTGGACCAGCGGGTTGCCCCGCTGCCGGGAGACGAAGACGCCCCGGCCCGGCGGCATCGGCCGCATCCGGGCGCCGAGCACGTCGCCCTCGTGCGGGTCGCCGGAGAGCAGCACGCCCTGCGCGCCCAGCTCCGTCATCCGCTGCATGAACGGCTCGTACGCGGCCCGGCTCACGCCCGCGCTGCTGCGGGCGATGATGAAGCGGACGCCCACGTCCCGCGCGAAGGGCAGGTGCTCGGTCAGCCGGGCGAGCGGGTTGCCGCTCGACGTCGACACCAGGTCGTAGTCGTCGACGACCACGAAGACCGACGGGCCCGTCCACCAGCTCCGGTCGCGCAGCTGCTGGGCCGTGACGTCGGCCGACGGCGTGCGCCGCTGCATCAGCTCCGCCAGCGCGTCCACATGGTGGTCCATGGCGTTGGACATCGGCACGTACTCCGCCAGGTGGGTGGCGGGGGTGACGTCCAGCAGCGCCCGGCGGTTGTCGATCACGAAGAACTTGGCCGCGGCGCCGTCGTAGCGCTCCGTCACCTGCTTGATGAGCAGCCGCAGCAGGTTCGACTTGCCGGACTCGCTCTCGCCGAACACCAGGAGGAACGGGTCCCGGTCGAAGTCCACGAACACCGGCTCCAGGGCGTTCTCGTCGATACCGAACGCCACCCCGCGCCGCGGCTCGGCGTGGCCGGCGGGCAGCCGGTGCGCGGGCAGTTCCCGCGGCAGCAGCCGCACCTGCGGGGCCCCGGCCCCGGTCCAGTGCCGCCCGACCTCCTGCGCCATCGCCGCGGTGGCCTCGGACAGGTCGCTGTCCGAGCTGATCGAGTCGATCCGCGGTACCGCGGCCATGAAGTGCAGCTTCTCCGGGACGAGGCCGCGCCCCGGCACCCCGCTCGGCACGTTCACCGCGATCTTGCGGTCCACCTCGGAGTCCATGACGTCGCCGAGCCGCAGCTCCAGCCGGTTCATGAGGTGGTCCTTGATGTTGGAGCGGACCTCCATGGAGCGGGAGGCGGTCAGCACCACGTGGATGCCGTAGCCGAGACCGCGCGAGGCCATGTCGAGGACCGCGTGCTCCAGCCCCTCGTAGTCGGCGCGGAAGCTGCCCCAGCCGTCGACGACCAGGAAGACGTCCCCCCAGGGCTGCTCCGCGGCCGGGATCTCCCCGCGGGCGCGGAGCCTGCGGTAGGTGGCGATGGAGTCGATCCCCGCGCTGCGGAAGTACTCCTCGCGGGCGTTCATGACGCCGTACACCTCGGCGACCGTCCGCCGCACCCGCTCGGGGTCCAGCCGGGAGGCCACGCCGCCGACGTGCGGCAGGCCCGCCACCGAGGACAGGCCGCCGCCGCCGAAGTCCAGGCCGTAGAACTGGACCTCCTGCGGGGTGTGGGTGAGGGCGAAGGCGGCGATCAGCGTCCGCAGCAGCGTGGACTTGCCCGACTGCGGGCCGCCGATGATCTGCATGTGCCCGGCGGCGCCCGAGAAGTCCCGGAAGAGCACGTCGCGCCGCTGCTCGAAGGGCTTGTCCACCACGCCCAGCGGGACGACGAGCCGGCCCGCGCCCTCGTACCCGGGCTGGGTCAGGCCGCGCCCCTCCACGGCGGTGAGTCCCGGCAGGAGCTCGTCCAGCGGCGGCGGGTTGTCCAGCGGGGGCAGCCACACCTGGTGCGCCTCCACGCCGCGGCCCTCCAGCCTGCGGACGACGACGTCGAGCACGGAGTCGGCGAGTGCGTCGTCCTCGGAGGTGCGCGCCTGCGGGACCTCCGCCCGCTGCTCCTGCACGTACCGCACCGGCACCGGTGCGGCGGTGAACAGCGCGGGCCGCCGGTCGACCGGGCGGGGGCCGCCGGTGCCGGCCGTGTGCCGGCCGCTCCGGTACACCCCGGAGACATAGGCGGCCTTGAAGCGCACCATCTCGTCGGTGCCGTACTTCAGGAAGCCGGAGCCGGGGACGTTCGGGAGCTGGTAGGCGTCCGGCACACCGATCGCGGCGCGCGACTCGGCGGCCGAGAAGGTCCGCAGACCGATCCGGTAGGACAGATAGGTCTCCAGACCCCGCAGCCGGCCCTCCTCCAGACGCTGGGAGGCCAGCAGCAGGTGCACGCCGAGGGACCGGCCGATCCGGCCGATCTGCACGAACATCTCGATGAAGTCGGGCTTGGCGGTGAGCAGTTCGCTGAACTCGTCGATCACCAGGACCAGCGAGGGGATGGGCTGGAGCGCCGCACCGGCGGCCCGTGCCTTCTCGTAGTCGTGGATGTTGGCGTAGTTGCCCGCGTCCCGCAGCATCTCCTGGCGGCGGTTGAGCTCGCCGCGGATGGAGTCGCCCATGCGGTCGACCAGCGTCAGGTCGTCGGCGAGGTTGGTGATGACGGCCGCGACGTGCGGCATCTGGGACATGCCGGCGAAGGTCGCGCCGCCCTTGAAGTCCGCGAGCACGAAGTTGAGCGTCTCGGACGAGTGGGTCACGGCCAGCCCGAGGACCAGCGTGCGCAGCAGCTCCGACTTGCCCGAACCGGTCGCCCCGACGCACAGCCCGTGCGGGCCCATGCCCTCCTGCGCGGCCTCCTTGAGGTCCAGCATGACCGGGGAGCCGCCCTCGCCGACGCCGATCGGCACCCGCAGCCGCTCCGACTGCGAGCGCGGCCGCCAGGTCCGCCCGACGTCCACCGAGGCGGCGTCGCCGAGGTTCAGCAGATCGGTGAAGTCCAGGTTGGCGAGCAGGGGTTCGTCGTCGTCCGAGCCCCCGCCCGCGCGCAGCGGGGCCAGCTGGCGGGCGAGCGCCTCGGCGGCCTCGGGGCCGAGCTGGTCCGGGGTCCCGTCGTAGACGAAGCCGTGACCGGACTCCAGCCGCAGCAGCCCCGGACGGACCGTGACGCTGAGCCCGCCGCGCTGCTCCGCCGCCTCGCCGGGCACCAGCTCCACCAGGGTCACGCCCTGGAGCCCCTCGGGCGAGGCCAGCGCCGAGGCCGGCGGAACGGACAGGCCGTCGAGCACGACCACGATGTGCGGCTGGTCCAGCAGCGGGTGCTCGGTGCCCTGGAAGCGCGGCCGCCCCTCCAGACGGACCGCCAGCAGGTCCTCCAGAGCGTGCGGGTCGGTGGCGATCAGCCGCCGGGTGCCGGCGCCGTCGCCCGGCCCGCCGTCCTGGCTGTGCGGCAGCCACTTGGCCCACTCCCAGTGTGCCGCCGCCTCCGGCCCCGCGCCCACCGCGACGACCAGGTCCTCGGGGGAGTGCAGCGCGGCCAGGGAGCCGACCATGGCCCGCACCGTGGCCCGGGCCGCATCCCGCTCGCCGCCGACGGACACCTGGTAGAAGGCCCGCAGCGAGAGCGCCATGGGGAGGTCGTCGACGGTGCCGTGGGCGGCCAGGAACTGCCGCATGGCGCCCGCGGTCAGCGGCTCCAGCTCGTCGACGGGGGCGGTGTCCGGCGCCACCAGCGGCGTCGCGAGCTGCTGGCTGCCGAGGCCGACGCGCACCTGCGCGAAGTCGCCGTCCCCGATCCGGCGCTCCCAGAGCCGGCTGCCCTCGGCCACCAGCGCCCACAGTTGCTCCGGCGAAGGGTGCAGATAGAACTGCGCGTCGCGCTGCCGGTGCGCCGTGCGCAGCACCGCACGCCGCGTCTGCGTCAGGTACTTGAGGTAGTCCCGGCGCAGATCCGCCAACTGCCCCTGGGTGCCGCGCCGGTAGCGCACCAGCATGGCGATGGCCATGGCCACCGTCGACGCGATCATGACCATGCCCATGATGCGCATCACGGGATTGGGCGTCATGAAGAAGAACACGACCGAGCCGCCCATGCCGAGCATCGGCAGGAGCTGCATCAGCGCGCCCTCCTGCTGGCCGCGGGGAAGTTCCGGCGGCGGTTGCAGCAGCACCTGCTCGCTGGGCACTTCGGACGGCAGCGCCCGTGGTGGGCGCTTGACGACGATCTGACTCACAGCTCACCAATTCCCGTTGCCGGGCGGAATGTTCCTATCGGCGCCCCCGTGGCGACGGCTTCCGCCCGCGGTGAGGGATCCTACTTGCGCGGTGCCGCGCGGCTGAGGGGTAGGGTGGCGCGGCGTTCTTTGCGTTCCGGTGAACTACTGCAAAAAGGGTCATTGGGAGCGCCCGCGCCGAACAGGCCCCACCAGCAGGCCAGATCACCACGAGGGGGAGCAGTACGTGAGCATGACGGCCTCAGCGCCGGCCGCCGGAACCGGTCCGGCGGCCGCCGTGACCGTGTCCGGCGGCGGCACCGGATTCTGCCGCGTCACCGTCGTCGCACCCGACGGCCGCGTGGACGTCGCCCTGCCCGACGACATCGCCGTCGCCGACCTGTACCCGGAGATCCTCCGCCTGTCCGGCCAGACCCCGGCCGAGGGCGCCCCGGTCGGCTACCACCTGGTGCGCCGCGACGGCACGGTCCTGGACGGCGGCCGCTCCCTCGCGCACCAGCGCATCCTCGACGGGGAGCTGCTGTCCCTGCGCCCCTTCGCCGAGTCCCTGGCCCCGGCGGTCTTCGACGACGTCTCCGACGCCGTCGCCTCCGCCGTGGCACGCGACCGCACCCTCTGGTCGGACGCCCTGATGCGCGGCGCGGGCCTCTTCGCGGGCTCCGCCCTGCTCGTGCTGCTCGCCTTCGTCCTGTGGTCCGCGGACCCGCGCCACGACATGCACGGGCTGCCCGGCATCCTCGCCGGCGTCGCCGCCGTGCTGCTCCTCGCGCTGGCCTGCACCCGCGCCCGGGTCTACGACGACCGTGCGTCCGCCGTGGCCGTGGGCATCGGCGCGATGGCGAACGCGGCCGTCGGCGGCTCCGGACTGCTGCCGCCCGGGGCGGGCGAGGGCGTCGGCAGGCTCCAGTTCCTGCTGGCCTGCGCGGCCGTCCTGCTCTGGGCCGTCGTGCTCACCTTCGTGGCACCCGCCGGGGACGGGCCCTTCGTCGCCTTCGCCCTCGCCGCCGCCCTGGGCATGGCCGCCACCTTCGCCGCCGTGCTGGCCGAGCTCACCCCCTCCGAGGCCGCCGCGCTCTGCGCCCCGGTCGCCGTCGGGGCCCTCGCCTTCCTGCCCGGGCTCTCCACCCGCTTCGCCCGGCTGCCGATCGGCTTCGACCCGCCGCGCACCGGCGTCGGCGGCGACCCCGACCCCGAGCCGGCCGGACCGGTGGACGCCGAGCGCATCGGCGCCCAGGCGCGCCGCGGCCACGAGCTGCTGGTCGGCCTCGTCGGGGGCTGCGCCCTCACCGCGGTCGGCGCCGCCGCGGTGCTGGGCTTCTCGGACGACGTCTGGGCCCGGCTGCTCGCCTTCTCCACCGGCGTCGCGATGCTGATGCGCGCCCACCTCTTCCGCTACACCGCGCAGGTCGCCTGCGCCCTGGCCGCGGGGCTCGGCGCGCTGCTCCTGCTCGGCACCGGTCTCGCGCTGAACCCGCCCGCCGAGATGGTGCACGACGCCCTGCGGGGGCAGGGCGCGGCCCTCGACGTCCGCACCATCTGGCTGTCGGCCGCGGTCGCCGCCGTCGCCGCGGCGCTGACGGCCATCGGCCTGATCGTCCCGCGCAAGGGGGTGACCCCGTTCTGGGGCCGCTTCCTGGAGATCGCCGAGAGCTTCGTCCTGCTCACGCTGATCCCGCTGTGCCTGGCGGTCTTCGGCGTCTACCACTCCATCCGCGCACTGACCTCCTGAACCGCCTGGTAGGGTGTCCGGTGGCCGTATGTGTGCGCGCCCCCGGGCTCCCCGGGGCGGCGCCCATCGGACCTCCGCCTCCGAGTCACGGAAGCTCCCCTGAGACAGAGACCAGGGGCACTCGCGGGCGCATCGCACACCAAGAGGAGTACCGAGTGTCTCTCGACGCCGCCACGAAGAAGCAGATCATCAGCGAGTTCGGCACCAAGGAGGGCGACACCGGCTCCCCCGAGGTCCAGGTCGCCATGCTCTCCCGCCGCATCTCGGACCTGACCGAGCACCTCAAGACCCACAAGCACGACCACCACTCCCGCCGTGGTCTGCTGATCCTGGTCGGTCAGCGCCGCCGTCTGCTGCAGTACCTGGCCAAGAAGGACATCCAGCGCTTCCGTACGCTGGTCGACCGCCTCGGCATCCGCCGCGGTGCGGCCGGCGCCAAGTAACGCGCTCGCAAGGGAGCGGTTCCCGCAGTCGGGAGCCGCTCCCTTCGCCGTACCGGCCCGCGGCCGTCCTCGCCGCGCCGCCGGGAGCGGGGCTCCCGCCCCCTTCCGGCAGGGCCCGTACGCCGCTCCGACCCCCCTCGGGGCGGCCGCCGCACCGCCGCCGCGCACGCCTGTGCGTGCGCGACCGGCCGTACGGCAACTAGTCTGGTCACAAACGCACCAGCGACACAGGAGGGAAGCCGCCTGCCCGCCGCCGGTCCTCGGTAGTGGCCCCCGGACACACACGACGCACCAGTCCGGGTGCTTCGATCGAAGACCGGCCCGCACACAGGGCGCGCTTCTCCTCCACCGCTCCGGCTCCACACGGGCGCCGGAACGCAAAGACGCACCGCAAAGACGAAACGTAGGAGAAACCGCTAGTGGAGAACGAGACCCACTACGCCGAGGCCGTCATCGACAACGGCGCCTTCGGCACCCGCACCATCCGCTTCGAGACCGGTCGGCTCGCCCGGCAGGCCGCCGGGTCCGCCGTGGCGTACCTGGACGACGACACCATGGTGCTGTCGGCCACCACCGCTTCCAGGAAGCCCAAGGACCAGCTCGACTTCTTCCCCCTCACGGTGGACGTCGAGGAGCGGATGTACGCGGCCGGCAAGATCCCCGGCTCCTTCTTCCGCCGGGAGGGCCGCCCCTCCGAGGACGCGATCCTCACCTGCCGCCTGATCGACCGCCCGCTGCGCCCCTCCTTCAAGAAGGGCCTGCGCAACGAGATCCAGGTCGTCGAGACGATCATGGCGCTCAACCCCGACCACCTCTACGACGTGGTCGCGATCAACGCCGCCTCCTGCTCCACGCAGCTCGCCGGCCTGCCCTTCTCCGGCCCGATCGGCGGCACCCGCGTGGCGCTGATCAAGGGCCAGTGGGTCGCCTTCCCGACGCACACCGAGCTCGAGGACGCCGTCTTCGACATGGTCGTCGCGGGCCGTGTCCTGGAGGACGGCGACGTCGCGATCATGATGGTCGAGGCCGAGGCCACCGAGAAGACCATCGAGCTCGTCAAGGGCGGTGCCGAGGCCCCCACCGAGGAGGTCGTGGCCGCCGGCCTGGAGGCCGCCAAGCCCTTCATCAAGGTCCTGTGCAAGGCCCAGTCGGACCTCGCCGCCAAGGCCGCCAAGCCCGAGGGCGAGTTCCCGATCTTCCTCGACTACGAGGACGACGTCTACGCCGCCCTGTCCGACGCGGTCCGGGGCGAGCTCGCCCAGGCGCTGACCATCGCCGGCAAGCAGGAGCGCGAGACCGAGCTGGACCGCGTCAAGGCGCTGGCCGGCGAGAAGCTCCTCCCGGCCTTCGAGGGCCGCGAGAAGGAGATCTCCGCCGCCTACCGCTCCCTGACCAAGGCCCTGGTCCGCGAGCGCGTGATCAAGGACAAGGTCCGCATCGACGGCCGCGGTGTCACCGACATCCGCACCCTGGCCGCCGAGGTCGAGGCCATCCCGCGGGTCCACGGCTCCGCCCTGTTCGAGCGCGGCGAGACCCAGATCCTGGGCGTCACCACCCTCAACATGCTCCGCATGGAGCAGCAGCTGGACACCCTCTCCCCGGTGACCCGCAAGCGCTACATGCACAACTACAACTTCCCGCCGTACTCCACCGGCGAGACCGGCCGCGTCGGCTCCCCCAAGCGCCGCGAGATCGGCCACGGCGCCCTCGCCGAGCGCGCCCTGACGCCGGTGCTCCCGACCCGCGAGGAGTTCCCCTACGCGATCCGCCAGGTCTCCGAGGCGCTGGGCTCCAACGGCTCGACCTCGATGGGCTCGGTCTGCGCCTCCACCATGTCGCTGCTGAACGCCGGTGTGCCGCTCAAGGCCCCCGTCGCCGGTATCGCCATGGGCCTGATCTCCCAGGAGATCGAGGGCGAGACGCACTACGTGACGCTCACCGACATCCTCGGGGCCGAGGACGCCTTCGGCGACATGGACTTCAAGGTCGCCGGCACCAAGGAGTTCGTCACCGCCCTCCAGCTCGACACCAAGCTGGACGGCATCCCGGCCTCCGTCCTGGCCGCGGCCCTCAAGCAGGCCCGCGACGCCCGTCTGCACATCCTCGACGTGATGATGGAGGCGATCGACACCCCGGACGAGATGTCCCCCAACGCCCCGCGGATCATCACCGTGAAGATCCCCGTGGACAAGATCGGCGAGGTCATCGGCCCCAAGGGCAAGATGATCAACCAGATCCAGGAGGACACCGGCGCCGAGATCACGATCGAGGACGACGGCACCATCTACATCGGTGCCGCCGACGGCCCGGCCGCCGAGGCCGCCCGCGCCACGATCAACGGCATCGCCAACCCGACCATGCCGGAGGTCGGCGAGCGCTACCTGGGCACGGTCGTCAAGACCACCACCTTCGGTGCGTTCGTCTCCCTGCTCCCGGGCAAGGACGGCCTGCTGCACATCTCGCAGATCCGCAAGCTGGCCGGCGGCAAGCGCGTGGAGAACGTCGAGGACGTGCTCGGTGTGGGCGCCAAGGTCCAGGTCGAGATCGCCGAGATCGACTCCCGCGGCAAGCTCTCCCTCATCCCCGTGATCGAGGGCGAGGACGACGAGAAGAAGGACGACGCCCAGCAGTGACGTCCCGTAGTCCGCGAGCGACGGCCCGCACCTCCTCGGAGGCGCGGGCCGTCGCCCGTACCCAAACCCTGCTCAAGGGCCGGGACGGCATCGGCACCGTCCGGCGCACCACCCTGCCCGGCGGGCTGCGCGTGGTCACCGAGACGCTCCCCTCGGTGCGCTCGGCCACCTTCGGCATCTGGGCCCACGTCGGCTCCCGCGACGAGACCCCCTCCCTCGGCGGTGCCACCCACTACCTCGAGCACCTGCTGTTCAAGGGCACCGGAAGGCGCTCCGCGCTCGACATCTCGGCCGCGGTCGACGCGGTCGGCGGCGAGATGAACGCCTTCACCGCCAAGGAGTACACCTGCTACTACGCGCGGGTGCTCGACACCGACCTCCCGCTCGCGATCGACGTGGTGTGCGACATGCTCACCGGTTCGCTGATCCGGCAGGAGGACGTGGACGCCGAGCGCGGCGTCATCCTCGAAGAGATCGCGATGACGGAGGACGACCCGGGCGACTGCGTCCACGACCTCTTCGCCCGGACCATGTTCGGAGACTCGCCCCTCGGACGCCCCGTCCTCGGGACGGTCGAGACCGTGAACGCCCTGACCGCGGAGCGCATCCGCCGCTTCTACCGCAGGCACTACGACCCGACCCACCTCGTCGTCGCCGCGGCGGGCAACGTCGACCACGCCACCGTGGTGCGCCAGGTCCGCCGCGCCTTCGAGCGCTCCGGCGCCCTGGACCGCTCCGACGCCCTGCCCGTCCCGCCCCGGGACGGCAGCCGCGCGCTGCGCACCGCCGGACGGGTCGAGCACCTCGGCCGCCGCACCGAGCAGGCCCATGTGGTCCTCGGCATGCCGGGCCTCGCCCGCACCGACGAGCGCCGCTGGGCGCTCGGCGTGCTGAACGCCGCCCTGGGCGGCGGCATGTCCTCCCGGCTGTTCCAGGAGGTGCGCGAGAAGCGCGGCCTGGCCTACAGCGTCTACTCGTACACCTCGGGCTTCGCCGACACCGGGCTGTTCGGCGTGTACGCGGGCTGCCGTCCCGCCCAGGTCCACGACGTGCTGAAGATCTGCCGCGAGGAGCTCGACCGGGTGGCCGCCGAGGGCCTGGCGGACGACGAGATCGCGCGGGCCGTGGGCCAGCTGGCCGGCTCGACGGTGCTCGGCCTGGAGGACACCGGTGCGCTGATGAACCGCATCGGCAAGAGCGAGCTCTGCTGGGGCTCCCAGATGTCCGTGGACGAGATGCTCGCCCGGATATCCGCCGTCACCCCGGACGAGGTGCGCGCGGTGGCCGGCGAGGTCCTGGGCCGCCGCCCCTCCCTGGCCGTCATCGGCCCGCTGAAGGACCGGCAGGCCGACCGCCTGCACGACGCGGTCGCCTGACCCGTGCCGTGAACCCGTGAACCGTGAACCCGTGAGGAAGTAGTCGATGAGCAAGCTGCGCGTGGCCGTTCTCGGAGCCAGGGGCCGGATCGGCTCGGAGGCCGTACGGGCCGTGGAGGCCGCGGAGGACATGGAGCTGGTCGGAGCCCTCGGCCGGGGCGACAGGCTGGAGAGCCTGGTCGACGCCGGGGCGCAGGTCGTCGTGGAGCTGACCACCCCGGCCTCGGTGATGGGCAACCTCGACTTCTGCGTGCGCCACGGGATCCACGCGGTGGTCGGGACGACGGGCTGGACCGACGAACGGCTCGGCCAGCTGAGCACCTCGCTCGACGCCTCCCCGGAGACGGGGGTCCTCATCGCCCCGAACTTCTCCATCGGCGCGGTGCTGACCATGATGTTCGCCCGGCAGGCCGCCCGCTACTTCGAATCGGCGGAGGTGGTGGAGCTCCACCACCCGAACAAGGCCGACGCCCCCTCGGGGACGGCCGTGCGCACCGCCCGGCTGATCGCGGAGGCGCGGACCGAGGCCGGCTGCGCCCCGCAGCCGGACGCCACCCTGACCGCCCTGGACGGGGCCCGCGGGGCCGACGTGGACGGCGTGCCGGTGCACTCGGTCCGGCTGCGCGGACTCCTCGCCCACCAGGAGGTCCTGTTCGGGGGAGAGGGCGAGACCCTCACCATCCGCCACGACTCCCTGCACCACAGCAGCTTCATGCCGGGGGTCCTGCTGGGCGTGCGCCGCGTCGTCTCCGCTCCGGGCCTCACCGTCGGCCTCGAGAACTTCCTCGACCTCGGCTGACCGGTGGCGGCCATGCGAGCGAAGATCACCTACGCCGTCACGGCGGCCGTCCTGGTCGTCTACTTCGTGCTGGCCGGAGGCCGGGGCGTCGTGCTCATCCGGCACGGGACCCCGCTGACGGTCGCCTTCGGGGTGGCCGTGCTCGTCATCCCGCTGATCGGTGTCTGGTTCCTCTGGAAGAACACGCAGTTCGTCCGCCGCGCCAACCGGCTGGCGGCGGAGCTGGAGGCCGAGGGAGGGCTTCCGGTCGACGAGCTGGTGCGCACCGCGGGGGGCCGGATCGACCGGGACTCCGCCGACGAGGTGTTCGCCCGCCGCAAGGCCGAGACGGAGGACTCCCCGGACGACTGGCGCTGCTGGTTCCGGCTCGCGGTGGCCTACCACGACGCCCGGGACACCCCGCGGGCCCGCCGCGCGATGCAGCGGGCGATCGCCCTCCACGCCGGCCGTCCGGCAGCCGGCTGATCCGGTCGCTTCGTGCGTGCGGGGCCGCCCCTCCCGGAGGGGCGGCCCCGCACACACGAGGGGGCGAATCAGGCGCCGCGGTACTCCGCGCCCCACGCCTCGACGGTGTCGGCCGCGCGGTCGAAGGCCTCCAGCCGGGCGAGGAAGTCCGCGTTGTGGTCGGTGAGCAGCACCAGCGGGTCCGCGCCCTGGCGCACCAGCGTCAGCGCCTGCCCCTGGACCGTCCGCGGCAGCCCCAGCCAGCGCACCGGCTGCTGCACGGTGCGCAGCGCCGTGGTGCGGTTCCAGGGGAGGGTCGTGGTGGTGAGGAAGCCGACCCGGCGGATGCCGTGGCGGCTGACCCAGGCCCCCATGCGGAGCAGGCGCAGGGCCCCGGCGACGAGGGCGAGGCCGAGCAGCATGCACACCGACGCGCCGGTGACGGCACCCGCGAAGACGATGATCATCCCGGCGATGAACACGAAGGACGCGAGCAGCAGCAGCACGGCTGCCGTGCCGACCCGCCAGGGCCCGGGCCGGTAGGGCCGCCGCCACTGGTCGTGGTCGTCGAAGGGCAGCGCGACGTCGTCCGTCTGCGCGTCGTATGCACGGTCGGCCGTCAGGAAGGGCAGGGGCACGGCGGATCCTCACTCACCAGCACGCTCGATGGAACTGTGCCCGGTGAGGCTACCGAGACGGGTGGTGGGGGACCACCCCCGGGGCCTCCGGGCGTGCCGTCAGCGGCCCGGAGCGGCCTCGGAAGTCTGCGTCCGCCCCGGGGTCTGTTCCGTGTCCAGGGCGGGCACCCCGAGCAGCAGGGCGCCGACGATGCCCCCGACGACGGCCATCCCCACCATCGCGCGGCCCAGCAGCTCGCCCGCGCTCGCCCGCCGCCGGGGAGGGGGAGCGACGTTGCTGCGGAAGGCGTCGGCCTCGGCGACGAACGCGAAGGGTACGGCTTCCGGGCCGGAGCCACCACCGGCGGGGCGGGGCAGGGACATCGGGCACATCTCCTCGGTTCGGTGCGGCGGTCGGAGGCCGCCGCCGCGGGTGCTGTCGACTGTGAAGACGCATCCGGGAGCCGTTCGGTGCCCGATTCCGGCGAGATTTCCTCGATCCCGGCGTACTGCGGCGCCCGCCGCGGTGACCGGGCGGCGGTGGAGGAGGACCCTGGGGAAACGCGGGCGGCCGCTCGTCGTTAAGGTGAGCGCCGCCCCTCGCGACCACCGGAAGGACTCCCCGTGCCCGAAACCCCCGCAGACGTCAAGCCGACCTATCGCAGCGACGTCACGGTCGAGCTGGTGAAGCACACGGCCGGCGACTCGGACGTGCTGTGGGCGGCCCGGGTCTCCACCGCGGGCGAGCAGTCCCTGGAGGAGCTCTCGCGTGACCCGGAGCGCTCCAAGGGCCTGATCAACTACCTGATGCGCGACCGCCACGGCAGCCCCTTCGAGCACAACTCGATGACCTTCTTCATCAACGCCCCGATCTTCGTCTTCCGCGAGTTCATGAGGCACCGGGTGGGCTGGTCGTACAACGAGGAGTCCGGCCGCTACCGGCAGCTGGAGCCGGTGTTCTACGTCCCGGACGCGGAGCGCAGGCTGGTGCAGGAGGGCCGCCCGGGCAAGTACACCTTCGTCGAGGGGACGCAGGCGCAGCAGGAGCTCACGGGCCGGGCGATGGAGGACGCCTACGCGCACGCCTACGAGGCGTACCGGGAGATGCTCGACGCGGGCGTCGCCCGCGAGGTGGCGCGTTCGGTACTGCCCGTCGGCCTGTACTCCTCGATGTACGCCACCTGCAACGCCCGCTCGCTGATGCACTTCCTCGGCCTGCGGACGCAGCACGAGGACGCCCGGGTGCCCTCGTTCCCGCAGCGGGAGATCGAGATGGTCGGCGAGCGGATGGAGCAGCACTGGGCGGCGCTGATGCCGCTCACCTACGCGGCCTTCAACGCCAACGGCCGTATCGCCCCCTGACCCGGGGCGGCGGGGTGCCGGCGCCCGCCGGACCCTCAAGGGGACGGATCGGGGCACTCATGTACGAGTAACCCAGGTGAAGTGTCCGTATTGCGGCGTTTCGAGAAGTTCATCTAGGCTGATCAAACGGACCCGGCACTGCTTGAACCCCCGAGCAGGCAGTGCCGGGTTCCCCATCCCACGGCATACGTCACGTCCCCCGAGGGGACACCGCGCACTGAGCAGCGAGTAGCGTGTCACCCATGGCTCCGATCTCCACTCCGCAGACCCCCTTCGGACGGGTCCTCACCGCCATGGTCACGCCCCTCACGGCGGACGGCGCACTCGACATCGCGGGCGCCCAGCGCCTGGCCGCCCACCTGGTGGACGCCGGCAACGACGGCCTCGTCGTCAACGGCACCACCGGGGAGTCGCCCACCACCAGCGACGCGGAGAAAGACCAGCTCGTACGGGCCGTGCTGGAGGCGGTCGGAGACCGCGCCCATGTCGTCGCCGGCATCGGCACCAACGACACCCGGCACAGCGTCGAACTCGCCCGCGCGGCCGAGCGCGCCGGCGCCCACGGCCTGCTCGCCGTGACGCCCTACTACAACAAGCCCCCTCAGGAGGGCCTGTTCCGGCACTTCTCGGCCATCGCGGACTCCACCGGACTTCCCGTGATGCTCTACGACATCCCCGGGCGCAGCGGTGTCCCGATCGACACCGAGACGATCGTCCGCCTCGCGAGCCATCCACGGATCGTCGCCAACAAGGACGCCAAGGGCGACCTGGGCCGGGCCAGCTGGGCCATCGCCCGCAGCGGCCTCGCCTGGTACTCCGGCGACGACATGCTGAACCTGCCGCTGCTCTCGGTCGGGGCCGTCGGCTTCGTCTCCGTCGTCGGCCATGTGGTGACCCCGGAGCTCAGGGCCCTCGTCGACGCCCACCGGGGCGGTGACGTCCAGAAGGCCACGGAGATCCACCAGAGGCTGCTCCCCGTCTTCACGGGCATGTTCCGCACCCAGGGCGTCATCACGACGAAGGCGGCCCTGGCCCTCCAGGGCCTGCCCGCCGGCCCTCTGCGCCTGCCGCTGGTCGAACTCTCCCCCGAGGAGACCCAGCAGCTCAGGCTGGACCTCGCCGCGGGCGGGGTACACATCTGAACACCAGGACTTCACAACTGAACAACGGCAGCAGAGCTGCACACGAGAGAGAAGGAACCGGCCGACGCGGCCCCGAGGGCGGAATGCCTGCCCCGGGTCGGCAGGCCGGGCGACAGCACGTGCACGAATGTCATGTACGCCACGTGCCCACGCGGTATGTGGCGTACATGGTGAGGAGAGTCTTTTGAGTCATCCGCATCCCGAACTCGGCGCGCCCCCGAAGCTGCCCAAGGGCGGCCTGCGCGTCACCCCCCTGGGCGGCCTCGGCGAGATCGGCCGCAACATGACGGTCTTCGAGTACGGAGGCCGCCTGCTCATCGTCGACTGCGGAGTGCTCTTCCCGGAGGAGGAGCAGCCCGGCATCGACCTGATCCTTCCGGACTTCACCACCCTGCGGGACCGCCTCGACGACATCGAGGGCATCGTCCTCACCCACGGCCACGAGGACCACATCGGCGGTGTGCCGTTCCTGCTCCGGCTGAAGCCGGACATCCCGCTGATCGGCTCCAAGCTGACCCTGGCCCTGATCGAGGCCAAGCTCCAGGAGCACCGCATCCGCCCGTACACGCTGGAAGTGGCCGAGGGCCACCGCGAGCGCATCGGGCCCTTCGACTGCGAGTTCATCGCGGTCAACCACTCCATCCCGGACGCCCTGGCCGTGGCCATCCGCACGCCCGCGGGCCTCGCCGTGCACACCGGCGACTTCAAGATGGACCAGCTCCCGCTGGACCGCCGCCTCACGGACCTGCACGCCTTCGCACGGCTGAGCGAGGAGGGCATCGACCTGCTGCTCTCCGACTCCACCAACGCGGAGGTGCCGGGCTTCGTCCCGCCGGAGCGCGACATCTCCAACGTGCTGCGCACGGTGTTCGCCAACGCGCAGAAGCGCATCATCGTGGCCAGCTTCGCGAGCCATGTGCACCGCATCCAGCAGATCCTCGACGCGGCCCACGAATACGGCCGCAGGGTGGCCTTCGTCGGCCGCTCGATGGTCCGCAACATGGGCATCGCCCGCGACCTCGGCTACCTCCGTGTCCCGGCCGGCCTGGTCGTCGACGTCAAGACCCTCGACGACCTGCCGGACGACGAGGTCGTGCTGGTCTGCACCGGCTCCCAGGGCGAGCCGATGGCGGCGCTGTCCCGGATGGCCAACCGCGACCACCAGATCAGGATTGTCCAGGGCGACACCGTCATCCTGGCCTCGTCGCTGATCCCGGGCAACGAGAACGCGGTCTACCGCGTGATCAACGGGCTCACCCGGTGGGGCGCGAACGTCGTCCACAAGGGCAACGCCAAGGTGCACGTCTCGGGCCATGCCTCGGCCGGCGAGCTGCTGTACTTCTACAACATCTGCAAGCCGAAGAACCTGATGCCGGTCCATGGCGAGTGGCGCCACCTGCGGGCCAACGCCGAACTCGGCGCGCTCACCGGTGTCCCCAAGGACCACATCGTGATCGCCGAGGACGGCGTGGTCGTCGACCTGGTCGACGGCAGGGCCCGGA
The DNA here is from genome assembly GCF_043203115.1 of Streptomyces sp. NPDC048001. Classification (NCBI taxonomy): domain Bacteria; kingdom Bacillati; phylum Actinomycetota; class Actinomycetes; order Kitasatosporales; family Streptomycetaceae; genus Streptomyces; species Streptomyces sp. NPDC048001. The sequence continues at coordinate 503,940 of NZ_JBIDBN010000002.1, forward strand.
TCGTCGGCAAGGTCCAGGCGGGGTACGTGTACGTCGACGGGCTCTCCGTCGGCGACGTCACCGAGCCCGCGCTCAAGGACCGCCGCATCCTCGGGGAGGAGGGCATCATCTCGGTCTTCGTCGTGGTGGACAGCACCACCGGCAAGGTCGTGGGAGGGCCGCACATCCACGCCCGGGGCTCCGGCATCGACGACGGGGCCTTCTCCGCCGTGCTTCCCAAGGTCGAGGAGGCGATCGGGCGTTCGGCAGCCGACGGCGTCGCCGAGCCCCACCAGCTCCAGCAGCTGGTCCGCCGCACCGTCGGCAAGTGGGTCTCCGACACCTACCGCCGCCGCCCGATGATCCTGCCCGTGGTGGTGGAGGTCTGACGGCCCGTCGGGCCCGGACACCGGAGCGGGGCGCCTCGATTTGCATCGGGGCGCCCCGCTCCAGTACGTTGTCACTTCCACTCGAACGGGGCACCCGAGCACGCAGTGCTTGCGGGAGGCTTCCCGGGCCGGGGCGGGAAATTCCGACTCAGAATCTCTGATAATGTCGGCTGCGCCGAAAAGGAAAACGCGAAAGCGGTCCCTTTGAGGCAGTCCCGCCGACCGGGAATCGGAGCCGAAAGGGTCTGATAGAGTCGGAGCCGCCGGAAGGCCGAGAGGCCGGAAAGCGGAGAGCAGGACCGAGAAACACCCCGAGGAAATCGGATCGGAAAGATCTGGTAGAGTCGGAAACGCAAGACCGAAGCGAAAGCGCCCGGAGGAAAGCCCGAGAGGGTGAGTACGAAGGAAGCGTTCGTTCCTTGAGAACTCAACAGCGTGCCAAAAATCAACGCCAGATTAGTTGATACCCCGTCCCCGGGCCCTGTGTGGTCTGGTGGATGAGGTTCCTTTGTAACAAACACAGCGAGGACGCTGTGGACCGGTGGGCTTATTCCGCCTGCTGGTTCCGCTCAACGTGGTGTTCATCCCGATTACGGGAAAGCATTCATGGAGAGTTTGATCCTGGCTCAGGACGAACGCTGGCGGCGTGCTTAACACATGCAAGTCGAACGATGAACCTCCTTCGGGAGGGGATTAGTGGCGAACGGGTGAGTAACACGTGGGCAATCTGCCCTGCACTCTGGGACAAGCCCTGGAAACGGGGTCTAATACCGGATACGACTCGGGAGGGCATCCTTCCGGGTGGAAAGCTCCGGCGGTGCAGGATGAGCCCGCGGCCTATCAGCTTGTTGGTGGGGTGATGGCCTACCAAGGCGACGACGGGTAGCCGGCCTGAGAGGGCGACCGGCCACACTGGGACTGAGACACGGCCCAGACTCCTACGGGAGGCAGCAG
>NZ_JBIDBN010000003.1:0-18703 GCF_043203115.1 Streptomyces sp. NPDC048001
CCCGCGGAGCGGGTCCCTCCGGGCTGCGCCCGTCACAGCGAGCCGGGGCGCTGCGCGCCCCGGCCGCTCCCGCTCCGCGTGAGCGGAGGCGGCGCGCTTCGCTCACCGCCGGCGGGCACGCGCTCCGCGCGACCCGCCAAGAGCAGGGCGTCCGGCCCGCGTTGCGGGCCGGAGCCGGCCTTCGGCCGACCCGTGGCCTCCGCTGCGCTCCAGCCACAAGAGCGCAGCAACGGCGGGGGCCCACTCCTTCCACCGGCCAGGCGTGCCACGCTCCGCGCGGCCCACCCACGGGCCTGGCGGCCTGAGCGAAAAACGATCAAGCTCCTGTAGTCTACCAACGACCCATCAGATTTTCACTTTTGGAGAGTTCCCGATGCGACGTGCAATTCGCTCGCTGTTGGTTTTCTGCACCGTGGCGGCCTCCACCATGACCGCTGCCAGCACCAGCCAGGCAGCCCCTTCACCCGGCCCGGGTACAGCCTCGGCGCAAAGCGCCAACGGCGGCCCGGTGGTGTGCTTTAAGGCTCACGTGGCCGACCTCGGGTGGGGTGACTGGTTCTGCGGCCTCGACTACTACGCCGGAACAGTCGGGCAGAACAAAGCGATCGAAGCCGTCCGAATCCGAGTCATCGGGGCCCCCAACGGGGGCCAGTACTGCGGCAAGGTCCACACCCGCAACATAGGCTGGGGAGGGAAAATGTGCAGGGGGGCCGGCGAGGACATCGAGATCGGCAGCACCGGATACGCCAGGCCCCTGGAAGCCGTACGACTCTGGTTCGAATGGGACGAGACCTACGCCTTCGAAGGCTGGTCCCACGTCCAGAACATCGGCTGGAAGTACCACGCCCCCAACACCTCGGGCATGGCCGGCATGGTCACCCTCGGCACAGAGGGCAAAGCCCTTAACCTCGAAGCCCTCTCCATCGGCATCGTCCCCATGCCCTAATCACAAACACACACGCCTCCCCCATCACCCGACCCCCGGCCCCCCTCGGCACTCCAGAGGTCCGGGGGTCGGGCCGTTCACTGCCCTGCCCCGATCAGCGTCAAGCTCCCGGGGCCGACCTGACCAGGTCAGCTCCATCGCCCACCCATGCGCTTCATTCTGCCAACCGGATAGACTCTGGAAACCCCCGCGGGTGGCGACCGTACTGCCATGAAGCCAAGCAAGTGTCGCGGATCAGCGGAACTACGCACTAACCCAACCAACCTGCACACCCGCGCCAACGAACACCACATCATCTAGGCAACGGTGCCGCCCTCGGCGCGACTGCGGGCGCGACCACAGCAGCGCGGGTCCGCAGACGCCGCCTTGAGCCTCTATCAGACCGCCCCGCGGACTCCCAGAGGGGCCGCGGCTGCTGAGAGCCCAGGAGAAGGCAGACGGATATGTCGACCACAAGCCGAACCGATCAGCGTGAGGCGGCGCAGCAGGAAGCCATTGACGCGGTTGTCCGTGCCCTCGAATTGCCTGCAAGATCGCTTGCGCCCGAGAGGGGGCTGCGGACTCAGGTGATCATGGCGACCGGGTCCGGGAAGACCCGGGTCGCGGCCCGCAGCGCGGAGAAGCTCCGTGCGGGCCGTGTGCTGGTGCTCGTCCCCTCGCTGGACCTGCTCACCCAGACCGAGGCCGCGTGGCGCGTGGCGGGCCGTACGGGCCCGATGATCGGGGTCTCGTCCCTGCGGGGCGAGGACGTGACCTTCCCCAACACCACGGACGTGGACGAGCTGGTCGACTGGGTGCGGCCCTTCGACAAGGTCACCGTGTTCGCCACGTACGCCTCCCTCGGGCTCGGCACCCTGGAGCGCGCCCACCAGGCCGGCCTCCCGGGCTGGGACCTGATCGTCGTCGATGAGGCGCACCGGACCTCCGGTCGGATCGGAAAGCCGTGGGCGGTCGTCCACGACAACACCCGCATCCCGTCCCTGCGCCGCCTGTACATGACGGCCACGCCCCGGCTGTGGCAGCTCAGGGAGGACGATGAGGCCGGCGCGCCGGGCGAGCTGGTCGCGAGCATGGAGGACGACCCCGAGGGCCCCTTCGGCAGCCGCTGCTTCACCCTGACTCTCTCGGAGGCCATCGACCGGGGAATCTGTGCGCCGTACCAGGTGGTGTGCGTGGACATCACCGACGCTCAGCTCCAGGCCGCGCAGCTCTTGGGCGCTGAGGGACGCTCGGACGAGGTCCGCGGGGCCCGGCTCGCAGCCCTCCAGACCGCGCTGCTCAAGGCGTCGGCCGAGGAGGGCTTCCGCAGGACGCTCGTCTTCCACCATGTCGTGAAGGAGGCCGAGGCGTTCGCGGCCGGCCTTCCGGGCGTCGCCAAGCGGCTGCACGCCGCCGACCCCGAGCTGTACCCGCGCACGATCTGGGCCAACTGGCTGTGCGGAGAGCACAAACCGGGCCACCGCCGGCGGGTCCTTGGGGAGTTCGCGTCCGGGATCGCCACGGACGGCACGGTGGTGGAGAAGGGCTTCCTGGGCTCGGTGAAGGTGCTCGGGGAGGGCGTAGACACCCGGGAGTGCGACTCCGTCTACTGGGCCGACGTCCGCGGCTCCATGCCCGACCTCGTCCAGGCCGTCGGCCGCGCGCTGCGCATGCACCCGGGCGAAGGCAAGATGGCCAGCCTGGTCGTGCCGGTGCTGCTCGGGCCCGGCGAGACCGCGGACAACATGCTCACCTCCAGGGCCTACGGCGGGCTGGCGAAGCTGCTGGAGGCCCTGCGGGCGCACGACGCCCGGGTGGTCGAGCAGCTCGCCGAACAGCAGACACCAAGCCGCGTGCGGGGCGTACAGAGCCGCAGCGGGACGGAAGGCGAAGAAGCAGGGAGCGACCGAAGCGACCGGCTATCGGTACCGGCCCGACAACTGCTGAAGTTCTCCACGCCGCGCGACCCGGCGCAGCTGGCGGCGTTCATCAACCTGCGGGTACTCAACCCGGAGCACGAGCACTGGCGGCGCGGCGTCGAGGCCGCCGTCATCTTCGCGCGCGAGCACGGCGACCTCAAGGTGCCCTTCACGTACCGCGTGCCGGAGGGCGAGGAGGCGGAGGCGGTCGGGTGGCCGGCCTCGCTCGCAGGCTTCCCGCTCGGGCAGTGGATCGCCGACAACCGGCGCTTCTACGCCCGCGGGGACATGGACGAGGACCGCATCGCCCAGCTGGAGAAGCTCGGCATGGTGTGGAGCCACTTCGACGTCGCATGGGAGGAAGGGCTGTCCGCCGCACGCGGGTGGGCCGCAGAACACGGGCACCTCCTGGCCCCGCTCGACGCCACCCACCAGGGGTACCGGGTGGGCATCTGGCTGAAGAACGCCCGCGCCGCCGCCCGGCGCGCTCTGGAGCTCGAGCAGCGCCAGACCGAAGGGCTGCCGGTGGAGTCATGGGCCGGAGCCCTGTCAGCGGAGCGGCGCGAGCAGCTCGAGGACGTCGACCCCTCCTGGTGCCCGGCCTGGCCCGTCGAATGGCAACGCGCCTTCCACCTCGTCCGCCTCCACCTCGAAGAGGCCGGCGGCACGCTGCCCACGTCGCCGGGTGACATCGTGCACCAGGGCGAGGACCTCGGACGGTGGGTACGGGCGCAGCGGCTCGGCTGGGACAAGCTCACCACCGTGCAGCAGTGGATGTGCGAGCAAGTCCTCGGCATCGAGCCCGCCAGCGAGGATGAGAAGCCGACCCCGCGCCGCACACAGGCCGACAAGTGGGCGCTGAACTACCAGGCCGCCCGCCAGTTCTACGAGCGCGAGGGCCACCTCCAGGTCCCCAGGAAGCACGTCGAGCGGATCGTCGGCGAGGACCAGGAAGAGCGGGAGCACAAGCTGGGTGCCTGGATCGGAAACCAGCGCTCCCGGGCGGCGACGCTGACGCCAGAGCGGATGGAGCTGCTCTCCGCGATCGGAATGCGCTGGGCGTAGCACACAGGCGGGCAGTGGTGGGTCGGGCAGGACTTTTGCCCAGCCCACCACGTGTGGTCTCAGCACCGCCGGTGCCAAAGCCGTCGTGCTGCACTTCGCCCAGGCCACCCCGAGGGACAGCAGCAGTAGTCCCCTCCCCCGCGCGCCGCGCCCCGCCTCCGTGGAAGTCGGGCTGGGCGCGGCCTCGCAGTTCCTTACAGGGCGTTTGTGCGGCGAGGATGTCGCGGTTGAGGGGCAGGGGAGGTGTCGTGAAGTTGTTCCAGGACCTTCTCCATGCCGAGCAGGCCGGCGTCCTGGCTGATCTGCTGGAGCCAGCTGTCGACGAGCGCACGGCGCTCTGCAGGGTCACGCTGGTCGACGCCCGGGTCGGCAAGCAGGTTGGCCCCTCGTGATGTGCCAGCGTCCGGCACCGAGGTCAGTCCGCTACCGGCGAGCAGCTCCGACATGTCCGTGCTGCTGAGGAAGTCCAGGCCGAGTGGCTGGGACACCACGAGAGGATCGACACCCGCCAGAGCGGCGAGTGCTCCGGTGACCTTGTCATCGACCAGCGTGGCCGTCAGGGCGTCGACCAGCTCGTGCAGACGAGCGACGGACAGGGGCACCGCGCGGCCGAAGGTGTGCCGGAAACGCGCGACGACTTGCAAGGAGACCTGCAGGTGCGAGACGGCAGCCCCGTAGGCGTCCGGCAGGTCGACCCTGGCCACGGCCTCCAGCGGGAAGGCCGGCGCTCCGTTTGGGCCGCCCTGCCACAGCAGCCGGACCTTACGGGCCCGGTTGAAGCCCGACCGGTGGAAGGGATTCATGCCGCCCTCGCCGATCGATGCGCACCAGCGGAACAATGCCTGGTGCAGGGGGGAGTTGTTCAGCGCGTCGGCGAATGCCTGCACGCCGCGCTCCGACAGCGGGCGCCAGGTGGCCGATGCGTCCACCGGAACGAACATCCCTGTACGCACAAGGAAGTCGTCCATCGGCTTCCCTTGGTCGTCCATGGGCAGGTCGGCCGGCGGCAGCCGCAGTCCGGCAGCCACAGCCTGGGGCGCGGCTTCGTTGATCAGCCGCGCGAGCCCCGCCCGGTCCGCTAGGGCGTTGCGTCCGTGCAGCCGAATTGGAGCGGCGCCTTGGACCAGAAGCGGACGGGACGCCTTCGCCGGGTCCACGCGGACGACCAGGATCATCCGGCCATCGCTCTCAGGCAGGGGAACCGGGATGATCTCCGGCTCCCAGGGCGGCTCCAGCGTCTGATGGCAGCCGCTGACGATCTGGACGATCGCGTCCTCGGGCACGCCAATGATCCGGTCGTCGACGCTGCGCTCGGTGACGCCGACCAGGATGAGGCCGCCGTAGCTGTTGGCCATCGCCGCGACCGACGTCGGGATCTTGGGGGTGTATTTCTCCTTGTACTCCAGCGTCAGACTCTCGGGCTGGCCGATGGCAACCAGCTCGCGAACCCGCTCCAGGGTCACGTCTGCGGGGCGACAGGCGAACAGCGAGGCCGCGGATGTCATACGAGCCGTCCATCCGCTGGGCGGGTGTGGATCGAAGGTGTCATCAGGTCAAGTTAGCGAAGCCGTAGGGGCCCGCGCCCCGGGTTTCCCTGCCGTACACGCAGAGCGGGTGGCGCCGCAGGGCCGAGGATATGGGGAGCCTCTACGCTTCGAGGTTGTCGAGGGGCTGGTCTTGTTTAATGCCGGTCTGGCTGATGGAAAGGCCCAGCAAGAGCGCTCCCTCCAGGCCGGCAAGCAGAGAGAACAGCTGGTCCTTCTCCTCCTGTGTTCCATCGTCGTCGTGCTTGAACTTCTGGAGGCTGGTGCGGGTGGCCACGATCACGCGGGCCAGAACATCGTGGATGAGGGACGGCCCCTGGCCGCTGTCGTGCTCGCTCGCCTCACGCGCGGTAGGGCCACCGCGGTAGACGAAGCACAGGGCCTCCGCCCGCTTGTTCGCCAGGACGGCGCCGTCTTTCTCGAAGGTCAGGCCAGGCTCGTCTGGCAGGTTGGCCTCGACCCAGGCCATGACGTCTTCCTTGGTGAACGCTTCCCGCATGATCCGGTCGATCAGCTCGATCAGCGAGTTGGCCGCCTGTGAGATGCCATCCTCGGAGTGCGTCAGAGCGTCCTTGGCCCCTCGGATCTTCCTGACGAGCTGGGAGTTTTCACGCTCCAGCCTCTTCGCCGAGGACTCGGCCACCCGGTGCCGGATGGTGGAGACGATCTCCGTCATGTCGTCGGGCCGCCAGCCGGCGAGGTCGTCGGCGGTGGCGGCTGTGAGCTGCATGGGGAGTGTGGAGACGAACTTCTCGCCGAACGCCTCGTCCGCCATGATGACCATCTGCACGACCTCAAGTCCGAGGATGTCAGTCTTCGAGACGGCTTTCCGCTGGTTCTCCGTCATATTGTTGACGGCATCGCTCCACGCCACGGCGAACGGCATCAGCCCACGCAGTCCGCGCCGCACGGCCAGAGCTACGATCGCGCCGTCCTCTTTCACAGCGTCCTCGAGACGTCTGAAGTCACCGGCCCCCAGCAGACGGAGCGCAAAGGCGCGGTAATTCACTCCCTTGAAAGAGTTCAGCCAAGATATCGCTGCATCCTTGTCCTGGATTTTCTCCAAGATATAGTTGAACCCTATTTCCACGTCGGAAAGATCGAACTTCTTGAAGGTGGACTCCACGCGGTCTTGCCAGGGCTGGTCGCTGCCCGTGTCCATCAGGGCCCGGCACATCGAGATCAGCAGGTCTGCACCGATGACCGCCGCATTGTCGAAGTGCAGGGCCGCACGAATGTCGGGGTCGAGCTGCCGGAGGAAATCCGCGACCCGCGATCGGCGCGTACCAACAACCGCAGGGTCCTGCATCTTCGCCTCGCTTCACCCACGTGGAATTGATTACCCATCAACATACTCCGGTGGTCCGGAATCCATTACTGCTTTTCCGTGCCTCCCACGCCGTCGAACCATTGGCCAGAGCCTTTTCAATAGGCGGATCGCCACGAGCGCCCGGTGAAACCTTAGGGTGTGTCGCCGGGCCAGTCCCAGCGGCTCCGCTCGCCGGGCCGCGGGCCGTACTCCTCCCGGCCCCGCACGGCGGCGGTCGTGGTGGTGCGCAGCTTCTCCCGCACCACCGCACCGGCGAGGACGGCACGGTCGTACTGGAGCGGGATGCGGGGTATCTCCCACTCCCCCGCATCCTGGCCCGGCGGCCGGAGTGCAGCCGGCTCGCCGGGATCGGCCGGGGGCTGCCGGTCCGGGTCGGGCGCGGGAGTGGGTGGGCGGGGCCGGGCGGGGAGGTCGGCCAGGGACCACCGGGCGGTGTAGAGGCGGTAGTCCGACAGCAGGCCGATGGTGGTTGTCGGTTCGCTGATGTCCAGGCAGTGGGTGGAGATGGCGGCGGCCACGATCTCCTCGTCCAGGCCGGGGTCGCGGCGGCGGCCGCGCAGGACCAGGGCGAGGTGGCGGCGGGCTTCGGCAAGCAGGTGCCGCCAGTGGAAGCGGCCGCCCTCGTTCATCACGAACACCGTCGCGGTGACGTCGACGGCCGCCAGCGCGATGTCGACCACGGCGGCGACCCGGGCCCGGATCGCGGCGGCTGCGGCGCGGGCGTGCTCGAGGAGGTTGGTGATGATGTCGGCGGACACCTTGGAGGTGCGGATCGCGCTCTCCTTCCACTCCGCGCGCAGCTGCGCGAGCGGCCGGGTTTTCTTCTTGGGCAGGCGGGTCTTGCGGGCAGCTATCTGGTTCAGCTTGGCGCGGGCCCGCTCGGAGACCACGGGCAGGAACCGCGGCTCGCCGTCGTCGTCGACGGCGGTGACGTACTGGTGCTCCAGCTCGGCCAGGCAGGCGGCGATCTGGTCGCTACGCCGGGCAGTCCAGCGGATCAGCTCGTGCGGCACCCCCGCAATCTCCATCACCGGCCGGCGCCCCGGGGTGACGGTGCGCGGCTCGGTCGCCAGCCCCAGCGCCTCGCAGACCTCAGCGGCCACCAGCTCGTTGTAGAGCGCGGAGGCCGCGACCGTGTTCTCGTGCAGGGCCAGAGTGTGGATCGAGCCCCACTTCCCGTCCAAGCGCTGCCCCTTCACCGACAGAAGAAGATGGTCATGCAGCAAGGGCCGTCCGGAACGCGCCTCGTAGTGGCGGAAGCGGGCGGCGACCAGACCGCCGGGCGGCCGCACCCGGTAGACGCCGTCCTTGCCATACCGGATCACCGCGACCTCGTCCTCGATCCACTCCAGCACCCGCTCGATCGCCCGCTCGTGCGCGGCCTCGATCACCCGCCCGGCCTCCTCATCCCCGAACGCCCACAGGAGGTAGATCGTCGGCTGCGGCCGGAACACGAAGTCGACCCCCGTGACCGTCACCCGGCGCCCGAGTGCGCCAGCCTTGAACGCCCGCTTCGGGGAGGCGCCCGCGGCGAGCCGCTCCGCCTCGATCCGGTCCGCGTACGGGTGGCGGCCCCGCTCACCGAACAGGTTCCGCAGCTGCGCCTCGGTGACCTCCTCACCCGGCACGAGTCCGAGCGCGGCAAGGCCCCGGCCCCTCCATCGCCCGACCGGAACCCCGGCCTGCTCCTGGGGGCGTCCCGGTCGGCTCATCGGCCGAGGAAGCCTTCAGATTCAGCCAAGGACGCGCGTGCCGGGTAGGAGCTGGTGAGGCGCCGTGGCCATCGACCGCCGCCGCGAGGGAGGGGCACTCCGCCATCGATGCCTAGTCTTCATTACGGCGTAATGAAGCCCGTGCCTTGCAGCAGCTGCTGCAGGTGGTCGGGACACAGGACGCTCTCGCGACTCGGCTGCACCGATCTCAGGGATGGGTCTCGCAGCGTCTCGCTCTGCTCGGGCTCACCCCGGAGCTGAAGGAGAAGCTGCTCTCCGGCGAGGAGCCCGCTGAGCTCCTGCGGCGGGTCGGGAACAAGAAGCCCGACGAGCAGGCCACGCACCTGGAGCACCTGAAGGCGAAGAAGACAGCGGCCAAACGAGTACCGGCACCGGCGCAGTCGTCTGCGCCGACTGCGGGGGAGCGGGAAGCCGAAGCTGAGGCCGCAGCGTCGACGGATGAGTCTCATTACGGCGTAATGAAGACCGCGGAGGACGCGGGAGAGAGGCACGAACCTGAGCATCAGGAACGGGACTTAACGCCCTCTCAGACACCCTGAAGTACTTCTCCGAGCGCATCCCCGCCACGTTCGTCTACGCGGGCATCGGCCTGGAGAGCAGTGAACTCCTGGCCGGCACGCGGGGCGCCCAGATCGCAGGGCGCTTCACTCTCGTTCCCACCCGCCCATTCCCCTACGCCGACGAGTGGAAGGGACTGGTCGCAACGATGGAGGAGACGCTGCTCCTGCACGACCACCCACCCGGAAGCCTGGCCAAGCTGGACCGTTACCTTCACGACCGGACCGACGGCATGATCGGCGCCCACGTGTGACGAAGGAACTGATCAACGCGATCCCCTTGGACCACGCTGCAGAAATCTCAGCATCCCCGTCCGAAAAGCCAGCCCGCCCGTGACCGTCACGCCGTCAGACCGCCCCGCGCGGCTTCCCATCAGGGTTTCGCCACGGCTCGGAGAGACAACTGACTCCTACATTCGCCGCCTGGCCCGCACCAACCACCTCAAGCCCAGCTACCTGCACCGCTTCCTCTGCGGCCCACCATTCTGGTTCGGCAAACCCGCCCTCTCCCGCCTCGCCACAGTCTCCGGCCACCCAGAACGCACACTGCAACGAGCCCTGGCCGACGTCGCGTCGCCACGACGACGCACCAAGCCGAACGTCCGCTACCCCCGGACCATCCCCCCTGGCCGACCGCCCTGACCTGGCACTCCGTATCCGCGAGACCGCCCAGACCGGAAATGCAACCATCCGTGAGCTGTCCAGACGCCACCAGCTCCCGTCCCGGACCATACGCACGATCCTGGACATGCCGACACCGAGCACCTACAAGTCCAGGAAGGGCCCCCACAGGAGGCGGCCGCCGACCAGACGGCCCGCCTCCGCCATCAACGACTCCGCCCGGGCCCTGATCGACGCCATACTCGCCGAACACCTCGACCTCAGAGAGGACTGGACCTGGCTCATGGACGACCACGACATCATCTCCGTGTCCTACTCCTCCATCAACGCCTACTTCCGGTCCCGCCAGGTCAGATCCGCTTGAGACAGCACCCAGCACCCAAGTGCCCCGACTGCATCGCGCAGCAGCATTAACCAGAGGCGGTCAAGAAGCGCTCCAGATAGCATCCGCAGTCGCCGAACTCCACCCCGCCCGCCGATGAAGGAACCCGCCCTATGCCGCGCCGTCCGACCTCTCCGATCGCAGAATTCCCCGTGTCCGGCAGGGACGCAGGCCCCTACGGAATCACCTGCGGCCCCGACAGCGCGCTGTGGTTCACCATGGTCCACCACGGACAGATCGGCCGGGTCACACCCGACGGCGACGTCACCACCTACCAGCTCGAATCCGCTTCCAGCGGACCGTCGACCATCACCACAGGGCCCGATGACGCGCTGTGGTTCACCGAATTCCGCAGCCACCGGATCGGACGCATCACCACGACCGGGAACATCACCTCGTTCCCGCTGCCGACGCCGGATGCCGGACCCTTCGGCATCACCGCCGGCCCCGACGACGCCCTGTGGTTCACCGAAGCAAGCGCCGACCGCATCGGCCGCATCACACCCGACGGCCACGTCACCGAGTTGCCAATCCCGCTCTCGGGAGCCTTCCCCTCAGCCATCGCCACCGGCCCGGACGGCCGACTGTGGTTCACGATGAACCAGGCGAACGCGATCGGCGCCATCGGACTCGACGGTCACGTCGCAGTCCACCCCCTACCCACACCAGCCGCCGCCCCGGTCGGTATCACCGCCGGCGCCGATGGAGCCATGTGGTTCGTCGAGATCAGTGCCGGTCAGATCGGGCGGATCACACAGGACGGAAAGATCGACGAATTCGCCCTGCCCGACCCCGCGTCACGCCCGCACGCCATAGCCGCCGACGCCGACGGAAACTGCTGGTTCACCGAATGGGGAGCCAACCGCATCGGCCGGATCACCACCGACGGCCGAATCGACGAACACGACCTCCCCAGCCCGTCCTCCGAACCACACGGCATCACCCTGGGACCGGACGGAGCGATCTGGACAGCCCTGGAGATCGGAACGGTCGCCCGACTCACCCCACGCTGAGCCCCAACCTCCCAGGCCGGAGCGACCACGTTCATCGACACCGTGCTATGCCACTCAATCCAGTCCGCCCAGCTCAGCACCACCCCGCCGGACTAACTTCATTGTCAAAGGACATTCGTAGGCGTTGATGAGGTCGCTGATCGTTTCGGCGGTGGCGGCCTCGCCGACCCAGCGGCCGGAGGTGGTGAAGACCGGGACTTGGTCGCGGTCGGCGTCGAAGACGACGGCGTCATTCCCGAACCGCTCCAGCACGAGGCCGTAGACCACGGGGGCCGGGGCGGCCTCGAGGACTTCGAGGCCGTCGACGGTGAAGTGGGCGGGCTTCTCGGGGTCGTCGGGCGGGGCCAGGGTGCCGGTGACGCGCACGAGGTCGCCGGGCTGGATCTCGCACAGCAGGACGTCGGTGATGCGCGGGTCGCCGGTGGTGCAGGCGTACACCGTGTCCGGGGTGTCGGGGGCGAGGCTGTCTGCGTCGGTGGGGAAGTGGATCAGGTCGAAGCGGACGGTGCCCCAGCTGGTGCCGTGGGCAGGGAGCGCGTCGACGTAGCCGTCTATGGCCAGGTGCGTCTGGGGGTTCATCAGCTTGCCTCCGCCAGATTCTCGGTGGTGCGGGGAGCGCGGGGTCGGGTGGGCTGCGCGAGGACCAGGAGCTCGCGGTTGCGTTGGCGCTGTGCATCGGTGAGCGGGCGGGCCTTGGCGCCGTGGCGGTACCAGAGCGGGGAGGCCGGCGGCTCGGGGTAGGCGAGGGCGCGGTCGACGTCGGGCTGGTTGCTGCTCATGGGGGCCTCCGTCTGGAGGGGTTCAGGCGTGGTCGGTCGTCTGGCCGCCTTTGGGCGGGTCGGAGACGAACCGCATCTCGCCGGGGTGCGCCGCGTTCCAGAGCTCCGCGCAGATCTTGTGAGCGGGCTCTTTGGCGTGGGACCTCAGCGGGGTGGTGGTGCCGCACAGCACGCACGGGGCGGGCGGCCCGAAGTGCGAGGAGGGTCGCCAGTTCAGGAGCTGGACCGGCGCCGCGGGTTGGTCCGGTTGTGCGGGCACCGCGCGCGGGTGGCGGCGTCGGCTGGTCACGGCCGCAGATGCGGGAGCTGCTGGAGGATATGGTCGACCAGATCCTCGGTGGGCCGCCAGGGGCCGAGCTGCCCGCGCGCCGGGATCGGCAGGGCGAGGGCCTGGACGTCGCTGACCTCCAGATGCCACGCCCCGGGCTGCGCCCACTCGGTGCAGGGCGGGGAGCCGTCCGGGTCCTGGTGGCAGCCGGTCAGCCGGGCGACGCCGATCACCGCGCCGGTGGTCAGGTCGCGGCAGCGGACCGTGCGGGCGATCAGCGGCACGCGCAGGGCGGGGCGGTCGATCTGCTGGCTCGTGTGCAGCAGCAGCCAGCCGCGCCACGACCACGTCCGGGGCCTGTTCTCGATCGTCTTGGCGCCGGTGAGGATGGCGGCGGCGTGCGGCTGCTTGACGCTAGTGCTGCGGATCCAGTCGCCCGTCGGCGGAAGGGTCGCGGTGCTCATGCCGCTCGCCCCCACACGGCCGTGCCGGGCCTGCCCGCGCGGCGCCCGTTGACGGACGGCACGGTGGCGTGCGCGGCGGTCGCCAGGGCCGCCCGGCCGGAGTGCTTGCCGTCGTACAGGGCGGCGTCGGCGGACCGCTGCAACGCGGACAGGTCGCGGGAGCCGATCACGTCCGGGGTGGCGGCGCCGACCGAGGCGGCGATGTCGACGGTGCGGCCGTCGTCCAGGGTGACCGGGGTGTGCAGCATCCGGACCAGCTGCTCCAGGCGGAGCGCGCGGAGGTCGGCGGGCAGCTGAAGGACGACGGCGAACTCGTTGCCTCCGAGCCGGCCGACCGCAGCGCGCGGGCCCGCCCAGGACGTGAGGCGGGCCGCGATCGACGCGAGGACGGTGTCGCCCGCCGCGTGCCCGAGCCGGTCGTTGATGGCCTTGAACCGGTCGGCGTCGACCATGACCACAGCCACGTCGCCGTGGCGGGCCAGGAGCCGGCGGGCGCGGGCGGTGTAGGCGTCGCGGCGCAGCAGGCCGGTCAGCGGATCACGGCGGGTGGCGGCGAGCTGCCGGTGCAGGGCGACGGCGTGGACCGCCCAGCCGGTCAGCGGCACGGCGGCGGTCGTCAGTAACAGGGTGCGCTGGCCGAACCGGCTTCGAGCGCGCGGGAGGGACGACATACTGGGGGGTTCTCCGTCTCGTCTCGTACGGGATCGTGCCGGGGTTGTCGATGAGCGGGGCCACGGACCAGATGAGGTCCTGGTAGCGGGAGTTCGGGTGCGTATTGCCCGGGCTGATCCACTCAGGCAGCACCACGGGGCTGTCCGGGCTGGGCATGGACAGCACGTACGGGTCGAGCTCAGCAGTCGCGCCGTTGGTCACGGGGTGAGTTCTCCCTTCACCAGGAGGTGAACCAGAGTGCGGTCAGCGTCGGCCACCCGGGCCAGGGCCGCTGTCCAGGCCGTCGGCCCGACCTTGTCGCGCAGGTCATCGAGCCGCAGTACGTGCTCGCCCCATCGTTCCTGCCACGTGCCATCGGGCAGAGGAGATCGCAGGCTCTGCAGCACCTGGTGCAGGTGGGCGAGCCGGGGATGATGCCCGGGGTGGACACGGGCGTTGGGGCAGGCCAGGCAGAGCAGAAAGTCTGCGGCGCAGCCGCCCTCCGGGCCAGGCCAAGGACTGGACGTCTCGTCCGCGCAGTCCGCCGTCACCGTCTGCTGGTGGGCAGGATCCGGCGCGCCCGCGACGTGGCCGGCGAACACCACCGCCCGGGCCTGGGCGAGGGCCTCGCGGGCGCCAGCCTCGAAGACGCTCTGCGAGGCCCGTTGCACCTGCTCGTCGGGGAGCACGTAGACGCTTTGATGCGTGCCTGAGGAGTGCCGAAGGGGACGGCCCTCGCGCGTCACGGTCGTGCGTCGGGCGCGCCTGAACGGAGCTCCACCCAGCCCGTGCCGTTGCGCCCACCACTGCGCATCGCCGTGGCCGACACCGAAGGCCAGGGGGCCCACCGGCCGGGGCCGCTCCGTGTGCTGGTGCCGGCGCGTGGGGTAGTGCATCCGCGCGACCATCAGCAGCCGTATGCCTGGATCGAGGCGTGCGGCCAGTGCCCGGCCGTGCGCGGTGGCCTCCAGAGCCTGGGTGATCAGCCGTCCCGGGGAGTCGGCCCCGGAGTCGGTGATGTTCTCCGTGGAGAACCAGTGTCCGCGGCCCTTGCGGCGCTTCTCGATCTGCAGCTGGTAGGTCACCGAGGCTGTCTCGCCGACCGACGGCGCCCGGGTCAGGGCCGGCAGGCAGTCGTAGACGGACAGATTCCACCCGAACCGGTCAGTCAGCAGCACCGCCAGTGCCGTGAGCTCCGAGCGCGACAAGAACAACCGGCCCCACGTGGCCTCCGCTCCACTGCCTCCCAGCAGCACGCGGTTCTTCACGCAGTGATGCCCGCCCGGGGTGACCGTGGTGGGCACCTCGCCGGGGCGCGGCGATTCCACCACCCTCATGTCAGCTCTTCTTTCGAGTCAGTGGCTCCAGTAGTCGCGGCGGGGCAGTTCGACCCACACGTCGGGCGGTCCGGTCACGGCGCGCCTGTCGGTCGGGCGCAGGCCTACGAAGGCGCAGGCGTAGGCGACGGCGTTGTGCTGGTAGAGGTAGGAGGCCAGCACCTGCTCGGCAGTGTCGTTCTCGTCCGGTCCTCCGCCGGGGTGCAGGTCTGAGTCTTCGATCGTTCCATGGCGGGCGATGCTGCCCTGGTTGCCGCTCTTGGGATTGGCGTAGAGGCCGTAGCAGAGGGTGCCGGCGGACAGCCGGGCCAGCACGCCCGGCATCTGCGGCGCGTATCCCCAGGGCTGGGTGACGACGCAGCCGCCCGGCACGGATGTCACGCCGACGATGTGCAGGCTTTCGTCCATGTCGTAGGCGTAGGGGTCCTCCAGCAGCTCAGTCAGCACGTCGAGGAGTTCGCCGTCCGCTACCGGGGGCGCCTGAAGACGGCGCACCGCCTCGGCCGCGTCGATGCCCGCTACGCAGGCCAGGCCCGTGCCGTCGTAGTAGAACTCGCCCGATGCCGTGGTGAGGCGATGGGCCTCCTGCGCTGCCGCCCGCTCGGTGTCGCTCAGGGACACCCCTTCCGGCACCGCAAAGAGCTCGGGCGTCGGTCCGGCCAGGCTCAGCCGCCCCGGCCAGCGGCTGGTACACCGAGACCTACGGCTCGGACTCCACCACCGCCGCGCTCTGCACCAAGAGCTGACCGTCCGCCAGACCTCACGGAAACCGGCCAGGCCTGTCCGCCGCACGACACCTCTCTGCCACACGCAGTACAGCAGGACAGGGCTCCGCCCCGGTGCTTGCCGAGGCAGACTCCACGAAGCAAAGGCTCGCAGGCCCCTGCAGAGCGTCAATGAGGACGCGTCTCGCATCGCTCGCGGCGGTGAAAGGCCCAGCTGGTTCAGTCGTTCGGCCGAGCGCGGCCTGCCACGATCACGACCGCTGGTGGATCTCCACTGCCGTGACGAACGATCTTCAGGACTACGTGGGCGCTGAGATGCTCGACGCGCTCCGCCACCGCCCCCGACCGGCCGACGAGGGCAAGCTCGTGGAGGTGGTCTCGAACGACTACCTCGCCCTCGGTGGGGGCTCGTGGTGGAGGTGTGTACGCCCCGTCCGATCTGGTCCGGTGCGGTGTCCTTCGGGCTCGTGACGATCCCGATCAAGGTCGTGCCCGCGACCGAGTCCCATGCGATCAGCTTCCGGCAGGTGCATACCGAGGACGGCGGCCGGATCCGCTACCGCAAGATCTGCGAGCTGGACGGCAAGCAGCTGCGGGACGACGAGATCGGCAAGGGCTACGAGGTCTCCAAGGACACGATCGTCGCGGTCACGGACGAGGACCTGGCCGAGATGCCGCTCCCCACCGCGAAGGCGATCGAGATCGTCGCCTTCGTGCCCGCGGCCTCGATCGACCCGGTGCGCATCGGCACCTCCTACTACCTCCAGCCCGACGGCCAGGTCGCCGGCAAGCCGTACGTCCTGCTCCGCAAGGCGCTCGGCAGGTCGGCCAAGGTCGCCGTGGCGAAGTTCGCCCTCCGCGGCCGCGAGCGCCTCGGACTGCTCCAGGTCAAAGAGGATGCCCTGGTCCTGCACACGATGCACTGGCCCGACGAGGTCCGCTCCCCCGAGACCCTGGCGCCCGGCGAGGTCGAGCTGTCCGTGGACGAGATCACCGGCGCGCTCGCCCTCATGGACACCATGACCGAAGAGCACCTGCCCGCTCTGTCCGACCGCTACCGCGACGCCCTGGAAGAAGTCATCGCCGCCAAAGCCGCGGGCAAAGAGCCTCCGGCCGCCGAGGACAGCGAACAGGCGACGGGCGGGGAGGTCGTGGACCTCATGGCCGCCCTCAACGCCTCCGTCACCGCGGCGAAAGAGGCCCGCGGCGAAACGGACGACGACGCCGACGTCCACAACCTGCCCACCAAGAAGAAGCCCGCGGCCAAGAAGACGACCACGAAGAAGAAGACGGCGGCCGCGCGTCCGAAGAAAGCCAGCTGACCATCCCCCTGATGTGTCAGGAGAGTGTGGTCGGTCGACGGGGTGGTGGGGCGCCCGCCCTCCTCAGGAGTTCCCACAGGGGCTGAGAGCCGGCCGCCCAGACGGCCGTGGCGGTCGACGGCACCGAGGCCGTCGCTTGACCGTTGCCACGGCGTGGTCCTGGTGACGACGATCGTTCCGCCGGGCCCCTTGCCGTGGTGGGTCGCCTTGTACCCGTGCACGTTCTGCTTCCAGCTACCCCTGCAGACGCCTTCGGCCACAGAACGCTCCCTTCGGTGATCAGGTCCAGATCCAGCGGCTGACCAACGGATGGCGGGCCTACTGGATGAGGGTGCGCAGGGCGGGGGTGCTGGCACCGGCACTGGTGAGTCCGGCGATGACGGCGGCGGCTACGGGGGCGCCAGTGAGGAAGGTGAGGCCGCCTATGACGAGACCGATCACGAGCGCGGTGAGCAGGACGACGGTGGTGTGCAGGGAGAGGAACGGCTGTGTGGCGGACCCGTCGGGTGACGAGGCGGCGGACTGCGGGTTCTGATGCGTGGTCATGTCTCGAATGTGCAATGCCCGGGACCGTGAACTGGGCTTATCGAACAACCCCGAAGAATTCCGATCATCTGGCTGGCATCGCTGTACAACGGCGGCGTACGGCGGAACATCCCGATCTCCCACATCGCTGTTCGGGGCTGTTCCAGCAAGTTCGGTGCTGTTCAGCCGATGGGCCTCTAGCCTGGCTCCCCACAGCACAGTGGGGAGCCAGCTGGGGATGGCGGAGCGGGGTGAGGCAGCAGCCGTGGGTGCATACGAGGAACTGTTGCGGGAGCAAGGGCAACGCCTGAGGCGGCTGAGGGTTCAGCAAGGCAATCCGTCGCTGCGGGTGATCGAAGCCAGGGCCAAGAAGCTGTTTGCCGAAGAGAAGGTTTCGTTGCCGATCTCTACGCAGAGCGTCGCTTTCGGCGGTCGCTACGTCGGCCAGGACAAGCTGATGTGGCTTGTGCGGACCCTGCTGTCGTGGGACAGGTTCGGCAGGGCGTGCGCTCCCCCAGCGTATGGGGATTCCGCGTTGGACGAGTGGTACGAGCGGTGGACGGCGATCACCGAGGCCAGGCCACCACGGAACCAGAACGTCGCGGCGCCGCTACCGCCTGCCTCTGAAGTGAAGACTGTGGAGAAGGAGCTACCGCTCAAACCGCCCGCAGCTGAGCCGAATCACGCGAGGCTGCCCGCACCCGTCTCAGACGAGCAAGAGACGGGGCTATTCCTCACGTATCAGTCCTTCGCCCACAGCGCCTCGGTCCTCACGGTGGCGTTCTCCCCCGACAGCCGCCTCCTCGCCAGCGGCGACGGCAATGGCACCTTATGGCTGTGGGACATCGCCACCGGCCAGCTCATCGGCGAACCCCTCACCGGACACAACGGCGACGTCAACGCGGTGGCGTTCTCCCCCGACGGCACCCTCCTCGCCACCGCCGAAGGCAATCACACCTTGCGGCTGCGGGACCCCGCCACCCACCTACCCATCGGCGAACCCCTCACCGGACACAACGGCGACGTCAACGCGGTGGCGTTCTCCCCCGACGGCACCCTCCTCGCCACCGCCGGCATGGACGGCACCGTACGACTGTGGAACCCCACCACCCGCCAACCCATCGGCCCTCCTCTCACCGGGCACATCGACAGGGTCAACGCGGTGGCGTTCTCCCCCGACGGCACCCTCCTCGCCACCGCCGCCCGATACAACATGGTCCGGTTTTGGGACCCCACCACCCGCCAACCCATCGGCGAACTCCTCACAGGACACATCGAGATGGTCAACGCGGTGGCGTTCTCCCCCGACGGCACCCTCCTTGCCATCGCCGACCGAGACGGCAAGGTCCACCTGCACAAGCAGAGAGGGCTGTCGCGACCGGTATCGGCCGGGTCTCTAGCGGAACGAGCCATGCTGTATGCAGTACAGCAAGGACACCGGGTGATGCTTCCCGCCCTCGAAACGGGTAGCTCGACCCCTGCGGTGGCCTTCTCCCCCGACAGCCGCCTTCTCGCTACCGCCGGCGTGGACGGCACCGTACGG
>NZ_JBIDBN010000003.1:18798-252346 GCF_043203115.1 Streptomyces sp. NPDC048001
GTAGGGCTGTGGGACCCCGCCACCGGCCAGCCTGTCGGCAACCCCCTCACCGGACACACCGGCCCAGTCCACACCGCGGCCTTCTCCCCCGACAGCCGCCTTCTCGCTACCGCCGGCGTGGACGGCACCGTACGGCTGTGGGACCCCGCCACCGGCCAGCCTGTCGGCAACCCCCTCACCGGACACACCGGCCCAGTCCACACCGCGGCCTTCTCCCCCGACAGCCGCCTTCTCGCCACCACCAGCCGCGACGCCACCGTACGGCTGTGGGACCCCGCCACCGGCCAGCCTGTCGGCAACCCCCTCGCCGAACACGACACGCTCGCCCTCGCAGTGGCCTTCTCCCCCAACGGCACCCTCCTCGCCACCGCCGGCGTGGACGGCACCGCACGACTGTGGAACGCCGGCAGCGGCCAGCCTGTCGGCAACCCCCTCACCCGACGCACCGGCCCAGTCCACACCGCGGCCTTCTCCCCCAACGGCGCCCTCCTCGCCACCGCCGGCGTGGACGGCACCGCACGACTGTGGAACGCCGGCAGCGGCCAGCCTGTCGGCGACCCTCTCGCCCGGCAGACCAACCAGGTCTCCGCGATGGCGTTCTCCCCGAACGGCACTCTTCTCGCCAGCGGCCATGACGAAGGCACTGTTCGGCTGTGGGACCCGGCCACCGGGCAGCCTGTCGGCATTCCGCTCACCGGACACACTGGCACGGTCTTCGCAGTGGCCTTCTCCCCCGACGACGCTGTCCTCGCCAGCGCGGGCCAGGACAGTACCGTCCGACTGTGGGTGGCTCTGCCCAGTCGGTCCCCGGCGGACCGGTGAAGCAACCTAGGGATGGTTCCTACTCACCAGCCAGAGCAGGGGCTTCCTCACCCGGCCAGGTAGTTGCCCCCTGTTCCTCACGCCCCAGGTCAGGACTGTTGGATCTAGAAGGCCGGGGCCGCAGCTCCAGCCGGCTTCACCTCACCCCGGCGTGCGGGTGCCGTGCTCCCTGCGCAGGCCCGGCTGCGGCCATGCGTAGGACCGGGTCGTCACTGAGGTGTCACCGCGGAGGTCGATATCGACCTGGTAGACGACACGGCCGTCCGGGAAGTCCTGCCGGGCCCGGACCGGGGCATACCGCCAGGCCCCGTGGGACCAGACCTTGAGCGTCGAGCGGTCCCCCGGGGGCCAAGGTCCGCACCGTCGGCGGGGGCCCACCCTCGGGGCGCCACGGCCGCGCCTCGACCGGCTCCCGCAGAGCGTTCACCCTCCCGCCGCCCCGTCCTGCCACGGCGGTGTCGGCGTACCGTCCGGATCCAAACCGAACGGCCACAACTTCTTCAGAGCCGTACTCGCTTCATAGCCGCGGTCGGCGGCTTTCCTGTACAGGACCTCGGCCCCCGGCCAGTCCCCAGCCTCCTCCCGCATGTTGGCCAGACCTTCCAGGGCTTGGGTGCTACCGCGTTCAGCTGCTTCCCGGAACAGGGCCTCGGCCCCAACAGCATCCCCGGCCCGCTCCCGCATCCAGGCCAGGAAGAGTCGGGCATCTGGGTCACCATGATCGTAGGCATGCCTCGCTAGGAACTCGGCGCCCTCCCGATCACCGGCCTGCTCCCGCATCCGAGCCAGACGCATGAGAGCGTCCGGTTCACCATGGTCGACGGCCAACTGGCACATTCTGTCGGCACTTTCCCAGTCCCCGGCCTCCAGCCGCCTTTGAACCAGGAAAACCGGAGTGTCGGTGCAACCATGGTTGGCGGCCTGCCTCGCTAGGAACTCGGCACCCTCCCGATCACCAGCCTCCTCGCGCATTACGGCCCAGGGGACGAGAGCGCGGCTGTGGCCGCACTCGACGGCCTGCTGGTACAAGTGTTGGGCGCCTTCTCGGTCCCCGGACCGCTCCCGTGTCACGGCCAAGGCGACCAGTGTGCGGCCGTCGCCGTACTCGTCGGCCTGCCTCGCCAGGCGTTCGGCGCCTTCTCGGTCCCCGGCCTCCTCCCGCATCATGGCCAGGAGGAACGGAGCATCTCTGCTGCCGTGGTCGGCAGCCTCCCGGTACAGCGCCTCAGCCCCCGCCCCGTCCCCAGCCTCCTCCCGCAGCCGGGCCACGACGACCAGGGCGCCGGTGTCGCCCCGGGCAGCGGCTTCCCGGGCCAGGGCCTCGGCACCCGCCCTGTCCCCGGCCCGCTCCCGCAGCCGGGCCGCGACGACCAGGGCATAGGTGCTGCCGCGGGCGGCAGCCTCCCGGTACAGCGCCTCAGCCCCCGCCCCGTCCCCAGCCTCCAGCCGCCGCCGGCCCAGGGCGACCAGGGCGTGGGTGCTGCCGTGGTCGGCAGCCTCCCGGTACAGCGCCTCGGCCCCCACTCTGTCCCCGGCCTCCTCCCGCAAACCGGCCAGGTGTTCCAGTGCGTGGGTGCTGCCGTGGTCGGCGGCACGGCGCTGGAGGTGGTGGGCCCATTGCAGACGGTGCCGGGCCTTGGCGGCTTCGGTGAGGTTGTGGAGGTCGTCGGGGTGGGTGAGGTGGGTGTGGGCGGCGTGCCAGAAGGATGCGGGTGGGCAGAGGTGGGGTCGGGTGGTGCGGCCGTGTTGTTCGAGGTAGTCGGCGAGCCGGAACACCGGCCCCGTTGTCTGTGGTGTGGGGCTGTCGGCAGGCGTGGGGCCGGGTGGGCGTCGTTGCGGGCGGGGTGTGACCCGGCGTAGGGGGGCGTGTTTGCCGTGGACGGGCTTGGCGAGTTCAGCGTAGGCGCGTTCGGCCCAGTCGTCGGTGAGTTGGTCGTAGTCGGTGTCGGTGAGGTAGTCGGGGGCGGCGTCGGTGAGGAAGGCCTGCGGAAGGTGAGGGCCGACGCCGAGGCGGCGGGCGTCCATCGCGGCGTCCAGGAGTGCGCGGGCGGCCGGGCTTGCGGTGTCGTAGCGGTGCAGGAGTTCGGGGGCGCCGGCGAGGTCCTGGGTCAGGCGTCCGTCGCTACGGGCGCGGGTGAGGGCGTCGGCCAGCAGCCGGTCGCCGGCCTCGGCCAGCGCGGTCGCCTTCGCCAGGGCCGCCGGGTCGAAGGCGGCAGGGACGTGCACGATGCGCCCGGCGAGCAGTTCCCTGACCCGGCTATACGGATCCGGCGCCTCCGGTGGGGGGAGGGACGTGTACTGGGCGGCGTAGTCGGGCCAGAGGGTGCCCAGGACCAGGACCGGCCCGCGCTCGGGTTGGACGAGCAGGGTATGGACCGCGGCCGCGATACGCTCCCCCGCGTGTGGGTCGCCGAGGTAGTGCTGGGCCTCGTTCAGCCACACCACCGTCCGCGACCCGACCCGATGCAACTCCTCCAACGCCGCCTCCGCGCGGGTCGGATCGTACGGGTGCCACAACCACCACCCCGCTGAAGCGAGTGGCTGCACGGCCTCCCAGCAGGCCCGCGTCTTACCCGTCGACGACTCCCCCACCAACACCAACATCCGACTCCGCCCCGCTTCCGCGCCCTGGACGGCCTCGGCCAGCAGCCGGTCGTGCTCACGGGCCACGTACCCGGGCAGCACCCGCCGCTCCACCCCACCAGCACTCTCCAGGATCGTGCCGGCGAGATGGACCTCCAGCGCATACGGATCCCACTCACCGACCGGCCTGCCCGGCCCCGACCGGTCCCCGTCCCCGTCGCCGGCCGCGGTCCGCCGCAGCGCCAGCAACTCGCCCACCGGCAGCCCCAACGCGCGGGCCAACGCCGCCACCGTGTCCGTCGTCGGCACCGGCTCACCGGCCTTGAACGCCTTGTGCACGGTTCCGCGGCTCAGCCCGGCCCGCGCGGCGAGCTGGGTCTGGTTCAACCGCATCCGCACCCGCCCGGTCTCCAGCCGTGCGCGTAACTCGGCCAGCGCCGAACCCGGCGTGTGGTTCTTCTCGTGCACCTGCTCCCGCCCCCGAGATGGTGACGTGTCCGCCACTGTTCATCTTCGTCCGGACGCACCATGGCGAACACCGCTTCCACGAGATTCGTCCCCGTCAACGCCCAATCGCATGCCGGGAGCCCGAACGTGAACCTCGCTGTCGCCCTGCTCACCACCGCCCTCGTCATCATCGTCGCACTACTCGCCGCCGCCGGCGCAGGCAAACTCGCCCGCCTCGACGGCGCCACCTACCCCACCGCCCTCACCCGCGCCGCCACCACCTTCACCGCAGTCCTCACCCTCGCCACCACAGCAACCACCACCTTCACCGCGCTCCGCACATAACCACCCCACACACCACCCACCCCACCCAGCCCCGAACACGCCCAGCACCCCGAACACAGCCCTCAGAAACACTTCACCAAAACACGCCCGCACGAGCTGAACACACGGCCGCACGACGACATCGACTCGCTCATCAACCACCCACCACCCCAAGCGACCGCCGCACGAGCTTCCGGACCGGCTCGTCTCCTACACCCGGACGGCCATCAGCAGCATCGCCGAGGGCCCTGCCTTTTCGCAGATGGACTGGTGAACGGAGTGCGCACACCTACCAGCCGCAGGCCCGGGCCGGGTGCCCGGCCCGGCGCCGCCGGCAGGGCTGCCCTGGCGACGGGGGTACCGAGATAAGCAGCGAGGCCGAGGCGATGGTCGTGGCCGGGATCCTGGCGCTGCTGAATCGGATCGCGCCGACGTCGGTCAGCCAGGGCCCGGCGGGAACGGCGACCCGCAACTACCTAGCCGAAGACCGTGAGGGCGGGCGGTGGTTCGTGAAGGCGTACCCCCGTGGCACCAACATGGACATGGACCGGGAACGTCAGGCCCTGGCCCTGGGTGAGGCGGCGAGACGAGCCGGGGTGTCGGTACCGGCCGTGCGGCGCACGGTGACCGGCGAGATGATCGCGTCGGCCGGAGGACTGTCGGTGTCCGTGACCCAGTACATCGCGGACGCGGAGACGGCCGAGGGCGGGCTGTCCGGCGGCCGATGGGCAGCGGTCGGCGAGACCGTGGGCCGTCTGCACCGGGCCCTGGCCAGCCACCCCGTCGGACCGCCGCACCCTGTCGCGGCCCGCGCAGTGTGCGACGCCGCGCGGGCCAGGCGGCGGCTGGAGGAACTCCTCGCCCGCTGGGCCGCCGCACCGCCGCCATGGGGAGGGTTCGCCGCCTGATGCGCCCGGACCGCGAAGCAGCGTCATGTCGCCCTTCCCGAGGTGGCGGCCCGCCTGGAGAAGCTGCCCCGCACGCTGACGGCGCAGGTCGTGCACGGGGACCTCGCCTCGCCCAACCTGCTGCTGCGCGGCGGGGCGGTCGCCGCAGTGATCGACTTCCGGCCCCCGTCGCATCGCAGTGCCGCCTGGGAGTTCGGCCGGATCGTGCGGACCGCGCACCGTCCTGGCCCGCCCGGACGAATGGATCCCGGGCCTGGCCCGTGCCGTTGACGCCCACCCGACGGCACCCTCCTCGCCTTGCCGCGCGTGACCGCCGGGTACCTGGCCTGCTCGGTCTGTCCCCGGTCCGAACCACTGAACGATCCCGCCGCGGTCACCCCGGCGCTGGAGGCGTACGGGCGTGCGCGGCACGAGGCCGCAGGCATGCTGTGGGAGCGCCTGGACGAGGCGAGGAGGCGCTCCGTGACGTCCTGCGCTGAGACCCCCTCCGTCCCCGGCGCCTCGTTGTGGCGGCACCGGGACTTCCGCCGGTACCTGACCGGCCAGACCGCGAGCGTGGCCGGCAGCTCGATCACCCAGATGGCGCTGCCGGTGCTCGCCGTGCTCCACCTGGGCGCCACGACCGCCCAGGTGGCGTGGCTGGCGTCCTCGGGCAGCTCCCGCCCGCGCTGCTCGCCCTGCACGCCGGCGCCCTCGCCGACCGGCACTCCAAGCGCCGGCAGATGATCACCAGTGACCTGGTCGGCGCCGCAGCGCTCGCCACGGTGCCCGTGGCGGGCGCGCTGGGAGCGCTGGCCCTGGCGCAGCTCGTGATCGTCGCCGTGGTCCAGAGGGCGGCGAGCGTCCTGCACGACGCGGCGGCCATCAGCCTTCTGCCCAGCCTCGTCGACCGGTCCTTGATCCAGCGGAGCAACAGCCGGGTGGGCGCGCTGCTCGCGATCGCCGCGACCGCCGGAAGCCACCTCGGCGCTGCGCTGACCGCGCTGCTCGGCCCCGCCCGGGCCCTGATCGGCGACGTCGCCTCCTTCCTGATCAGCGCCGGATGCACCGTCCGTATCCAGACCGCCGAACCCGCCCAGGCGGCTCGCCCCAAGGCCCGCCGACTATGAGGAGATCGGCGAGGGCCTGCGGTACGTGCGCGGGGTGTTGACGTCCACCCGCTCCGACTCGGACGGCGACCTGCCGGAGACCGCAAGGGCCGGCCACCACGCGGGGAGGGTGGCCGGGGCAGGGCGGCCGGTTGTCGGCGGCGACCGTGGGATCCGGACGGCCCGAGGGCGCAACGCGCTGCCGTCCTCTCGGGGTCTGCGGAACGCACAGGCGGAGGGCGCGGGTTCGAATCGGCCTTCTTTGTCCTGTTCCCGGTGTTCCCAGCCGCTCCACGCACCCGTAAGTAGCCAGGGGCAACCCTCAACTGTCAGGAGGCGGGCATGTACCGCAGAAGACACAGGCTCAGACGCGCACTCGCGGTCGTCGTCGCGTCGATGACCGTTCTCGGCGGCTTGGCGGGCACGGCGTCGGCCGACGGGGCCGGTACCCCGGTAGCCGTCTCGACGCCGTTACCGGCGGAACTGGAGCGCATCCGGGCGGCGGAGGCGACATCGCTGTACGGGAGCCCTGCCGAGCGTCCCTTCGACGACCGGCTGACCTCGATCGCCGCGCTGGGCGACAGCGAGATCTCCGGGGAGGGCATCGGCACCTACGAGCGGGGCACCGACGGGCCCGACAACTGGTGCCACCGCTCCCCCGACGCGGCGATCCACCGCACCCATATCGGCACGGACAGGAGCTACAACCTCGCCTGCTCCGGGGCCCGAACGGGCCACATCGTCATCGGCGGCACCAAGCAGCACGCCGACGAGCTCGTCCAGAGCGACCATCTGGCCGTCAAGGCGCGGAACACCACCGTGAAGATGGTGCTCCTGGTCGTCGGCGCCAACGACGACCTGCGTTTCGGTTCCGTCATGACCGACTGCGTCAAGCGCTGGCTGCTCTTCAAGGGGCCCTGCGCACCCACCTACGATCCCGGCTGGCAGGCGCGGGTCGACGCACTGACGCCCAAGGTCGAGAGGACCGCGCGGGATCTGCGGACCGTGATGCGCGGGGCCGGGTACGCGGACACCGACTACCAGCTGGTCGTCATGGGCTACCCCAGCCCCGTCGGCCCGGACGTCTACGACAACCCCGGCTTCAGGGGGAAGCTGTGGGGCGGATGCACCGGCCACGACTCGGACGCCGCCTGGGGCCGCAACACGGCCGTACCCGCCTTCGAGCGCGGAATACGCGAGGCCGCGCGCCGCGCCGGCGCGGTCTACCTCGACAATTCCCGCCTCTTCCACGGACACGAGGTGTGCATGGACAACGCCTGGGCACGAGGGCTGACCGTCGACCTTCTCAACCCCTTCCCGCCCGATGCCAACTCCCTGCGCCAGTCGTTCCATCCGAACGGCCGCGGCCACGGCGCCTTCGCGGCCTGCCTGACCCAACTGCACGCCGTCGGCTGGCGTGAGGCGAGCTGCGCAGACCCGGCCAGCACGGGCAAGCCGGTGCTCTACGAAGGCGCGTGGGACGACATGCTCCGCCCGCTGCGCAACGAGGCGACCGGCGGCTGCGTCGACGTGTACCGCTCGAAGACCGCGAACGGCTCGCACATCGCCGGCTGGGACTGCCACGGCGGCCGCAACCAGGCGTGGTGGTACGACCCCGGGCAAGGCATGCTGCACAGCGCCCTCACGCACGACCGGTGCCTGGACATGCCCCGCGGCGACTACACCGCCGGCGCGTCCCCGCACCTGTGGAACTGCCACGGGCAGGAGAACCAGCGCTTCGCCCTCGTCGAGGGGACCGTCCGGCCGAAAGCGGCGACGCACATGTGCCTGACGCTCACCGCTCCCCGGGGCGAGCTGCACCTGCGCGCCTGCGACGGCTCCGCGCAGCAGCGCTTCGCCTGAACCGGCCCCACGGGCGCGGTCACCGGGAGGCGAACGACGCACGGCCATGGCGCGCGGGCAACGACGGGGCGAATCCCGATGCTGCCGGGCGCCGGCCCTCGGACGGTAATGGAGCCCGAACAGCCGTCCAGCGGGGTCGGCGCCCGGCAGGACCGACGAGGCGGTCGCAGGCGGGGGTCCCGGCGAGCAGGCGGTGGACGCGCTCGGGCCGGCGCTCCCGGAGCTGTCCGGCCGGTTCTCTCAGGCATCCGCTGCCCGACTTCGTCGCCCCGGCCGGGGCGGGCGGCCCCGGGAGGACGGCGCGGCCGTCGCGCCCCGCGGCGCCGAGGGCCCTCGACGCTCGCGTGACGGCCGCACTGCCGCCGTGGTGGCGGGGTACGTGCAGGGACCACCACCACGAGCAGCCCGGGTCCGACGCAGTCCTCGCGCCGGCTGCCCGCCCGTCACCGCAGGACGTGTCGGCAGGGCGGGTGGCACGGCCGTCTCGCCCCGCCGCGCCGACGTCTTCGACCACAGGACGCCTTCCCTGTACACGGAACAAGCGCTAGCTTGCACGCCATGCGAATGACGTGGACACGTCGAATGCTGGTGGGACTCTGCACGGCAGGCGCGGTTCTCCTGGGCGCGCCACCGGGTGCACAGGCCCACGAAGAACGTGAAGTCGCCTTCCCCGACGGATCGGGCAGCGTACCCGTCTACCGCGAGGGTGAGCCGGACCTGCTGGTCTGCAAGACCGGAAGGACGGACTTCGAGCAGCGCATCGCCCGGTTCCCGGCGGCACTGCGGGAGCGCAACCTGCGGCTGTACGAGCGGTGCGAGCGTGACGGCTTCCGGCACCTGCAGCAGGCGGTGGATGCGGCCGACAGGCCGGGAACGACCATCGCCGTCCTGCCCGGGCGCTACGAGGAGGAGCCCTCGCAACCGGAGCCGACGGGCAGGTGTGCCCGGCTCAAGGCCCCCAGGGCGGCGCTGGGTTACCAGGTGCTGTCCTACGCGCAGCAGAAGCAGTGCCCCCACAACCAGAATCTCGTTGCCGTTCTCGGGAAGCAGGACCTGCAGATCGAAGGCACCGGGGCGGACCCTCGTGACGTCGTCGTGGACGCCGGCTACCGCAAGCTCAACGCGATCCGCGCGGACGGCTCCGACGGCATCTACCTCCGAAACTTCACCGCCCAGCGCACCACCTTCAACTCGCTGTACGTACTGGGAGTCGACGGCTTCGTCATCGACACCGTACTCACCCGCTGGAACGACGAGTACGGTTTCCTCACCTTCGCCAGCGACCACGGCCTGTACCGCGACTGCGAGTCGTACGGGAACGGTGATTCGGGGATCTACCCGGGCAGCGCCTCGGACATCAACGCCGGGCGCGGCTACGACGTACCGCGCTACTCGATCGAGATCACCGGCTGCCGCAGCCACCACAACCTGCTCGGCTACTCGGGGACCGCCGGCGACTCGGTCTGGGCCCATGACAACGAGTTCGACAACAACATGGCCGGCGCCTCGATGGACAGTGCGTTCCCCGGCCACCCGGGCCTGCCGCAGAACCACGCCAGGTTCGAACGCAACCTCATCCACGACAACAACCAGGAGTACTACCGGTATGTGAAGGACGGCACGTGCGACCGGCCGCCCGCCGAGCGGGGCTACGAGCGGGGCGTCGTCTGTCCCCAGACGTCGGTGCCGCCCGGCACCGGAGTCCTGGTGGCGGGAGGGAACTGGAACGTCTTCGAGGACAACTGGGTCTACGGACACCGGCGGACCGCGTTCCACCTCAACGCCGTCCCCGCGTTCGTCCGCGGCGAGGAAGCCTGGTCGCGGCAGGCCGACACCTCGCACCACAACCGCTTCCACGCCAACCGCCTCGGCACGACGAAGGACGGCAGGGCCCGCCCCAATGCGACCGATGTCTGGTGGGACGGCCAGGGGCGGGGCAACTGCTGGCAGGAGGTCCGGGGCAGTAGCCCGCGCACCCTTCCGCGGTGCGGCGACAGGGCGGGGGCGGTGTCCGGCGGTTCGCACCGCATCGTGGGTGAACCGGTGAAGGTCGCACAGCTGATGGTGTGCTCCGAGTACAGCGTCAGGGAACGGCGGCTGCCCGTGGGCTGCGACTGGTACGGGGCCCGCGGGATCGAACGCATCGAGGTGCAGCTCGCTCTCGGCATCGCCGTCGTGCTCGCGGCGGTCGGTGGACTGCTGTGGTGGCGCAGACTGCGCCAGAACCGCTGGGTCACCGCGGTGACCGCGCTCGGCGCGGCCGGTCTGGCCCTGGACGTCGCCGGGGAGACGACCGCGCTCGCCCCGACGGTGGTACCGCCGCTCGCCCTGCTGCTGCTCGGGACCTGGTGGGCCGTCACCGGACTCGCGCTGCGGAGCACACATCGCCTCTTCGGCTGGACGACTGTGATGCTCGGCCTGCTGACCCTGCTGGACGCCTTCGACCAGGCGGTGCTCATGATCCCGTGGACACCGCTCGGCCCGGCGTGGCCGCGCGGCCTGCTGGGGCTGGTCTGGGTCGTCTGGGCGGTGGTGGCCGCGGCCCGGCCGGCCGGCGCCGGATCTTCCTCCGGGGCGGCCCCTGGCCGCACCGCCCGGGTGATGCCGTGAGCGGGCGGCGACTGGCCCGCGCGCTCGGGACGGCCGGCATCCTCGGCCTCCTCGTCCTCGCCGCCGGGTGCACGGAGCGCCCCGACACCCACCACAGGCCGGGAACGAACCACGACACGGTCTCCGGCCCGGCAGGCACGCTGCTGCCCGCCGAGGGCAAGAGCCGTCACGAGCGGCTCCGGCAGGTGCCCGCCAAGGACGCTCCCGCCGTCACCGTGACCGTCCGGGCCGATACGCACGACGGATGGAACATCCGGCTCGACGTCCGACGATTCCGCTTCAGCCCGGACAGCGTGGGCGGGGCGGCGGTCCTGGGCAGCGGCCACGCTCGTCTGCTGCTGGACGGCGCAGAGGTCGCACGGGTGTACGGCGACCGGCATCATCTGCCCTCGGCCGACGTACCCGCCGGCTCGCAGATGCTCACCGTCAGGCTGCACGCGGACGACCACACCGTGTGGGCTCTGGACGGGGAACCGGTCCAGGACAGCGTGCCCCTGTCCGGTACCGCGCCACCGTCCTCGGGGCCGGACCAGGAACAGAAGCCTGCCGGCAGGACGCTCGACATCACCGTCGCAGGAGGTGTCGTCAGCCCGGAACCCGGACGTATCGAGCTGAGGAAGGGCGAACGGCTCACCCTCCGCGTCACCAGCGACACCGACGACGAACTGCACGTCCACGGAGTGGACCGCTCGGCCGTGCTCACGGCCGGCCGCACCGCCACCCTTGAGGTGCTCCTGGACCGGTCGGGCCTGTACGAGGTGGAGACCCACCGGTCCGGCCTCGTGCTGACGCAGCTCGCCGTCCGGTGAACGCCCTGACCTCGCTCGCCCACGGCGTCGGCGCCCGCCACGACCTGCCGGTCTCCGCCTTCCACGCATACGCCGGAGCGTTCGCCGCGCTGCTCGTCTCCTTCCTCGCCCTGGGACTGCTCTGGCCGGCCCCCCGCTTCCGGGGCGACCGCGCCGGCCGCCCCCTGCCGGTCCCGGTGCAGCGTGCGGCACAAGCGCGCGTCCTGCGCGGCGCGGCGCGGGGACTTGGGCTCGCCGCTGCCGCCGTGATGCTGCTCCATCTGCTGCTGGGCCCGGACGACGCCGACCGCAACCCGGCACCCGCAATGGTCTACGTCCTGTTCTGGGTGGGTCTCGTACCCGCGTCACTGCTGTTCGGCCCGGTGTGGCGGCTGCTGAACCCGCTGCGCACGCTGCATGCTCTCGGCTGCCGGACGGCGCGCCGTGATCCACGCAGGGGAAGCGCACGGCTGCCCCGGCAGCTCGGGTACTGGCCCGCGGCGGCCGGGCTGCTGGCCTTCACGTGGCTGGAGTTGGCCTCCCCCTCCCCCACCTCGAGAACGGCCCTGCTCCTCTTCCTGCTGGCCTACGGGGCCGTACAGCTGACCGGGGCGGCGATCTTCGGCAGCCACTGGTTCGACCGGTGCGACGCGTTCGACGTCTACTCCGCACTCCTCGCCCGGCTGGCTCCGCTGGGGCGCAGGGCCGACGGGCAGCTCGTCCTGCGCAGTCCGCTGCAGGGCCTGGACGGCACTCCCCAAGCGCCCGGGCTCGTGGCCGTCATGTGTGTGCTGCTCGGCAGCACCGCCTATGACGGTGTGTCGGACGCGCCTGCGTGGATCGCCATGCTGCAGACCTCGCCTCTGGGCCCCACCACGACAGCCTCCCTCGGGCTGGTGGGGACCGTGGTCGCCATCGCCGCTCTCTACGGGGTCTGCGCGGGCGCGGTCCGCCTCACCGCCGGTCCGGTGCCCCAGCCGCTCTCCGCTTTCGCCCACTCCCTGCTGCCGATCGCCGTGGGCTATCTCGTCGCCCACTACTTCTCGCTGTTCACCACGGAGGGCCCGCGTGCGGTCATGACGGCGGCGGGTCACGGCCCGGTGGCCGCACGGGACGGACCTCTCGGCCCCGACGGCCTTGCCACGCTGCAGGTCACCGCTGTCGTCACCGGGCACGTCCTCGGTGTCGTGGCCGCGCACGACCGGTCGGTACGGCTCCTCCCCCCGGACCGGGCCGTGGCCGGCCAGATCCCCCTGCTGGCCCTGATGATGGGCTACACCCTCGGCGGTATCGGGCTGCTCGTCGCATGAGGCCGTGCCCGGCCGGGGGGTCCGCCGGCCGTCATGGGCGACATCGCCCCGAAGGTCCGCGAGCCGACCGGGCGGATCGGCCCGGAGCGGGTGAGCGACCGGTCCGGTCCGGTTGCACCGCCGGTGCACGCATCGCCTCACCGCGCGTGCCCCGGCGGGCGGCCGGCGGCTCGGCGAGCCCCGCACACCAGGCGGGACTGGCATGTTGCTGACACGCGCAAACGTCCTGGTTCACCATCGAGGACCTCGGCGCCTTGGTCCGCCGCCACCGGGTGGACGACTCCGTCTCGAAAGCGATCAGCCGGACTACCCGCACCGACGTGATCGTCGTCGACGGCATCGGGCTCCAGCCCGTCTCACCCGATGCCGCCGAAGGCTTCTACCGCCGTGTCGATGCCGCTTACGGGCGCCGCAGTCTGGCAGTCAGCAGCAACCTCCATCCGCCGGGATTCGACGAGATCATGCCCAAGACCCTCGCCACTGCGACCGTCGACCGGCTCCTGCACCACGCCCACGTCGTCGTCACGCAGGGCGACAGCCACCGCCTCGCCGAGGCAACCACCGGTCGAGGCGTCGTCCCCCTCGACTGACAGTGATGATGTTGGTGGTGACGCCGCGGGTGGGTCCGACCCTCCGACTGACTGACGTCTCGACTGTCCTGTTTGGGATTTGTCGGCTCGCCGGGCGTAGCGGTGCAGCCGGCGGAACGCGTCGAGGCGGGCCTCGCGCTCGGTGGACCAGCCCCGTCGGGTGCCCACGTGAAGCTGAACAGTGCGCATGCCGGAGCCGTATGAAGGTTGTGCCCTCTGTATGAGATCACCCTCCGGCTGGGCGCAGGCCCGGCCGTGCCAGGACGTTCTCGTGCATGTGAGCCCTTGCCCACCCGGCGCGGGAGATTCGAGGAAGCGAGGCCCTGTGGTGACGCATTCGGACACGGCAGACGGACACCCTCCCCAGGAAAGGGTGGATCCCGGCCTTCTCCCCGAGACCGACCTCGTCGAGTGCCTTCGTTCCGGCACCGACGCCGAGGGGCAGGCCATCCGGGAGCTGCAACGCAGACACCTGCCCGCCGTCGCGGCCTACGCGCAGTTGCACACCACCAGCGATCCGGCTGGCCGACGGCTCGCCGGCGAGGCGTTCTCCCGGGCGATGGAGGAGGTCCGGGAAGGTGTCGACCCGTCAGGGACCTGGCGTCACCACGCGCTGACACACGTCCGCGAAGCCGCGCTCGCCTGGGCCGCTGATGACCGACGGAGCCGGCTACAGCCCGATTTCCTGGCCTGGGCGCAGACAGTGCACGTCACCAGCGCGTCCGAACCGCCCAACGCCATGGCCAGCGCCTTCTATCAGCTGCCGGAACGACTGCGGTCCGCCCTGTGGTACTCCGTCGTCGACGACGAGCCGCACTCCGAAGTCGCCACACACCTGGGCGCGACCTCAGACGCCGTCCCCGATCTCGCGGCCAAGGCCCAGGTCGCCATGCGGGATGCCTATGTGCAGGAGCACCTGTCGCTCCGCGGCACAGCAGAATGCCGCGGCTTCAAGCGCATCATCGAGGCCGCCGCTCAGGAGCGGGGCGGCACCCCACACCCGGATCTCGCCGCGCATCTGGCCCACTGCGTCAACTGCACGGGCCTGCTGTCCAGACTCACGAGAATGTCCGCAGGTCCACGGCTCCTCCTGGCCGAGGGACTGCTGCTGTGGGGCGGCGCCGCCTACACCGAGCGCGTCCCGATGCGCACCACTTCTGAGACCACGTCGTCCGAGCAGGGCACCGTCCTCGGCACGGACTGCCAGAAGACCCCGCTCGACGTGCCGACAGCACTGGTCGAGGTCCTGAAGAGTCTGAGCCGTCCCCGACCCGCCCATCGATCCGTGCGGGAACACCGGACCGTCAAGGCCGTCGGCAGCATCGCCGCGATCGTCGCCGTGGCCACGGCGGCCGCGGTAGCGGCTCCCGACGTCCTGCCCGAGAGCTGGGACCTCAGCGGTCTCGCGGGCCCCGAGCCCAGCCGGTCGGCCGACCCGACCCCGTCCACCACGCCCTCCCGCTCCCACGACACGGCGCCGTCGGGCGATCCGACTCCGCATCCGGAAGGGGCTCCCTCGCCGGTTCCCCTCGGCAAGCCCTCCCAGATCGTCCATGCGGCCACCGGGCTGTGCCTGGACGTGGAGAACCAGGTGGTGGGCAAACGTGTCAACGCCGTCGCCGCTCCGTGCGGTTCGGGCACCACCCAGCGATGGAACTTCGACACCGACGGACACCTGCACAACGAGGCCGACCCCGGATTCTGCCTCAAGGTCGACGGAGACACCGCGGACGTGGGGATCCGGCCATGCACGAGCGACGACCCGGAGAAGCGATCACGGATGACCTTCGTCATCGGTGAGAGCGGGGAGATCCACTCCAAGCCACGAACCGGCCAGGTCATCGTCCCCGTCGGTGACTACACCGACGAAGTCCGTCCCGTGGAGCTCAAGGAGAGCTCCACGGTGGGTGACAAACGCTGGGTCGCCGGTCCGATCACGGCCACAGCAACCGCACAGCGGGACTGAGCCTTCTCCATCTTCACCCTGAGCTGGCCAGATGCAGGGCGAGGACGGCCTGGACGAGGCTGGTGATCCGGGTGGTCGAGCACCGCAGTCTGCGAAGAAGCCGCCAGGACTTGAGGGTGGCGACGGCCGGTTCGACGAGGGTTCGGATCTTCGCAGGGGACCGGTTCACCGCCTGCTGGCCTGCGGAGAGGGTCTCCCACCGTCCCCAGCACGGGATGCGGACCGTGCCGCCGGCACCTTGAACCGCTCCGGGTTCGGTAGACCCTGGGCTGGGCGGCGTGCCGGGCGTGGGCCGGTGCCCAGGTGGCTTGCTGGGCGACGGCGAGTGCGGCAGGGAGGTCCAGGTCGAGGACCGTGATGCCGGGCAGCGCCGCCAGCTGCTCTGCGGTGCCGGGCCGGTACCGGCCGGCTTCGACGAGTACGCACGCGGAGGCGTGGAGGTACCAACCGGTTTCGGCGTGAGCGCGCGGAGGAGACGGGAAGCGAGGATGTTGCCGGGTATGACCGGCGGGAGCGTCCCGGACTCGCTGAGCAGGTCCGGGAGGGGGAACGTCCAGCCGGCCGGCCGCGGCTCCAGCTGCCCGAGGTCCGGGATACGGGCCGCAGCTCTCATCGGCTACCGCTGGCTGGCGTCCCTGCTCACGGCCTGAGCCGGTGGTCAGCGTCGATGACGACCTGGTGGTTGAGCATCGGCCCGAGGTGGTCGATGATGCGGTCTGCCGCCGACTTGGACACCCCGAACAGAGGGGCGAGCTGACGCATGGTCAGGTTCGTGCGCCAGTAGGCCGCGACCAGCAGTGCCCGGTCCTCCAGCGGAGGGCTCCACGGCCGGCCCTTGCGGACCGCGTCCGCGTCCTCGCGCCGCAGCACGTCGCCAGCTTCCCGAAAGCACGCGGGCTCAGCCCGGTGAACGGGGCTGACCAGGACGGCTCCGACGCCGTGATCACACCAGCCACACCAAGATCATCTCATCGTAGCGTGCCCCCACCTGTGTCTTCCGGCCTCAGCGAAACTCGTGGATCACCTGGATCTCCCCGATGATGTGGGCGTTGAAGTCCTCCAGCTCCTTGGCCGGAACCCAGAGCTCGAGGATCGTTTGCCCGCCAGCCTGCTGGACGGGATACCGACTCACGAACTCCGCCTCGACCTCGAAACGAGTGACGAAGCCGACGCCATCATGCTTCACGTTCCAGTCCCGCGCGATCCTGACCGCGTAGTCCTCGTTGAGTACCGGGTAGAAGATCGGCTGCTCAGGCAGCCGAGGCGGCCAAGCGCGCCAGTTCAGCTCCCGAACCAGATCCAGCTCCTTGGGACCGGTGGGGCGCCACAGGGTCCTCGTCGCTTGCTGGCTGGTCATCTGCGTCGCTTTCCGAACGTAGACCGCTGGTACGCAGGTCGGGAGACCGGACGATACCGGCATCGCGGACTCGCCGGCTACGCAGTTCTCGTACCCTGGCCGGCTCCATGACCAGCAGTTATGGGACAGTCCCTAGAAAAGCACGACGCCGACCGCGAATACGGACAGGCCCACCGCCACGCTCAGGCAGACCACCGCGATGCGATTGCGTCGTACGGCGGTCTTGCGGTAGCGGAGCACCAGCCGTGCCGCCTCCAGCACGTCCTCGTGCTCGGAGCTCTGGGAACTGCGTCCGTCTTCCCTCGCGCCCACCCCTTCGCCCCTTCGCCGCCGCCCGCCTCGGTCATGCTTCTCCGGCCCGGGCCGACTGCGCCGAGCGGTACCCGTCGAACGGGGCGATCAAGTTATGCCCGTCGGACGCAGCCGGTCAAGCCCATGCATCCGGGCACAGGATCCGTCGGAGCGGGCTTCCGCTCACGAGACAGGCTCGGCATCGTCACGCCCGCCGACGGCGTCTGGTCGGCCCGCCGCCCGGTCCCGGCAGGTAGCGGGTTCGCAGAACCGGTGGGCCGCCGCCCGCTGCGATGTCGGCGACCGGCGAACGCCTCCGGGGCGTGCCGAGGCGGATCGGCAGACCGCGGCCGGTTTCTCCGGCGCTCGCGGTACCCCTGCGCGCGGAGGGGCCGGGCTTCGCCACCGCCCAGTACCCGGGCGTCCCCCGGTGCTCTTCCGAGGGCACGGGCGCCTCCTGGCCGGTCGGCGCGTTCCAGGGGGCAGGTGCAGGGGCGGGCGTCCGGGTCAGGCGGCCCGGGGGGCCTTGGAGGTCAGTCCGCGACGGCGGGGGCGGCGGGGGGCGGGGTGTGCGGGCCGGCGGTGCATGTACGGGCACACCGGGCGGCTTCGTGTACCTGCCCATCAGGGTGCAGGACGCATATGCGAGTGCCGATGGCGAACGTCGCCAAGGGTGCGAGCCCCATCGCCATGGCCGCGATGTAGGAGCCGGCCACCTGGTGGGTGTCGCAGACGGTGCCGATCCGGAACAGGTACCGGGACTCCGATGTCACGTCCTCGTCGCCGTCCGCCCGCAGCACGATGCGCTGGTCGGGGGCCACGGCGCGGGCCGCCACCGCCACCGCGATGTTCTCCAGCACGTCCGAGGTGGCGGCGACGATGGCCCGTGCACGGGGCAGCGCGAGCTTCCGCAGGAGGAAGCGGTCGCCCGCGCGTCCGAACATCACCGGTATGCCGAGTGACTTGGCCACCGGGACGCAGGCTGCCCTGGGGTCGCGTTCGACGGCCACCACGCCGATGCCGAGCCGCTGGAGTTCCAGGCAGAGCCGCAGCCCGACCTGGCCGAGGCCCACGACGATGACGTGACCGCGCCGGGGCACCACCCGGGCGCCGACGAGGCCCGTCAGGCGGCCGGAGGTCATCCGGTCGACCAGGCCGGCGGTGAAGAGCGCGGAGAAGCCGAGGACGCACAGCAGGCTCACTGTGGACAGCATCAGGTACCAGGCCGGGGCGTGGGTGTCCGCCCCGCCGGCGTCGACCGTGGTCAGGACCATCGCCGCATGCCAGGCGGCGGTGACGAGAGTCTCTCCTCGGACCAGCGCGCCCAGCACCGTGTCGAGCAGGAACACGAGGGTCAGTCCGGCAAGGCCGAGGAGCAGGGCGTTCGTGCTGCCGTCCAGCGGCCTGACCTGGGCGTGCGCCCGGTGCCAGAGCCTGCGCGCCGCGCTGGTCCTGACTTCGGGCGAGGACTCCACGCGCAGGCCGTCCCGGATGCAGTCCGTGCCCTCCCCGGGGGTGTCCGGGGCGCCTTGCGTCGTGCTCGTCACGCCCAGCCGGTTCCCGTCGGGCGTGCGGCACAGGGTCACCAGGCGGTCCGCCACACAGGGGCCGAGCAGAGCCGGCACGAGGGCGTCCGTCATGCCGATCACCGTGCAGTTGGGGACCGAGCGGACGACCTCGCCGGCCACCGTGCGGTCGAACAGTGTCACCAGCAGCCGTATCCCGGGGCGTGCGTGCTCGACGAGCAGTGCGTAGCGCAGGGCCTGGATGTCCTGCCGCGAGACGACCACCACGATGTCGACGTCCGGTTGCAGGGCCGTGACGAGCGCGTCCGCCGTCGGCGCGGGCAGGCGGCCGACCCGTGCACCCCAGGCCGTCGCGTAGTCGGCGACCGCGGCCGTCAGGTCGTCGTCGCCGACCAGCAGCAGCCGGCCTGGCGTCGGGCCGTCGCCGGGACCGGCGGCGCCCGGATCGGTGCCCCGCTGCCGGGGGGCGGATGGCTCGGGTACCGGCACCGGCGCTCCTCGGAGATCGTTGTCCAGTTCCCCTCGACGGTACGGAGCGCCGCCTGCGGGTTTCTTCGTCCACCTCTCCAGGGGGCCGTCGTGGACGTTGGCCGATCGCACGAGGGGGCGGGGGCTTCGCCGGCTGTTGTATGTGCTCCTGCCCACCGAGTACCGTCGGTTCCACCGGCACGCCGCGCCGCGCGGCATCACGCACCGTGGTGGACGGTCACCCGGTGAGGAAGTCCAGGCCGAGAGGCCCCGGCCCCTCCCCCTCGTGGATCCCGCCTGGCACATCCGCTCCCGCTCGTGTGCAGGACAGGTGGTCACGATGAACGACACAGTCAGGTCTGCCGGTGCCGCCGTCGTGCGGCAGCTGCTGCTCGCGCTCGGTGATCCGGTCATCGGGCTGGTCGCCGCGCCCGAGGGGCTCGATGTCGAGATCAACGACGTCGTCATCCTGGATGCCGACGACGAGCCTGATCCCTATCGCGGCGATCTGGTGCTGATCATCGGCGGACGGGGCCGGCGGGGCCACCGGCTCGCGCGCGCGGCCGCGGGCCGGGGGGCTGCGGTGGTGGCGCTGAAGACCGAGCACGGCGAGGACCTGGACGAGCTGAAGCGTATCGCCGAGGACACCGGGATCGTGGTCCTCGGTGTGCGTCCCGAGGTCCGCTGGGCCCAACTCGACGCGTTGGCGCGGGGTGTTGTCGCGGATGCGCGGGTCATGGTGCCGGAGGCGGGGCGGCAGGCCGACCTGTTCGCTCTTGCGCAGACGGTCGCCGCGCTCACCTGCGGCATCGTGAGTATCGAGGACAGCGCCAACCGTGTCCTGGCCTACTCCCGTTCCGACGACGAGGTCGATGAACTGCGCCGGCTGTCGATCCTCGGCTGGCAGGGCCCGGACGACTACCTCGCCCTGCTGCGCGAGTGGGGCGTGTTCGACCGGCTGCGCGCTGGCGACGAGGTGGTGCACATAGACGAGCGGCCCGAGCGGGGGATCAGGAGGCGGCTCGCCATCGGCATCCGCGTCGACGAGCGGCTGCTCGGTTCCATCTGGGTGCAGGAAGGCCGTGAACCGCTGGCGGCGGGCGCGGCGAACGCGCTGGTCGGTGCCGCGCGGGCGGCGGCTTTGCAGCTCGTGCGGCGGCGTACGGGCACCTCGCCGGACCTGGAGTTCGAGCAGAGCCTGTTCCGCCGGATGCTGGAGGGGCACATCGCCCCCCGGACGTTCGCCGACAACATCGGGGCCGACCCGGACGGACCGGCGGTCGTGGCGGCGTTCGCCCTGGACGCAGGGCCGGCGGGAGGCGACGCCGGCCGTCCGGCGTTCGAGATGCGCAGGGCGACCATGGCGAGCCTGATCTCCGTGCACGCGGCCGCGTACCGGCGTCGGTCTCTGGTCACCGCCGCCGACTCACGCGTCTACATGCTGCTCCCCGGCCTGCCCGAGCAGTCCGGGGAGAGCATCGCCTGCGCGTTGGCGGGCGAGATCGTGCGGGCGGCCGGGCAGCGGATGCAGCTCGACGTCCGCGCGGCCGTCGGCTCGGTGGTCGGCGGGCTCCACGCGATCGCCCAGTCGCGGGCGGAGGCGGACCAGGTCCTCGACATCGTTCTGCGCGGCGGCGGACGGCGTGTGGCCACCATCGCCGACGTACGCTCCGAGGTCCTGCTGAGCGAGGCCCTGGCGCTGCTGGAGCAGAACCCGCGGCTGCGTGATCCCCGTATCACCGCCCTCCTCGCCTACGAGGCCGAGCACGAGTCGGGTCTGGTGGCGTCCGTGCTGGCGTACTTGGGGACGCTCGGCAACGTGCGGGCGGCGGCACGGTCGCTGCACGTCCATCCGAACACCCTGCGCTACCGGCTGAAGCGGGCCGAGACGGTCAGCGGGATCGATCTGGCCGACCCTCACCAGTGCCTCTTCTCCCATCTGCAGTTGCTGCTGGAGAACGGGCCGACGGCGGTGCCGCCCGGCAGGTGACCGGCAAGGGGGCTCGGGGGCTCCGGCGCGGTCGCACGCGCGCCTGCCGGAGCCCCCGCAGGGGTGACAGCGGATGTCCTGCGGGGGCGTTTCGGGCGTCCGGCCGGCTCTATGCCCTCCGGTCGGCCGCCTCCGGTTCACCGCTCGGCCCGGCAGGCTCGCGATCCCGCTCCTCGGGGGAGCGCAGCGCCGTGCGGAACCGGGCCAGTTCCCGCTTGACGACCGGTGCGAGCAGGTAGAGGCCGATGATGTTGATCAGCGCGAGGAGGAACAGCACGGCGTCGGTGAACGCCAGCACGCTGCCGAAGGTGAGAACGGCGCCGATGACGATGAACGTGCAGAACACCGTCTGGTAGGCGCGCTCGCTGAGCTTGCTCCTCCCGAACAGGTGGGCCCACGCCTTCTGGCCGTAGTAGGCCCAGGTGATCATGGTGGAGACGGCGAAGAGGACCACGGCCACGGTGAGGACGACCGGGAACCAGGGCAGCACCGTCTCGAATGCCGAGGAGGTGACGGTGACGCCGTCCACGGTGGTCCCGTTCGCTGCGTAGTCCGCCTTGGCGTCGTTCCAGAGCCGGGTGTCGGCGATGACGATGGTCAGCGCGGTCATGGTGCAGACGACGACGGTGTCGATGAACGGCTCGAGCAGTGCGACCAGTCCCTCGGTCGCCGGGTAGCGGGTCTTCACGGCCGAGTGGGCGATGGGCGCGGAGCCCAGCCCCGCCTCGTTGGAGAACGCGGCTCGGGTGAAGCCGACGATCAGCGCGCCGATGGTGCCTCCGACGACGCCTTCCCCGGTGAAGGCACCGCTGAGGATCTCACCGAAGGCCGCCGGGACGTCGGTGATGTTGAAGAGGATGACGATGAGGCAGCCGGTGACGTAGACGATCGCCATGGCCGGCACCAGGCGGCTGGTCACACGGCCGATGGACCTGATCCCGCCGATGATGACGAAGCCGACGACCAGGGCGAGCAGGACGCCGAGCACCAGCGCCGAGCCGTCGCCTGCCAGCGGGCCGTCGTCCCCGCCGGTGACGTCCCGGATCTGGATCACGGTCTGGTTGGCCTGGAACATGTTGCCGCCACCGATCCCGAAGAGCAGGATCATGACGGCGGCGAGCGCCGCGAGGACCCGTCCGAGGAACCGCCCGGCAGGGCCGGGCAGCCGCTCCGCGACGCCCTTGCGCAGGTACTGCATCGGACCGCCGGAGACGGTGCCGTCCGGGTGGTGGTCGCGGTAGCGGACGCCCAGGGTGCACTCGACGAACTTGGAGCACATGCCCAGCAGTCCGCAGAGCACCATCCAGAACGTGGCTCCCGCCCCGCCGATGGTGACGGCCACACCGACGCCGGCGATGTTGCCCAGGCCCACGGTTCCGGAGACGGCGGAGGTCAGGGCCTGGAAATGAGTGATCTCGCCCGGGTCGCCCTTGCGGCTGTGCCGGCCGCGGAGGACCTGCAGAGCCAGCCGGAGACCGCGGACCTGGATGAATCCGAAGTAGACGGTGAAGACCGCACCCGCGAGGACGAGCCAGGCCACGATCCAGGGAAAGCCGATCCCGAAGAGGGACACCTCACCGAAGACGAAGTCTCCCAGCCCGGTGGCAATCGGATCGAATATCGCATTGATCTTCTCCTCCACGGTCCCGAGGAATCCGCTCTGCGCCCCCTGGGCGAGTGCGGGCAGCTCTCCGGGAGCGGCATGAAGATGGTGTATCGGAGGCATGACAGTCCCCTTTCTTCTTCCGGGCCGGGGACGACGACACCGTCGAGAAGTCCCGGACCTCGTATCGCCGTTCGGGGAACCGTAGGGCCACCGCGGCCGGCGCGGTTTCGTGCAGTCGGCCAAAGAACCTGGGAGGAACCTGGCGGCGTGGACCACCACACAGCC
Organism: Streptomyces sp. NPDC048001; assembly: GCF_043203115.1. Taxonomy (NCBI): domain Bacteria; kingdom Bacillati; phylum Actinomycetota; class Actinomycetes; order Kitasatosporales; family Streptomycetaceae; genus Streptomyces; species Streptomyces sp. NPDC048001. The sequence goes on from NZ_JBIDBN010000003.1 coordinate 41,621, forward strand.
AGACGAACACGACCGGCACGTCGGCACGTCGGCACGCGTCCCGCTGGGCCGGCCGGTGCCGGCACGCGCGCAGGCGGGCACACTGCACGAGCGCTCGGTGAGGAGCCCCTGGGTCGGGCGCGGCGGCCGGCCGGTGGCCTTCTGCCCGGCCCCGGTCCCGGTCCTGGCCCCGGTCCCGGTCCTGGCCCTGGTCCTGGCCCTGGCGTGTCGCGCCGGACCGGGCTCGCCCCCCAGCCGGTCTCGTGCCGCTGGTCGCACCCCCCGCACGACGACGGCCACCGCCCGGGGTCGCGTTCCAGCCGAGGCACCCGGTCGCCTCCCGCAGTTCGCCGGAGACATCGGCACCGCACCCGGCGCAGACAGGACGCCGCGGCCATTCCGCCGGAAGCCGCGCTGCCCGTACCAAGCACCCGGCGGCCGTCGCCCCCCTCACCACCGCCCGGCCGACCACGAGCAGATCCCTCTGAGCGCCCCGACCGGCAAGCTGAGCGCTCGACCGGCAAGCCCTTCGTCAACCAACCCGCCCAGCCCCGCACCGCCACGGACGACCGCGTACCCTGCGCCTGCACCTGCGCCCGTGCCGGCTTCCGGCTCCGCGCTCGTGGAAATCGGCGAGACCGCCGCCCTGGCGGCCGCGGGCCACGGCATGGCCCCGGGCTCCTGCCCGCGTGCAGAACCTGCGCCTCGACGGCGCGACCCGCCTGCCACCGCACGAGGCCGAGACCGCCGCCCCCGCCGCTACAGGAGCCCGAGGCCGCCGGACTCGTCCTGGGCGGACGCGCTCAAGGCAACACCCTGCAGCGGAGCACGTCGCCGCAGCAACCGCGCGATCCGTGGCCCGAAGGACGGGAACCGGCGACCGCCACAAGGCTTCGACAACGATCGCACCATCCCTTCGCGGCCGCCTCGCCCCCGGGGCCCATCTGCCGCCGGCGGCCCCGGCACGGGGTCCGGCGGGGGCGGCCCGCGTGGCCGTCACTCTCCCGGGATGAGCCCGAGCTCCGCGCAGGCATCCGACACCTCGGGGACGCAGATCTGCTCCACCGTGTAGAGGCCGTCCCTGACGACGGTCTCCTCGATGTTGTCCTTGGTCAGAGCGATGACCGGGATGTACACCGTCGGCACCGACTTCTCGGTGGGCGTGGCGATGTCCGTGTGCGCGGCGGCGCCGAGCCCCATGCGCCGGGCCAGCAGAATGGCCATCTCGGCGGCCGCGTCCGCCTCCGGCGCGTACTGCTTGTACACGGTCATGTACTGCTCGCCCGCGACGATGCGCTGCACCGCGGCCAGCTCCGCGTCCTGCCCGGTGACAGGCGGGAGGTCGGTGACTCCGGCGGACTTCAGCGCCGTGATCACGCCGCCCGCCATGCCGTCGTTGGCGGAGTAGACACCGATGACGGTGTCCTTGCCGAGCGTGGCGATCGCGGCCTCCATGTTGGCCTGCGCGTTCTCCGGCTTCCAGTCCTGGGTGTCGTACTCCATGCCCACCTCGACCTTGCCGTCGAGTTCGGCGTGGGCACCCTCCTTGAACAGGGCGGCGTTGGGGTCGGTCGGCGAGCCGTTCATCATCACGATCTTGCCCCCCGGCACACCGGCCCCCGAACCGCTGCCCTTGAGAGCCTCCAGCAGGGCCCTGCCCTGGATATGCCCGACCTCGTCGTTGTCGAAGGAGACATAGCCGTCGATCGGGCCCTCGGCGAGGCGGTCGAACGCCACGACGGGGACGCCGGCCTCGTCGGCCTTCTCGATCGCGCCGGCGATGGCCTTGGCATCCACCGCATCCACGATCAGCACATCGACACCGCCCTCCACCATCGACTCGAGCTGCTGCGCCTGCAGGGAGGCGTCGTTGCGGGCATTGGCGTAGCGGACCGTGCCCTTGTTGTTGGTGAGACGGGCTATACGCTCCTCGATGACCGGTTTGTCGAACTGCTCGTAGCGGGCGGCCTGGTTCTCCGGGAGGAGCAGTCCGACGACGATGTCGTCACTCAGCCTCACGCCCGGCTCTCCCTCGGCCCCGCAGCCAGCGAGGGGTACGAGCACGGCGGTGGCGGCGGCCGCGAGGGCGGCACGACGCAGATGTGCGTTCATTGGTTGAATCCAACCTCCCTGACAGGCTGCACCATTTACAGCCAAGGTGGCCGAAATCCAACTGGTCAGGCCGAACAACGTCAAGAGGCGCCCGGTCAACGTAACGGCAACGTGATTCCCTGTAACCACGCATTCAAGCAGTTACGCACAGAACGAGGCACGCCGAGCACCTGCCCCGGGAACAGCAACCAATCCGCCACACCCGCTCCCCCACCCGGCACCGACACACCACCAACCCCACCCCCTCGCCACCCGCACCCGAGTGGCCTCCCCCGAGACCACCCGCACCATCACGCCCACCCTCGGCCGGCCCCCCGCGGACACACCGACGGACCTCGCCCCGACTGCGCCTCCACTCGGTGAGCGGCGCGGGCGCACCGGTGCGGCCGCCGGGTCCGGGAGCAGTGCGCACCCGAGGGACCCCGTGCAGTGCGAGTAGGCCCAAGTCGAGCCCCACACCCACGACGCCGGCACCCACCCGTGTGCACGATCGGCGGTACTCAGGCGTCGTGGCCCGCAAACGATGCGACGGGGCCACGAGCGATCCGACGGGCGGAACCCTCGCCCATTCGCCCCTGAGGCACCATCACTTTCTCCGTGGCGCATCCATCGTCGTGACCTGCGGCAATGCGAACAAAAGCACCCGTGAGCAGCCCAACCGGGCGAAGCTCGCGCGCCCCGCTCACGTTGCGATGATCACACTCCGGGGTTTGCCTCGTCAGAGGAAAGCACAGCACAGGCGCCGCGCAGACAAACGGCCAGGGAAGGTTTCCCGAAGGAGAAAGAATGCGTCTCGCACACGTTGGCCCCCAGGTCGCCCTGATCATCGGCGCCCTCGCTCTATCCGCCCCCGCCGCCATGGCCGCCTCGTCGGAACCGGCCATCGGCAAGTCCACCGCCGACGTCGAGCTCAGCCCGCGGAAGGCCTCTCCCGGCAGGACAGTCACTGTCACCACGTCCGCCTGCGGCAAGGAGACCTACGGCAAGGGCGAGTCGGAGGCGGGCGGGAAGTTCCACCTCCTGGCGGGCGACCGGAAGGGTGTTCTGGTGGGCACGTTCAAGGTGCCCGAGAACGCCACTTCCGGCACGGACACCGTGACCCTCAAGTGCCCGCCTCGGATCAAGCAGACCGTCACGTACCAGATCGTCGATCGCCCCAAGGGCGGCATCGACGCGGGGCGCGGCTGGGCCGCCGGAGCCGGTCAACTGGACGACCCTGGCTCCCGGCTCGCTCTGGGCGGGCTGCTGCTCGGCGGAGCCGTCGCCGGCGGAGTGACCACATGGCGCCGACGCTCCACAGACACGCGGACAGCTGCCTGATCAAACGTTGACCCTCAGCACCCGCCGGTGGGACGACGCTGCCCCGGGCGTCCGCACACCCGGCCGTGACCGCCTCCGCCCCCCGTAATAGGGCCTCGCCTCCCGGGGGCTCCCCGGCCCTCGCGAAGGCATCGTCTCGATCCGCCGATGCATCCGGCTCGACGAGGACGAGACCCGCGCCGCAGCAGGGCTCCTCGGCGCCGACGAACGGGCTGCCGTCTTGGCAGCGCCCGTCGCCTCAGGCCTGCCTCCTTCCCATCCACCCGGTCGAAAGCCGGATGGCGTCGCGCGCGTTGCGCCGCACGCGGTGCTCGCCGTGTCGGTGGAGCTGTGGCGGATGTCCATCGGAGCCCAGGTCACCGGGAACCTCGCGAGGTTCCCGGTGACGGCGGAGCCTGGCCCTCGGCCAGCGGCGGGCTGGGAGGCATCGGGCTCGGGCCCGGTACTCCCGCCCGGTTCCGTCACGGCCAGCCCTGCTCCACCTTGGAGGGGGCGGTGTTCCAGCTCTTGGGGATGAACGTGATGACGTAGGTTCCGCGGTCGAAGTCGGTGTACCCGGCGGACCAATTCCGGAACGTGCTCTCGTATACGCGCATGGGGCCCACGTCGCTGCTGGGCGCGTGATAGTGGTTGGCGTGGGTCCAGACGGTCTTGTCGGCATCCGCTTCGGTCTGAGCCCCGAACCAGCCGTAGTCGAAGTTGACCCATCGTTCGCCAGGCTTCGCGGGACTGCGCGGGACGTTCCTGTCACCCGACATGTCGACGAGGCCCGTATCCGGGTCGGGGCGGAAGGCCTCCGGGTCGCCGAACATCCTCTTCTCGGGCGATGCCCACCAGCTCTGGCCGCTCCAGAAGTGCTTCGAGTAGATCACCGCCTTCATCCTTGACGGGTCGTGATCTCCTCCGCTCCTGTCCTTGAAGGACGGCGTGTCCCTCAGCGCCGAATAGAAGTTCGAGCGACTGCTCTCGTGGAGCAGATCGTCATTCCTGCTCTCCAGCTCCTTCTTGAGGTTCTCGATGTAGGCGCCCTCGTCGTGGGCGTTTTCGAGAGCCTTGTTCATGATGGACGCCACGTCGCGAGCCCGCTTGAATCCCTTCTCCTCGTCGAAGCTGCCCTTGGCGATGCGCCCCTCGAACTCGGCCTGTGTCTCGTTGGGCCGGGGCCTGGAGTTCTGCAGGTCGTTCTGGTACTTCTTCTCGTCGAAGAACGCGAATGCCAGCCTGTTCGTCGGGTAGGGGCCGGAATTGACCCATGTGATGCCGACGCAACCGTAGGACAGCTGCTCTCGCTGCTCTTCGGTCATCTGCCGTATCCTGCCGTCGCGGTGGCTGTAGGCCTGCTGCCACTTGCGTATGTAGTTGTTGACGACTGTGGTGGCCCTGCCTCCGTAGGCGCGGTACGCGTCGGGCATCCTGTCGAGCGGCTCGGCGGGAGGGGTTTCCATGCCGGAGCTTCGGGAGAACGCGTCGGCGCTCGGCGGCAGCCCTGCCGGGGACTTGCCGGGCCGGCCCAGGTACAGAGCCCTTTCGTTCAGAGCGTTGATGTTCTCGACATCAGCCGCCGTCAGGCCATGCGTCTCGGCATAGGATCCCTTCCTTCCCTCGTCACCGCCGCCTTCGGCCGGACTGCCCGACGGCATGAACCCGGTGGCGCACACGATCGCGCCCAAAGCGGTGAATGCGAGAAAGCTCTGACGTTTGTTCATGAAAATCTTTGACTCCTTTGTCGTGTGATTCATGAGACGAGGGCATACCGGGGCCCGAACCCGACGGAGGGTTTCGGCGAGCTCTCGCTCAGGGCCTCGGACGCACCGTCCTGCGTCGGCTCCGGCCACGGCGGGAGCCCCGGCGCCGCCGTGGAAGACGGCGGGCGGTGGGTGCGGGCGAAGGCCGCGATGCGGTCGCCGCCCGTCGTCACCGTGCTGGTCGCCGGGCGGCCCGAGTTCGACTCGGTGCCCCGCTTCCGGGCCGGCAGCCCCGGGCGGTCGAGGTCGGTCGGCTCACTGCACGAGGGGCGTCGCCGAGGCGACGACGCGGGCCCGGTCCGGGTGACCGGGGTCGTCGCAGCGGCCCTCGACACGCGGGGGAGCACAGGAAACCGGTGTCGGCCAGACGGACCTGGCCCGGGTGATCGACCGTGCGCACGGCGACGTCCGTGTCGAGGAAGGCGCCGGACTCACCCGTGGCCGGCGCGTACACGAAGAGCCTGCCGCCCTCGAACGCGTGCTGCCCGGCGTTGTCCGTCAGGACCAGAGACCAGAGCCCCGCACAGTGGCGCGCGGGGCACATCCACATCAGCCGGAAGCCGACTCGCAGGCCGTGCAGTCCCATCCGGTGGAAGGGGTTGGCGTCGTCCGCCTCGACCATGGCGGCGGTCTGCGGGGCGGCCGCGTGGGCTCTCTGGGGGAGGCTGGGCGAGGACCGCGGTCACGGCGACGGCGGTGAGCGCGCGGACAGTGGTTCGACGTATCACGTCTCGAGCTCCTGGATGAGTGATCAGGTTGCTACGAGTGGTGATCGTCTCTGCACGCTGATTCCCCGGCAACACCAGGGCCTCACATTCGGCCACTCCGGCATGAAGAACGATATCTGGCCGTTTATCCGAGCCGGACGAGCATGAAGGGAGGAGTCGGTACGGCAGCGTTCCTCCGCTCCTGGCAAGCGGCGCGTGGCGAGGACTTTGGCGAGGTTGTCGGGAACCCCACGGTGCCGTGGACGGGATCGTGGGCGATCGGCATGCAGAGCGACCCTTCGCCCACGTGGAATCGCAGGTCAAGCGATGGGTGTGAGACTGCGGAGCAGGCCCTCCGCCCGCGCGGTCGGTGACGGGTCGACGTGTGCTCGGCGGGATCCAGTCGCATCGAGAGCCGCCTGTGTGAGAGGCCCCTGCCGAAGCGCCGGCCGGCGACCCACCTGATCGCGCCGCCTCCGGGCCTTCGCACCGCCACGCGTTGTGTTTCCGGCGGCGCTTGCGGTGCACCGGGCTCCGGGAGAGGGAGACGAGGGCGCCGCGGGGTTCGGTGCGGCGTGCCCGGCAAGAGGGCGAGACGTTCGAACCGTCGGACGAGGGCGACCGTCTGCTCGACGACACGGCCGAGTTCGCCCCCGGCCCACGGCGGATCGGTGCGCCGGATTCCGCTCCTGCCCCGGGTCCGGCCCGCTCGACGCCCCCTCCTCCGAGCCGGCAGGCCCGGCGGATCCCCTGCCCCTGCGGCTTCCGGATGGCGTCCCGCCGAATGGTGCAGCCGGTCAGGCTGACGGATTCCCCAGGTCGCGACCCGAAACGCACTCGCCGGATGTCCTGTTGAGGCCCGCCGGGCCGGGAGCAGCGGTGATGGCACGTCGGCCGGCAGCGGCTCGTACCGGACGCCTCCGGAGCGGAGGCGACGGACCCCGTGCGCTCGGCGAGGAGGAGCGGGAGCAGGCGGCGCTGATGATCCGGGAGGGCGACAACGCCGCGGCGACCGCCCTGTGGGACGCCATCGGTGGTGGGGAGGGCCTGGCGCGGGCGAATCCGCGCCTGGGGCTGGAGGAGACATCCCCCGGAGCCGACGGGTTGTGGGGGCTGACCGAGACCACCGCGTCCGACCAGCTGCGTCTGCTGAGGGCCGTGTTCCCCGACGACCCGCCGCTCTCACCGGCCTCCCGTGACAGTCCGGGGAACTCGTGGGCGGCAGAGTCGCGGATCGGGACTGGGGTGTTCCGGCCGCCGCGTCCGGTGGCGGCGCCTGGTGAAAGAACGGCAGGCCGCCCTGGAGCGGGACCGGGCTCTGGGTGATCAACAGCATCGGCATCGCCGAGCACGGGGCCGCCGCTGCCTCGTGGCGGTCCTCAGCGACGACCAGCCCAGCCGGTCGGCCGGGATCTCTCTGGTCGAGACCCTGGCGCAGCAGGCCGTGGCCCTGCTGGCGCCGGACATGGCGCCCTCCCCCCGGCGGTAGGCGTCGGGTCGTCGGCGTTCGGGAGGCCGGGGACGTCCGCGCCCCGGCCGTGGCTGCGGCCGGGTGGCTGCCTCGCCGCTCCGGTCCGGGCGGTTCCCGCGCGGCGGGGTCCCGGGGTGGGTGGAGGCGCGGGTCGACGGTCGGCCCCGACGCGGTGCCGAACGTCCGGCGCGCCTCAGGTGCGGGGCTCCAGCACCTCCAGGTCGCCGGTGTCGGTGTCGTAGCTGCGCAAAGTGGTGAGCCGGGCCGACAGCGGCGACGCCGGCAGCAGCTCGGGGACTCGCCGGTCGGCGAAGGCGCCGGGCCGCTGACTCCGGCCGAGGGTGATGTGCGGGCTCCAGCGTCCGGGTGCGTGCAAGGGGTTGAGGGTCTCGGGCCGGCTGTCCGAGGCGACCGCCTCCCAGACGCGACGGTGCAGGCCGGTCAGCGCAGGCTCCCGGTCCAGTCCCCAGGCCAGCACGGACGTAGGCCGCTCGAAACGGACCAGGCCGGTGAGGTGCACCGGCAGCGGGAGGGCGGCGACCACCTCGGCGAGCCCCCAGCGGATCGGGGTGGTCAGCTCCGGGCAGGAGGCAAGGGTGAGGTGTGGGCTGTTCGTCGACGAGCGGTGCCGTGCCTGGCTGGGCAGCCCCGCATCCGCGAGCCGGCGCCACGCCTCCCGAACCGCCAGCTCCGCCTCCTCGTCCAGCAGAAGCTCGACCGTGCGCACCTGGGCAGCCTACCGCCGTGGCGGGCAGGCGGGTACGACCCGGGTTGCCGGCCGTCGTCCTCGCCGCGGACAGCGACGGGGCGGTACCCGCGGCCGGCGCTTCTCCATCGCGGGCCGGGGGGCCGGCCCCCCGGCCCGTGACGGATGCGCCGAGACCCCGGCACCGCGGGCGGGCGTGGTGGTGCGCCTCCCCTGCTCCCCGCGAGCAGGCGGGGGCCCCTGGGGGCCGGTGGGGAGGACGGTGCCCTGGGCCGAGGTCCGGCCCGCCGGCCGCCGTCGACACCACCGATGCCGCGAGCGCAAGGCTTCCCCTCCTGGAAGTGACGCCCCCTGAGGTCGTGCCTCCCGATGCTTCCCACCCGGATCTGCCGCCGCGCCCGTCCCGCCCCCGGAACGCGGGACGTCCGGCGAGACCGCCCTGCCGTCGCACGGCCGTCCCTCTTCGGGGGCGGGACGGGCGCGGCGGCGCGGTATGACGGGTTGCGTTCTTCTATGGTGCCTGTGCCGCTGTCGCGATCCTCCCGTGCACGGGCCGTGTCGGCGCCGAGCGGACGGCCGGTGAGCCGGGGCCGACGTGCAGGGAGCGCGCGATGACAGTTCCGACCAGCCCGGCGGCCGGTGAGTATCCCGAGCACCGGTGGCGGGCCCTCACGGGCATCTGCCTGGCGGCGACGCTGGTGTGGCTGGGCTTCGCGGACTTCGCGGTCGCCATCCCGACCATCGCGCGGGAGATTCCGGCCACGCTGCCGCAGCTGCAGTGGGCGAACAACGCCTTCGGTCTGGCGACGGGTGTGCTCGTCCTGGCGGCCGGGCGCCTGTGCGACGCGTACGGCCAGCGCCGGATGCTGGAGCTCGGGCTCGTGGGCATGTCGGTCTTCTCGCTCGTCTCTCTGTTCGTTCCGGGGTACACGGGTCTGGTGGTGGGCCGTGGGCTGATGGGGGCGGCAGCGGCGTTCGTGCTCCCGGCCACCCTGTCCCTGATCCCGGCGCTGTTCCCGCCGGCCGAGCAGCCTCGGGCGTTCGGTGCCTGGATGGGAGCGACCTGGTTCGGGCAGGCGGCCGGGCCGGCCGCGGGCGGGCTGCTCACGGTCCTCCTCGGCTGGCGGTCGATCTTCTGGATCACGGTTCCGCTGGGGCTGGCTGCGCTGTGGCTGGTGCGGCGGAACGTGCTCGAGGTGCGGGACGCCGAGGCCTCCCGGCGGGTGGACGTCCCCGGGGTGCTGACCAGCGGGGCGGCATTCTTCCTGCTCATCTACGGCTGCACGCTGGGGCAGGAGCGCGGGTTCGACGACCCGCTGATCCTGGCGATGCTCGGTGCGGCAGTGGTCCTCGGTACGGCGTTCGTCCTCATCCAGAGGCGGGTGGCCGAGCCGCTGCTCGACCTCGTGCTGTTCTCCTATCCCTCGTTCCGGGGCTCGCTGTTGGCGAACACGACGATGAACGCGGTGTTCGCCGGTGTCGTCTTCCTGCTGGCCGTCTACTTCCAGGACGTGGCGGGCTACTCGGTGTTCGCCACGGGGCTGCTCCTGCTGCCGGCCAGCGCGACGGTCCTGCTGTTCATCCCGGTGGGCGGCATGTTCGAATCCCGGTACGGCCCGCGGCTCCCCGTCGCGACGGGGCTGGTGTGCCTGGGGGCGGGGGCCTTGGTGGCGGGCCAGGTCGCGCACGGTGCGGGGTTCGGTGTCGTCGTCACGGGCCAGGTGCTGGCGGGCATGGGCCTGGGTGTGCTGTCCGTCCCGATGTCGCGTGCCCTGGTCGCGGGGCCTCCGATCCGGCTCGCGGGCACGGCGTCGGGGGTGTTCAAGGAATCCAGCATGATCGGGAGCGCCCTGGGCGTAGCGGTGTTCTCCGTGGCGCAGCGCCTGTTCGAGGACGACACGGCCGTGGACACCGCCCGTGGGCAGGGCCTGTCCGAGGCGGACTCCGAGAAGCTCGCGAACGCTGTCACCGACTCCGCCGCTGCGGACGCCTTGCTGTCGGGGGTCTCCTCGGCGACCCGGGAAACCATCCGGACCGTTCTGCGCGACGTGCAGGAAACGGGGACCGGGGATGCGATCCGGGTGGCCGGGCTGGTGGCCGTCGCCGCCGGGCTGGCCCTCCCGCTGGTCTGGCGCCCCTACCGGCGGCACAGCACTCCGTCCTAGCGGGAGCACGCCGCACGCCTCCGGGGCCCCGCGTCCGGACGTGTCCGCCTCGCCCCGGGCGGCGTGGCGAGCAGGCCCCGGGTGCGGACCGCCTCGTCGACCGAGCGCCGGCAGCGACCCGCACCACCGCAGCCTGTTCACCAGTCCGACCGGTCGGTATGATCGGCGCCCCGTCAGGTCACCGAAGGGATGCTCGGCATGGACGAGGTGTACGGCACATGCACGGACCGCTTCGCCGAGGTCCGTTCGGCCTTCCAGGAGAACTTCCGCGTCGCGGGCGAGGTGGGCGCCGCCGTGGCCGTGTCGGTGGACGGCGTGGTCGCCGTGGACCTGTGGGGCGGCTGGACGGACGCCGCCCGCACCCGGCCGTGGCAGCGCGACACCCTGGTGAACGTCTGGTCCACCACCAAAGGGGTCACCGCTCTCGTCGCCCATCTGCTCGTGGAGGCCGGCCGGTTGGACCTGGACGCCCCGGTGGCGCACTACTGGCCCGAGTTCGCGGCGGCCGGCAAGGAGAAGGTGCTGGTGCGCCACCTCCTCTCGCACCGCTCCGGGCTGTGCGGCCTGCGGGACCCCCTCACGGTGGAGGACCTGTACGACCGGGAGTCGACGACCCGTCGACTGGCCGCCGCCGAGCCCTGGTGGGAGCCGGGCACCCGCTCCGGCTACCACGCGCTCACCTACGGCTTCCTGGTCGGCGAGGTGATACGCCGGGTGACCGGCCTGAGCACCGGCAGGTGGCTGGCCGACCACGTCACCGGCCCCCGCGGTATCGACTTCGCGATCGGCCTGTCCGCGGCGCAGGACCACCGGGTGGCCGAGCTCCTCCCCCTCCCCACCGAGGCCGGCACCCCCGTGGAGCAGCCACCTCCCGGCGCGCTGCATCCGGCCGCCATGGCGGCGCTGGCCAATCCCCTCGTCGGGCCGAGTGAGGCGAACTCCGCCGCCTGGCGCCGCGCGGACCTGCCCGCCGCCAACGGCCACGGCACGGCGCGGGCCGTGGCAGCGCTGTACGGGATGCTGGCCGGGGGCCCCGGCGGCCTGTCGGGGGAATCCGTCGAGCGGGTCCGCGAGGGCCAGGGAGCCTGCACCGACCTCGTCCTGGGACCCGTCGTGGGGCCGGGGACCGAGTGCGGCCTCGGCTGCTGGCTGAGCGGGGACCGGGGCTGGTACGGCCCGAACCCTCGCGCATTCGGCCACGACGGCCTCGGCGGTTCCTTCGGCCTCGCCGACCCGGAAGCGGGCATCGGCGTCGGCTACGTGATGAACGGCATGGGCACCCGCCTCGTCGACGACTTCCGCAAGCGGGCACTGGTGGACGCGGTGTACGCGAGCCTGTGAGGGGGGCGGCGGGGGCACGGCCCCGGCGCTGCCGGCGAGGGCCCGCCCCCGGACCCTCGGCCCCGGAGGAGCGCCCCGCGGACCCCCTCCACGCCCCCCGTAGCGCCGGGCCGTTCGGCCGCCGGGTGCGCAGGGGCCGCCGCCGGGCCCGGCCAGCGGAACCCGAGTGCGGCCCGACGCCGACGACTCCCGCGGGCCCGCTCCGCGACCGCCGAGGGGGCGGCCGGCAGGGCGCCCGAAATACACCTGTACACCACACGGGAATTGTGCTGCCATGTTCATGTCAGACTGCTCTGTGCGGCTGCTCCCCCGTGGTGTGCCACGAGACGCGGCAGATGCCGTGCCTCCTCGGCAGCACGGCGAGCTCCGCACCGGGCGTGCGGACCTCGCCCGGCATCCCCACCGGCCGGAGAAGGGCCTGCGGACGCAGCCGGTCCGCGCGGGGTCCACCCCCACCCCCCGAGGAGAAGCCATGGGACTCAGATCCGCGCTCTCACGTGTGCCGACGACGGCTGCAGCCGCCCTGGCGCTGGCCGGACTGGCGGCGGCGCCCGCTTCGGCCGCCGGTACGGTCGTCGGCCTGGACTGCCAGGCCAAACCCCCCGTCGGCTCTGCCCAGACCTTCGACCTCGACGCCGAGGTCGAAGCCACCGCTCCGGCATCCGTCGCCTCCGGCGACTCCTTCACCGTCACCCTGGCGACCCAGCAGATGACCGTGCCGAGCTCCGTGGGCGGCTACACGGTCAAGTCACTGAAGAACATCAAGCTCACCGCGCCCGTCCCGGAGAACGCCACGCTGAACGGTGTGACCCTGTCCGGCGGTTCCGGCACCGGCCCGGGCAAACCCACCGTCTCCGTCAGCGGCGGCACCATCGTCCTGACGGTGCCCGGCGCGATCAACGGCGGTGCCGACTTCACCCTGCCCGCCCTGAGGCTCGACCTCACGGCCGGCCCCTCCGGCGGCACCGTCGAGACGCGACTCTCCGGGACCGGCTACGACGACCCCGGGCTCACCTTCACCGCGAGCGTGCCGATCCTCTTCGTCACGGTCAACGTACCCACCTCCTGCTTCCCGTCCCCCAACCCGGTCCTCAGCTCCACGTCCATCACCTGACACCGGCCGCCGCAACGGCACTCGGCACGCGGGCCGCAGCGCGCAGGGACGCCCCACGGCTGCCGGCCCCACCGCGCCACCCCGCCCGGACCGCCACCCGGCGGTCCGGGCACCCGGCCCCGAGGACGGACACCGCGCCCAAGTCGCACGCGGCGGCGATCCCGGCGAACGACCCGGCCTCCCGGTCGGTTCGAAGCTGCCCCCGAGGCGCCTCAGCGCCGGTGGGCCGGCGGGCGGCCCCCACCCACTGCCACGGGAGCGGGGCTCCCGCGTCCGAGCCCGGCGGTCGGTGATCGCCTCCGGCCGGACCGGATCGGCACGCGCCCGGCAGGAGTGAGGCCGCCACCGCCGTCATCCGGATGGTCGAGGAGCGGCCACGCAGCGGTCGGCACCCCGCCCCACGCTCAGGCCGACGGCGACGCCTCCCATGCGCGCAGGCCCGCCCGCACGCCGTCAGCGCACCGGCTGGTTCACCCGCTCGACCCGCTGGGTGCCCTTGCGGGTCCGGTAGGAGCGGATCCAGCTGGCCGTCGCGTCGGCCTTCGTCCGGTCGGACAGGACGTAGTAGTCCATCTGCGAGCGTTCGGCCGTCACATCGAGGACCCCGTAGCCGTGGCCGTCCAGGTCGGCCCACTTCACATGGCGGTTGGCCAGCCTGATGGCGGAACTCGCGACCAGTGAGACCGTGCCGGGGGCGACGTGCAGGACGTCGTCCAGGTTCTCGGTGGTCACCGAGGCCACCACGAACTCGGTGGCGGCCGACGCGGAGAACGGGTACGTCGCCGCCTTCACCGGGACGTCGTTCGCCCAGGCCGTGTGGACGTCGCCGGTCAGGAACACGGTGTTCTCGACGCCCCGGCGGGTCAGGTGGTCGAGCAGCTCCCTCCGGTCGTCCGTGTAGCCGTCCCACTGGTCCACGTTGACCGCGAGACCTTCCCGGGGAAGGCCCAGCACCTCGATGAGCGGCCGGAGCAGATGGGCCGGAAGCGAGCCGAAGGCGATCGGTGAGATCATCACCGACGTGCCCACCAGCTTCCAGGTGGCGTCCGAGGACGCCAGGCCCGCCTTCAGCCAGTCGAGCTGGGCCCGTCCGGTGATCGTACGGTCCGGGTCGTCGACCTTGCCGCTGCCCACGGACGCCGGCTGCGAGCGGAACGAGCGCAGGTCCAGCAGGTGCAGATCGGCCAGCTTGCCGAAGCGCAGGCGGCGGTAGACGGTGCCCTCGGTGGCGGGGCGTACGGGCATCCACTCGAAGTAGGCCTGCTTGGCGGCTGCAGCGCGGTCGGCGTAGTCGCCCTCGGCACCGGGGGTGTGGTTCTCGGCGCCGCCCGACCAGTTGTTGTTCGCGATCTCGTGGTCGTCCCAGATCGCGATGACCGGGTGGGCGGCATGCATCGCCTGGAGGTCCGAATCCGTCCTGTACGTGGCATGCCGCAGGCGGTAGTCGGAGAGCGTCAGGATCTCGTGCCGGGGCTCGTGCCGCCGTACCACGTACCTCTCGTCAGGGAGGTGACCCGTCCCGTACTCGTAGATGTAGTCACCGAGGTGGACGACGGCGTCGAGGTCGGCGCGGGCGGCCAGGTGCCGGTAGGCGGCGAAGTACCCGGACTCCCAGTTGGCGCAGGAGACCACGCCGAACCGCAGGCCGGGAGCGGAGGAGTCGGCGGCGGGAGCCGTGCGGGTGCGGCCCACGGGGGAGACCGCGGCGCCGGAGGTGAACCGGTAGTAGTAGGTGCCCGCCGGCCTGAGGCCCCGTACGTCCGCCTTGACCGTGTGGTCGCCGGCGGCCGTCGCGGTGGTCCGGCCCCGGGCCACGACACGGGTGAATCCCCGGTCCTCCGCCACTTCCCAGTCCACGTCGGTGTCCGGGCCACTGCCGGAACCGGGCACGGAGTCCGGGGTCGGGGTGACCCGGGTCCACAGGAGCACGCCCTCGGGAAGCGGGTCCCCGGAGGCGACTCCGTGGAGGAACACGTCAGCCGGTTCGGCTGCGAGGGCAGGGAAGGCGGAAGTGGTGCCGGCCATGACAGACCCGGCGATCGCGGTGCCGGCAGCGGCCTTGACGACAGTCCGGCGGCTCGTGGAGGTGCTGGCTCTGTTGGTCACGTCCGGGGAGGCTACTGACTGGTCATGCCGACCGTTAGGCGCTTTTCGGCGAGTTCGCGCTCCCGTCGCGCGGTGTGTCACACCCTGGCGACGTGCGCACAGCCGACCTCACGGAACACACCGCGGGCCCCGGACCGCGCACGGCCGGGGCCATGCCTCGCCCTGCCGGCTCCGGCTCTTCGTCGCTCCGTGGTACAGCGCCTCCTGCCGAGGACGCCGGACGGACCCGGCAGGGGCCGCTCCGGCTGCGGGCGCGCTGCCCCGCCCGGCCGCCGCAGCACCACCGCACCCCCGGTCACTGCCCGCCGTCCGCGGCGGGGCGGGGGGCGTGACGGTCCAGGACCCCGAGGAAGGCACGCAGAGCCGGTGTGGGGTTGAAGTCGCTCCAGACGAGGTACTCCACGCGGCGCGGACCGTCGGTGACGGGGACCGTGACCAGCCCGGGGCCGGCAGGACGGGCGAACATCCGGGGCAGGAGCGTGACGGCCAGCCCCCGGCGGACGAGCCGCAGGAGCAGCTCGACGGCGGAGGCCTCGAAGGCGACCTCGCGCTGCAGCCCGGCGGCGGCGAAGGCCATGTCGCTCTGCGTACGGCCGGGTGAGCCGGTGGGGAAGTCCGCGAAGGTCTCCTCGGCGAGCCGTGCCAGCGGGATCAGGGGCTGCCCGGCGAGGGGGTGGTCGGCCGGCAGGACCGCGACGGAGCGGTCGCGGGCCAGCTCCCGCACCTGCACTCCGCGGGGCGCAACCCCCTCGGGCAGGCCGAGGAAGGCGGCGTCCAGGTCTCCGGCCGCGACCCGTGCGGTGAGGGTGTCGCTGGCGCCCGTCTGCAGGGCGATCCGGATCCGGGGGTGCCGGTCACGGACGTCCTTGAACAGGTCGGGGATGTCCACGGCGGCGACGGTCGGGATGACCCCGACGGTGAGGCGGCCGCGGACCTCGCCGGTGGCGGCGGCCGCCTCGGTGACCGCTCGTTCGGCGCAGGCGAGGGACTCGCGGGCCGCGGGGAGGAACGCCTCACCGGCCTGGGTGAGTTCGACACGGCGGCTGGTGCGCGCGAACAGCCTGAGCCCCAGTTCCCGCTCCAGCCGGGCCACTTGGTGACTGAGCGCGGACTGGACGACGAAGCACCGTTCGGCAGCCCGGGTGAAGCTGCGGGTCTCGGCCACCGCCACGACGTAGCGGAGTTGCTGCAGATCCATCCATCCATCTTGAATCACGATCGATGGAATGAAAAGCATGTCCTGGACTCATGACTGAGGGGGTTCGAGACTTGCCGGTGTGACCCAGCAGACCGCCGCACCCGGCCCTTCCACCGCGTCCCCCTCCACGGCACCCGCCGTCACCACCGCGCCCACACCACCCGACCGTTCCTCCGCCGCACCCGCCGCACCCGCCGCACCCGCCGACACGCAGACCGGCGCCGCGGCCTCCGGCGTCCACCGGCCGCCGGGCCCCACGGGGGTGCGGTCGGGTGGCGGGCGGCGGGCGGCGCTGATCGCGCTGACGGCGCTGGCTCCCGTGGCCTGGGGCACGACGTACGCCGTGACCACGGAGTTCCTGCCGCCGGACCGTCCATTGTTCGCCGCCCTGGCACGCTCGCTCCCGGCGGGACTGCTGGCGCTGGCGTGGACGCGGGTCCTGCCGGTCGGGGCGTGGTGGTGGAAGGCCGGGGTGCTGGGCGCCTTGAACATCGGGGTGTTCTTCCCGCTGCTGTTCCTCACGGCCGAGCGGCTGCCCGGCGGGGTGGGGGCGACGCTGGGCGCCGTCCAGCCGATCGTGGTGGCCGGTCTGGCGGTCGCGGTGCTGCGGGAGTCGCCGTCGTGGTGGCGGGTGGGCTGGGGCCTGGCCGGGGCCGCCGGGGTGGGGCTGGTCGTCCTCGGGCCGACGGCCGGGCTGGACGGGGCAGGAGTCGCGGCCGGGCTCGCGGGGACCGCGTCGATGGCCCTGGGCGTCACCCTGACCAAGCGGTGGGGACGGCCGCCGGGCGTGGGGGCGCTGACGCTGGCCGGTTGGCAGCTCACCGCGGGCGGACTGGTGCTGCTGCCGGTGGCCCTGGCAGTCGAGGGGATGCCACCCGCGGTCGACGCCCGCGCCGCGGCCGGATACGTCTGGCTGGGCACCGTGGGAGGCGTACTCGCCTACACACTGTGGTTCCGGGGCATCGGCCGGCTCCCGGTCACCGCCACCGCCCTGCTCGTGCTGGTCTCCCCGCTGGTCGCCGCACTGATCGGGTTCCTCGCACTCGGCGAGGGCCTCGCCCCGCTCCAGTGCGCGGGCTTCGCGCTCGCCCTGACCGCACTCGTCGCCGGGCAGGTCCCCGGCGGACGCGGGCGCAGGGAGGCCCCGGAGCGGCGACGGGAGAAGCGCACGGCACGATGAACTCCCGCCCCGGCTCCCCGCCTCCGCGTTCGGACGGGCCCTGCCCACGGAGCAGGAGGGCAGCGAAGGCGTCGACAGGCGGCCCGCCTCTCCGCGCAGAGGCGGAGAGGCGGCGGGCCCGGTGGCGGCGACGCGGCAGCGGGGCTACCTGAGCGGCCCCCGCTCGTCGACGAGCACCGCGGGCGTCGACAGGAACACGTCGTTCCCCACGGGGCCATGTGCGATGTTGCCCGGCACTGCTTCGTCCACGACGTCCGTATCCACTGGACGGTGATCTCCACGGCTCCCACCCCCTGGCCCGACGAGTGCCCCACCCCACGTCCGCGCTCGGCCGCGCGGCCGGGACGCCGCCTCCTCCGCCGAGCCGCCGGGTCCGCCCGGACCCGGGCACCGGGCTCCCGCCGGGGCTGGGTGCCCCGGCGAGCCGGGCACCGGCGTGCGAGAAGGCCGCCTCAGCGGACGATCTTGAATCCGAAGAGGTGGGTGCCCAGCGCTCGCGAGACGTCGATCCACATGCGCAGCATCATCTCGGTGGCGCGGGCGGTGCCGATGCCCCCCAGGTCGAGGACGTCCCGCCATCCCAGCGCCCTGAGCAGGTCGCCGACCCGGGCCTTGGCCGTCTCGTCGTCGCCGCTGAGGAAGACGGTGTGGTCGGGCCCGACCGCGTCGGGCTCGGGCATCACCTGCGCCGCCAGCGTGTTGAGCGTCTTCACGACGTAACTGCCGGGCAGGGCGCGCTGGATCGCCTCGCCGAGGCTGTCCGTGTTGACCGGATCCAGGACCGCGTCCGGCCGGGACCAGTCGTAGGGGCTGGACACGTCCATCACCACATGGCCGGTCAGGCCCTCGGCAAGCGGGGCGAGTGCGTCGGGGCAGGCCGGTCCGGAGAGCGCGTTGACGACCAGTCCGGAGCGTTCGGCAGCGTCGACGGCTGCCGGGAAGGAGGCCGGCCGCAGTTGCGGGTGACGGGTGGCCAGCACGCGGTAGGCGTGGTTTCTCGCCATGGTCGTCTCCGGATCACGGGTGCCGACGACGACCTCGTGGCCGAGGGACAGCAAGGCCGGGGCGAGGAGCCGGCAGACTTCGCCGGTGCCGAGGACAGTGATCTTCATGGTGTCGCCCTTCCCTGGGACGGAGTGTCGGTCGGCCTCGCGAACGCGGCGCACGAGGCCGCGAGCCCGCCAGCGCCCGCGGAGGATGCGGCAGGCCGTCGTGCGCCCACGGCCGGCGGCGGCAGGGGCAGGACACCGACGGCTGGGTGGCGGCGAACGCCCCTGCGCACCTCCCCGGCGGAGCACCGGACAGATGCACCGTCAACGTGCGGAAGGTGCGCACCGTCCGCGGCGCTGCGGACGCGAGGGCCCCGCGGCACCGGTCCGGTGGAGCGGGCCGGTGCTGCCCGTGACCGCCCTGTCCGGGCAGCCCCGCCCTTTCCCGGACAGCCGCCGCACGGTCCCTTCCCCGGCCTCCGCAGAGATGTTCGATCATGAGAGACTACCGGCACCCTACATGGATCCGACCTGGGCCCTCGCCTCCCCGGGGGCTGCGCAGCTCGCATCGGCGGTTGCGGCCCGGGTCCCTCGCGAGTGGACGACGGGCGTATGACACACGATCACCACCACACGACAGTCGCCCCGAACGACCCGGCAACGATCTACACGGAGGCGATCGAGGGGTTGGGCACCCTCAGCATGCGCCCCGTCGTCCCGGACGCGGACGCGACGCTCCTCCACTCCTGGGTCAGCCGGGAACGCGCCCGGTACTGGGGCATGCTCGGTGCCAGCCGGGAACGCGTCCGGGAGATCTACGCCTACCTGGACTCCCTGACGACGCACCACGCCCACCTCGTCCACCTGGACGGCCGGCCGGTCGCACTGTTCCAGACCTACGAGCCCGCACACGACCCGGTGGGCGACTGCTACGACGTCCTCCCCGGAGACTTCGGCATCCATGTCCTGATCGGCACGCCGGCCGGCCCGGCGCGCCCGGGCTTCACCGGAGCCCTGCTCGGCTCCTTCCTCGCCCACCTGTTCGAGGACCCGGGCCGCCGGAGGATCGTGGCGGAGCCCGACGCCCGCAACGACCGGGCGGTCGAGCGCTTTGTGCGCACCGGTTTCACCAAGGGTCCGGAGGTGGAGCTCCCCGAGAAGCGAGCACAGCTGGTCTTCCTGAACCGTGAGGACTTCCGGCGCCCCTGAGGGACCGTCGGCCCGCGCGGCCGAGGGGCGCCTCCCCGCATCGGCCCCCCGCAGCGCACCGAGTCCGCCCCCGCCCCGGGGCACCCGCTGGACCGCGAGCCGTCCGGCCTACCGGTCGGGCAGCTCGCCCATGCCCGTGGAGGACCGTGACCCGCCGCCCTTCCGGCCGGTCGGTCGGTCAACGCCGCCTGCGCCTCCGGGAGACCTCATACCGGCGGCGGACGCCGCCGGATCACCGGGACGACGGTCCACGACGACGCACACGGCGGGATCGACGCCCCTGCGCGCGGCACCGTGCGGGATGCCGTCGGACCGCCGCTCCCCCGGACGGCTCAGGGTGGTGAGCCGAGCCGGGAGCGCGGCCGGCCGACCCGCCGCGCCGCCGTCCTCGGGGCGGGCAGGCACCGCGCCCGGTGCCGTCAGCCCCACCCGGACGCCGCGGTGGAGAGGCCCCGAGTGCCCGGATCGCATACCACTTGTCCCTGACGCACAGTCACCAGTGCGCTCACACCGAGTGTTGTCATCTGAATGAAACATTCGGCTACCTAGCGGTAACCAGTCGCCCTGTGCCACTTTTCCGACGCCACCGGCCGGTGTCTGCTCCCATCCCCCACCCACGCCGCGCTCCCCCACGGGGCGCGGTGTGGCCGAACGCTGGAGACAGCCCAATGAAGCGTTTCCTCCGCACCCTGGCCCTCGGCGCCGTGGCCGCCGCCGTCACCCCCCTCCTCGCGGCGTCGCCCGCGCAGGCCGAGACGCGCGACCCGGTCATCTTCGTCCACGGCCTCAGCAGCTCGGCCAGCACCTGGAACACCTGGATCGGCAAGTTCAAGGCCGACGGCTACGACTCCTCGCAGCTGTTCACCTGGTCCTACAACTGGAAGCAGTCGAACAAGACCACGGCCTCCCAGCTCGCCGCCAAGGTCGCGCAGGTACGCGAGGCGACCGGCGCCGAGAGAGTCGACATCGTCACCCACTCCATGGGGGCACTCAACGCCCGCTGGTACGTCAAGTTCAACGGCGGGACCTCCTACGTCGACGACTTCGTCTCGGTGGCCGGCGTCAACCACGGCACGGACCTGAGCGTCCTGTGCTCCTTCTACACCTCGTGCTGGGAGATGGTCGCCGGGAGCAGCTTCCTCGGCACCCTGAACGCCGGGGACGAGACGCCCGGCGACCTCGACTACCTGGCGCTCTACTCGACGTGCGACGCCCTGATCAACCCGGACTCGTCGGCGAGGCTGAGCGGCGCCGCGAACGTGTCCGTCGGCTGCATCAGCCACAACAACATGAACGACAACGCGGGCAACTACGCCAAGGTACGGGACTTCATCGCCTGAGCCCGGCAGCGGCGGCGGCCCTCCGCCGCATCGGCCGGGGCGCCGGGGGCGCGCCCTCCGGGTCCGCGCCCGGGGGTCCTGGTCCCGGGCAGCCGGAGGGGCGGTTCCGGGCCGCGGCGCACGGGCCCGGCCGGGAACCGCTCCCGGCCCTCCCCTTCGGCGGCCGGCCGCCGAAGGGGCCCGCGGGGTCCGGGACCGGTCCTCGGGGCGGACGCCCTGCCCCTCGGACGGCAAGGGGTCGGCAACGGTCGTCCGGGGGCCGGCCCCGGTGTCCGGCGGAGTGCCGACGCCGCCTCACCAGGCGGAGTCGGCCGAGAGTCCGGCGAGCCGGGGCCGGGCCTCCTCGGGCCCGAAGGCCAGTACCCTCACGAGCAGTTCGCGCAGCTCGTCGATGCTCTCGGCCGGCAGGTCGAGCACCGCCTCGATCTCCGCGTCCTCCAGCTCCAGGGCGTCCAGGCACTCGGGGTCCAGTGACACCGCGAGCAGGGTGCCCGCCAGAGACACCTCGCGGACGCAGCCATGGGCCGTGCACCCGTCCGGAGTCGTCACCCGGTAGGTGCCGGGCCCCGGCGGGAGGCCGCTTGCGGACGGCCCACCGGCAGGGCGTGTGAACAGCAGGAAGAAGCCCTCGTCCTCCTCCGCCACGCCGACCTGCATCTCGCCGTCGACGTCGGCCTCGGCCGCCACCGACCGGGCCGTGAACCTGTAGGTCATACACGTGTTCTACCAGGAACCCGGGGAGCCCACGGAGGCGGAGGGCGTCGGCAGCCGGACGCGCCCGGTCCGGGGCGGGTGCCGCGGCGGCCGCAGCCCCGGCCGAGCGGCACACGGCGCCGCCCTCCTGCCCCGCGCATCACGGCGATGCGCCCGTCACCGGCCGCCTCGGGGCCCGGTCCGCCCGGGCGCGGGTCACGGGCCCGGGCGGAACCCGGAGGGCGGTACGCCGTCGGCCGGGGCACGCGAACCGGGGCCCCCGGGGACGGGATGCGGGTCGGCGGTGACGGGCCTCAGGGGGCCGGGTGCGTGCGAGCCCAGGTCCCGGGTGCGCTTGGGCGGCCGCGGATCGCGGTGCACCCGGTGGGCGGGCAGGCCGCGGCCGGTCAGGGTGCGCAGGACGTCCTCGACCACGGACGGAGGTCCGCTGACGTACGCGGTGCACTCCGCCCAGCCCCGGTGGAGGGGCAGGTCCTCGCCAGGCGCCGCGCAGGTCACGCGCAGCCACGGGCACCGGGCTTCGAGTCGCTCCAGCGCCTGCGCGTCGTACAGGTCGCCGCGGGTCCGGGCGCCGACGAGGAGCAGGTGGGCGGCCCTGCCCGGAATGCGCCGAGTGGCCAGGTCCTCCAGCAGGGCCTTGGCCGTGGCCCAGCCGGTGCCCGCCGCCACGGCCAGCACGTCCCGTTCCGCGAGGTCGGCGTCGTCCAGGGTCATCGTGCCGCGCGCGGGGCCCAGGCGCAGCGCGTCGCCGGTCCGGGTGTGCAGGGCCAGCGCCTCGCCCACCCCGCCGGCACCCGCAGCCCGCACGTGGAACTCCAGCTCGCCGTCCGGGCGGGGTGCGTCGGCGAGGGCGTACGGCCGCCAGGTCTGCGGCAGCAGCGGCGACTGGAGGCTCGCGTACTGGCCGGCGCGGTGGGCGTACGGCTCCGAGGGCCGTACCCGCAGCACCGCGACGGTGCCGCCGGTGGCGGTGTGATGCACCCGGTGCCCGGTCACCTCCGCGTTCCAGTGCGTGGGTTCACCGGCCGCGGCCTGTGCTCCGGCCACCATCGCGGCGACACCGCAGCGCAGCATGCGCAGCCAGGCCGCCTCCAGTTCGGGCGTCCAGCCCGCGCCCGCGCTGCGGCGCAGCCCCTGTGCGAGGGCCTCCTCGAACACGGCCAGGTGGGCGGGCCGGACGCCCAGTCGCCGGTGGTCGCGGCCCAGGGCGGCGCAGTAGGCGGTGACCAGGGCGGGACGGTGCAGGTTCTCGACGAGGTAGCGGAAGGCCCGCTCCAGGTGGGCCCGCTGGAAGTCCATGGAGTCGGGGAACAGGGCCCGCAGGTAGGGGTGGCGCTCGAACATCGCGTCGTAGAGGTGGGCGATGAGCCGGTCGAGGGGCAGGACGAGCGGCAGTCGCCGTGTGATGAGCCACTGGTCGTGGGCGCTGTCGTGCCCGCCGCCGGTGTACGGGTCGGCCACGGCCGCCGGGCCCCCGCTCCACGTGGAAGGGCGTCCCGGCGCCGGGGCGGCGGGGGCGGTGAGCAGGCTCCTGCGCAGGTGCATGGCCTCCTGGCGGGCGAGCAGGGCGTGGTAGTCGGCGGAGGTCACGTGTGGCTCCCGGCGGGGGTGCGCAGGTGGGCGGGGAGCACCCGGGCGGCGGACGGCGCGGGTGCCCGGGCCGGTTGGGAGGCCGGTTGCGGGGCCGGTGTTCGTGCCGGTGCCGGGTGGTTCCGGGCCGGCCGCAGGACGTATCGGGCGGTGGAGGGCGAAGGCCCCCCGGACAGTGCCCCGGCGGCGGGGACGGCGGTGCGGGAGAGGGGGGCCGTGGTGGTGTGCAGGGTGGGCTGAGGCATCGCAGGGCTCCTGTCCGGTGCGGGTTCCGCGGCTCGACGGTCCGGAGTATGGCACTCGGCTGCTGTGCCCCAACGGCCCTGGTAGGGCGGGACGTTCGGCCCTCGGGGCGGTGGGGCGGGAGGTGGTTGACTGCGCTGCGCGGCCGGATGCGCCCGCCGGTGGCGGTGCCCCGTTCCCCGTCCGGAGGGGCAGGCGGGGCGGAGCGCATCCGGCGCGCACCACGGGCGGTGCCCCGGGCCGTGGCAGGCCGGGCCGGCCGGTGAAGGGCGTACGGTGACGGAACCGCCCCCCCTTCCCGGGAGGGTCGGCGGGGCCGTCACCGAGGGGGTGGTGTCCGTGGCACGGGTCGTACGGCGGCAGCGGGTGAGCGCGCACGTGGGGTACCACGTGTTCGGGCTGCAGGATTCCGACGACGGGGAGTTGCCTGTCCCCTTTCCCGACGGTGTGGACGCCGGCGCCTTCCTCGGCGTGCATCCGGGTCGATTGGACATCACCAGCGGTGGGCACACCCACACCGCGACGGTCGATGTGGAGGTGTGGGACGGCGCTCCCCCGGCCCAGGATGCGGTCGCCTGGGACGAGCAGGGCGAAGCGACGGTGGAGTCCTCGAGCGGCGAACTCGCGGTGTGGTCCCTGCATTCGGGCCGGATGGACGGCGTCATCACCCTGGGCGGGGCCGGCGGCTCGTGGCGGGTCCGTGTCGGCTGCGTCGGCCGGGCGGCGGCCGCCGCCCTGTCGGCGGGCACCGGGACCGGGACCGGAGTGGAGCGCTACCTCCTCCGGTTCTGGCCGTCCCGGTGAAGGGCGCGGCGGCGGCCGGGCCCGTCGGCGCGGTGGTGCCCTCCCCGTTCGGGGGATGCCGGCCCCGCCGGGCCTCGTGCTGCGGGCCCGGTCGAGAAGGGCCGGAGCAACCGGCGGGCGCCCCGGGTCCGGGTCCCCTCTCGACGGGGTCCCCTGCGCGCGTCCCGCCGATGCCGCGGGTGTTGCCGTGACGTCGTCCGGGCCGCAAGGGGCCGGGCGGGCACGCGCTTCCGTCCCACGGTGACCGGCGCCCCGGTGGCGGGTGGGGTGGCATGGAGTCCGGTACGGGTACGCCGAAGCGGTGCCCCTGGCAGGGCTGGTGGCCCGTGGCCGGCCGGCGTTCCTCTCCGGCCGCCGCCCTTGTGGTGCCGAGCAGCGGCAGGCCTCACGGTGCCCGTCGGGAGGGTTCGTGCCGGGGGCTCGCCGAAGCGGAGACTCCTCGGGGCCGGCGAGGGGCTACTCGGGCTGGGTGACGGTCAGGGCCCAACGGATGCCCTCGTCGGAGGCGTCCACGTCGATGGTGAAGGACCCCGACCGGACGGCACCGGCCTCCATGGTCACCGAGCCCACGCGTGCGTCGCCGACCGGGCAGTCCACGAGGAACGCAGCCACGCGGTCGCCCTGCGACTCCATGGTCACCGCCACACTGCCCCCGCCCTCGCACGCCACGGTGAGCACCGTCGGCAGGCCCTCCCATGCCCCTCCGGACGCCACTCCCCCGTCGCCCGTCGCCTCGTCGACCCACACCAGGCCGTCCGGACCCGGGTGGGGAAGCAGACCACCGGCCGCCACAGCGGGCGTCGCCACCCCCGCGACCGTCCCCAGAGCCGTCAGCACGACCGCCGCGGCGGTCTTCCCCCCACGCATACGCCGTCCTTCCTGAACCATCCGACACGGTAACGGCCAGTCTCGGCCAGGGGAGCGTCCCGGTCATGAGTACCCGTACTCATGACGGCAGGCGGCCCGTGGCATAGGCCCGACGACCGCGGCGGCCCCATCCGGACCGAGGGGGCCGACGCGACCGGCACCGGCGCGGCGCATCGACCCCCTCCCGGCCCGCGGGCGGGCTCACCCCTGCGGGGCGTCCTCGCCCTGCGGCTCGCGCGGGACGATCGCCACGGGGCAGTGGGCGTGGTGCAGTACGGCGTGGGCGACGTGGCCGAGCGGGCGGCCGATGCCCAGGCGCGGGCGGTGGGCCCCGAGGACCAGCAGCGCCGCGTCGTCGGCCGCCCCGACGAGCAGTCCCGGTACGGAGCGCGCGCCCTCGACCTCGGTGGTCACCGCCAGGTCGGGGAACTCCTCGGCGAGTGCGTCGACGAGCAGGCCGATCTCGTGCACCCGCTCCCGCGCCACACCGTCGATGTCGTCGAGCAGGGTGAGTTCGGTGCCGACGTGCGCGAGCGGTGCCCAGACGCTCAGCAGGCGGAGTTCCGTCTTGCGGGCCACCGCCTCCTGCGCCGCGTAGCGCACCCATGGCAGGTCGTCCTGACCGCGCACGGCCGCGATCACGCGCCGGGAGTCCGCAGCCTCGTGGTGTTCGCCGCGGACGACGACGACGGGGACCGTGGCGTGGGCGGCTGCCCCGAGGCCGACGGAGCCGAGCATCAGGGAGCCGAAGCCGCCGAGGCCGCGGCTCCCCACCACGATCGTGCCGTCGGTGCCCGCGGCCTCGCGCAGTGCGCTCACCGCGCCGGAGGAGCTGAGCTCCTTGGTCACCGTCAGGGCCGGGAACCGCTCCGCCACGAGCTCGGCGGTCCCGGCGAGGAGGTCGCGTCCTGCCTCCCGCACCTTCTCGACGGTGTCGGCGGAGGCGTACAGCGCGCGCTTGTCGGTTCCCGTGGCATGGACGAGGTGCAGGGGCCGTCCGCGGCGGTCCGCCTCGGCGGCGGCCCACAGGACGGCCGCCCGCGCTTGTGCGGAGCCCTCGACACCGGCGACGACGGGCCCGAGGGTGATGGGGTTGCTCATTCGTTCCTCCTGGTACGGCCGCACCTGTCTGCGTCCCGCGTCCTCGCGGCGCCCGCGGTGCTCCTGCTTGCCGCGGCACACGGTCCCCGCGCGGTCCGCGGTCTCTCGCCTGTCGCGTTCTGCCTCCACGCTCCCACCGCACGGCGCTCCGGAAGAAGGGACCCGGGGGCCCTGGTCCGGGACGAAAGTCCCTGCCGTGCCCCGCGGGTCCGCAGCGGCGCCGCCCCCCTGCCTCAGCCCAGGGTCGTCGCCATACCTCTGAGCAGCAGCCCGCAGCCGAGCACGAGCACCACGGCCGCGGAGACGAGGGGAGCCGCTCGGCGGGCGAGCGCGAAGAGCCGCCCGTGCGGTCGCAGCATCAGCCTGCGGGTCGTGGTATCGCGCAGGCGCACCACCGCGAAGCCCGCGGCCGCGAGGGTGAGCGCGAGGCCCGCCCCGTAGGCGAGGACCAGGAGGAAGCCGAACCATGCCTGCCCGAGGGCAGCCGCACCGACCAGGACGACGACGGCCGAGGGACTCGGTACCAGCCCTCCCGCGAGGCCCATGAGGACCACGCCGCGCAGGCCGGGGGCGGGAGGGAGGTGGGAGTGCACATGGGCGTGGGCGTGGCCCGTCGGCGCGGCGGGGGTGGCGGACGGGTGCCGGGTCCCCTCGGCCGCGTGGACCGCCGCGGCCGGCACCCGCTCCTCCGCGGGCCTGGTCTGCGCCCCGCCGGCGTGCCGGTCGCCGCCCTCTCCATCGTGCCCGTGGGGGTGGGCATGCCCGTCGGTGTGGGCATGGGTGTGGGGGTGGGCATGCCCGTCGGTGTGGAGATGGCCGTGGGCATGGCCGTGGGCATGGCCGTGGCCCTGCGAGTGGCGCCGCCGCCAGGCCCTGCGGACCAGGAGCGCTCCGGCGAGCGCCACCAGCGCTCCGCTCGCCACCGTCAGCCAGGACACCACCGTGGGCGCGGCGGCCGAGCCGGCCGTGATCAGGGCCCCCAGCGCGAACACCCCCAGGGTGTGGGTCAGGGTCACCGAGGCCCCGAGCGCAAGGACGTCACGCAGCGAGGACCGGCCTCCGGCCGTCGCGGCCGCGGCCATCATCGTCTTGCCGTGGCCCGGGGCCAGGGCGTGCAGGGCGCCGAGTCCCAGGGCGACGGCGAGGGCGAACGCCGCGAAGCCGAGCGTCAGTTCGTGCCGGGCCACCAGGCCGGTCAGCGCCTGTGCCCAGCGGTCGGCCCCGCGCGGCAGCACGCTCGCCACCGGGGAGCCGTCCCCCTCGCTGCGGCCTCCGGCGAGCGCGGGGCCACCGCTCCGCACGGTGAACCCCGCCGTCTCCTGCCGCGGCGGGGACGACAGGAGGTCGTCGGGGTAGGCGCGCAGCCGCTGCGAGACGGACTCCTGGGGTACGTCCGATCCGTCGAGCGTCATGGCGTCGCCCCGGCCCGTGATCTCACGCCAGCCCGCCGCGGTCGCGGCCTGGGCGGGCCGGTAGGAGAAGCGGATCTCCTCGGCGCGCGGTATCGGCGCCGTCAGCGTGCAGCTCACGCGCAGGGTCGTCAGCCCGGCCTGGCCCGCCTGCTCCCGGGCCCGGGCCGCCCCGGCCGTGACCGGGGCGCGGTCGCCCGCGACGACGAGGCGGGCGCCGCGCGCCGCGGCCTCGCACCGGATGCGTGCCCACGCGGTCAGTTCGGATTCCGTCAGCCGGTCGTCACCGTCGGTGTCGATCCGGGCCCGCTCCTGCGCCGAGGGGATCTCGGCGAGGTCCTCCACGTGGTCCACACCCAGCCGGCCGGGTGAGACCACCAGCCCGTCGTACTGGCTCACCGTGAAGTTCCCCAGCGGGTGGGCCTGCGCCGTCTGGGCGGGGAGCAGTGCGAGCACGGCCCCGGCCAGGAGCGCGCCCACAGCGGTCGCGGCGGCGCGCGGCGTCACCGGGCGCTCCCCTCGCCCCGCCCCGCGGCCGCCAGGCTCCTGAGCACTTCCCTGGCCTCGCGGGCCCCGGTGGGCGAGAAGCCCGGGTTCAGTTCCAGCGCGGCGCGCAGATGGCGCTCGGCGCTCTCGGCGTCGCCGAGAGCGTGCTCGATCATGCCCCGGTGGAAGAGGAACGGCGCATGGCGGTAGCCGGGCGAGGGGGCCGTCGCCTGCTGTGCGTGGCGCAGTGCCTCCTTGTGCCGCCCGTTGGCGTGCAGTGCCCAGGCGAGCGCGTCGGCGGTGTGGACGGTCCGGCGGCGCTCCCATTCGGCGCGTGCGGAGGCCAGTGCCTCGCGGGGGTCGCCGTGGTCGGCGGCGACCAGGGCCGCCTCCAGGTCGGTGGAGACACCGCCCGCGGAGGCCAGCCGCAACCAGGTCCCGGCCAGTGCGTACTGCTGCCGGGCCTCGGTGTGCCGTCCGGCCGCCTCGTGGAGTTCGCCCAGGGCGGCCAGCCGTTCCGGGAGCGGCTGCCGGCGGACGGCCTCCCCGAGGTCCGCGAGCGCCTGCTGCGTGTCGCCCTGTGCGGCATGGGCGCGTCCGCGGCCCTCGAGGGCCGGCAGATGCCCGGGATCGGCCCGCAGGGCGTCGTCGAAATGGCCGAGGGCCTGGTCGTACCGGCCCTGGTCCCAGGCGAGTCGGCCGAGCGCGGTGGCGGCGTACGCCCGCTCCGCCGCGCCCGTGGCGGAGTCCTGCACCCGCCTGAGCAGGCGCTCGGCTCCTGCCGTGTCGCCGCGCAGCTCCAGCAGGTACGCGTACCGGGTGAAGACCGGCAGGCCGGGGCGTCGGCGGTCGGCCAGTCGCACGGCCTGCCACGCCTCCTCGTAGCGGC
Source organism: Streptomyces sp. NPDC048001 (assembly GCF_043203115.1). Classification (NCBI taxonomy): domain Bacteria; kingdom Bacillati; phylum Actinomycetota; class Actinomycetes; order Kitasatosporales; family Streptomycetaceae; genus Streptomyces; species Streptomyces sp. NPDC048001. The sequence continues at coordinate 70,406 of NZ_JBIDBN010000003.1, forward strand.
CGAGTTCGACGAGTGCGTCGACCCGGCCGGCCAGCGCCTGCTCGCTGTAGGGGTTCACCCGCAGGGCGTGGTCGGCGTGTCCGAGCGCGGCGGTGAAGTCGTGGCGGGCGGCGGCCAGCAGTGCCCGCCCCGCGAGGGCGGCGTCGTTCCCGGCTGCGGGACGCAGCTCCAGCGACCGGGTGAAGGCCGCTTCGGCCTTGGGATAGAGGGCCGCGTCGCCGCTGGTCCGCGCCTGTTCGACATAGGCGGTGCCCAGGGCCGCCCAGCCGGTGGCGTCCTTCGGCTGGGCCTTCAGGTGCTGCTGCAGGGCTGTGGTGCCCCGGGCGAGGTCGTCGGCGGTCGACTGGGAGAGCGGGACGCCGGCGGCGAGCGCGGGGGCGGGCTGCCGGGGGCCGGGCTCCGCTCCGCCCGCCACGGTGGCGGCGGTGGCCGCCAGGGCGGCGGCTGCCACGGCGGCCGTCCGCAGACGCAGGCCTTTCCCCCGCACTCGCGCGAGCATCGGCTTGGGTCGGGGCATGTGAGTCAACTTCCTCGGTCCTGTGGAGAAGGGGCGGCTTGACGCCTGTCGTTCGCGGAACGGGCGACCGACGCGGACGCGCCGGTCGCGGTTCGGGGCCGCGGGCCCGGAGGAACCGGTCGGCTCCTCCGGGCCCGCGGCGCCGGGTCAGCCGAGCCAGGACCGGCGGGCGGGGCGGCGGCGGGCGCGCAGCCAGAGGCATCCCAGGACGACGAGCAGCACGGCGCCCGCGCCGGAGACGGCCGGGACGGTGTACTGGCTCCACGAGCCGGAGAGGCCCGGGGCTCCTCCGTCGAGGGCGGTGGCGCTCTTGCTCTGCGCGTCGGCGGCGGCCCGGGTGTCCGAGCCGGAGGCGGGCAGCGCGACGTAGGGGAAGGTGTGGCCGAACTCCTTGTCGTTGGTGTCGACCGCGTCGCCCAGGTCGTTCTGGGATCCGACCAGTTCGCCCTCGACGACCTGCAGGGCGATGTCGAGGACGTCGTCGGTGAGACGGCGCCCGTTGGGGAACCCGGCGTTGTCCCCGTCCAGTACGCCCAGGCGCTTCGGCTCGGCCACCGGCTTGACGGAGGTGTTCAGCCGCAGCATCTCCGAGGGTGTCCCGCCGGCGGGCTGGTTGAGGCCCTCGACGCCGGTGAGGAACACCGACACGAGGTCCTGGCGCGGCTCGGCCGGTGCCTCGATCTCGTAGAGGGCTTCGATGAGCTTCGGCAGCTCCGGTTCGGTGACGTTCTTCAGGAAGTCGCCGTCGTCCACCGGTGACGAGGCGTTGAACTTGTCCTTGTCCTTGACCGGGTTGACCACTTCGTTGACCAGGGGCATGCCGAGCCGCGACACCTGCGTCCAGTGGCCGCTCGCGCCACGGCGTTCCGTCGTCGAGTAGATGCCGATGACCGGCTGCTTCTCGGACTCGCGCAGGAAGACGCTCGGGACCTGCAGGGCGATGGAGTTGACGTTGTAGCCCCTGAGGCTGTCGTTGCCGACCTCCGACAGGTCGCCGCCGTAGAGGAGGTCGAAGACGCGCAGGTCGAGGAAGAAGGGGTCGTCCGCCTGGCCCGCGAAGGCCTTCAGCCCGCCCGCGACCTCGTGGACGGCCTGGTCCCGCAGCTTCTGGTAGTCGGGCATGGACGCCTTGCCGACGTTGGCCGGCGCGGTCGGCAGGTTCCGGGCGAGCCGGTGCGAGGAGACGGCCTTGCCGTGCTTCAGCCGCACGAGCTCGATGTCGTAGGTCTGGGTGAAGTTCAGGTCGGGGTCGTCCAGGCTCTCCACCACGCCCGTGTTGTGCAGGAAGGTGTGCTCGTTCTTGCGGTGGTCGGTGAAGGTGAACCGGTAGAGCAGGTCGTCGCGCGCGTCCGCGTCGCTGTCGACGTGGATGGTGTAGCGCGCGTCGCTGGCGAACGGGAAGAAGTTCGGTCCTCCCGCGGGTTCCTGGAAGGGCAGCCAGTTGGCCACGATCGTCGTCGTGTCGGGGTGATCGGGGCTGACGAAGGCATACACGTCCGTGTTGTCGAGCTGCGGCAGCCCCGAGATCAGGGGGGCCTCCCGGTGACTGGATGCGGCCGCGGTCCGCGGCTCGAGCGCCGCGGCGCCCACGGCCGAGAGCCCTGCTGCGGCCAGGGCCCCGCAGGTGAACAGAGCCATGCTCCGGCGTGCTGGTCGGGGCCGGCTGCCCCACGTCTTCGGCGTCATCGCGTTCGTCCTTCGTCCGACTTCCGGTCCGGTCCGGTTGTCCGACTAGTACGTGCGCGAGGGCGGTTTTGTTTGGTCTTGATCGCCACGAATTTCGGTGGAGCCGCTCTGCGGGGAGGCGCGCGGACCGCGCGCACGGGGACGGCCGTCCCAGGGTCACCGCAGGTGGGGAGGGGCGGGCAGGGGGTGGGCGGGGTGGCGATCGGCGGTGTCGGGGGCCTCGCGATCAACCCGCGTCCGGCCCCGGCATTCCCGCGGCGCGCGGGCGGCGAACCGCCGCACCCGCGGCGGGCCGGACCCGGACCGGACGGGCACCGCAGGCCCCGGCCCCCGCTCGGGGGCGGGGGCCGGCGCGGGGTGCGGGGCGGGGCGGGGCGGGGGCCGGCGCGGGGTGCGGGGCGGGGTGCGGGCTCGCCCTGTCTCCGGTTCCGGTGCGCCAGTGCTCACCGCTCCTGGCAGGTGCGCAGCAGGGCGAGCAGTTCCTCGTCGCCCAGCCCGAGCGCCCGTGCGTCGGTCACCAGGCTCCGCACCCGGGCGACCAGGTCGGCGCGGTCGGGACCGGCCCCGGCGGTGACCACGGCGCCGCGGCCGCGCCGCAGTTCGATCAGGCCCTCCTCGGACAGCTTCCGGTAGCCGCGCAGGACGGTGTGGACGTTGACGCCGAGCGAGGCGGCCAGTTGCCGGGCGCCGGGCAGCCGGTCGCCGGGTGCCGCGCGGCCGTCGGCGATCGCGCCCCGTACCGCGGCCGCGACCTGGTCGCCCAGCGGGACCGGCGAGGCGGTGTCGACTCTGACCAGCATCGTCAGCCCTCTGTTCCGCGGCGGGAGATCAGCGCGTTGAGCAGGGCCGCCGCGCTGCGGGAGTCCTCGACGGTGACCACGAACTCCTTGCCGGTGCGCAGCCGCAGCGAGAGCGCCTGCCCCGCGTACAGCACCAGTCCCCGGGACCCGGGGCGGACCCGGTAGCCCCAGCCGCCGAACTCGGCGAACGGCGCCACGTCGCGGCTGCCCGCGGTCTCGATCTGCTCCAGGGGGATCCTCTTGCGGAACCAGGGCAGCCCGAACCAGACGAGGCTGAGCCCCCGGTCGTCGACGACGACGCGTACCAGTGTGGACGCCGCCGCGACCACGGCGACCGAGAGGAGCACCGCCGCGGGCAGCCACTGCGACAGCGCGGACAGCGCGGCCGACGCCACGAGCAGGGCCGCGGCGAGCCAGACCGCGGACCTCGCCCCGGCCGCACGGCTCCACACCGCCCGCTCACCCGCGGCGAGTTCCAGCGGGGCCTCCGCCGCGGCGGCCTCGGGCCTCGCCTCGGGATCCGGACCGAGCAGCAGGCCCACCACCGTGCCGGACAGCACACCGGCCAGGGCCATGACCGGCAGCATCAGCGGATCGAACTCCGCTGCGGACGCATCGGCGAGGTCCGTGTTGGCCAGCGGCACGGCCGCCAGCGCCCAGCCGAGGACGCCCGGTACACCGGCGACGGCCGCGACCGTCGCGCGCGGCAGCCCGCCTCGGCGCGAGCCCGCCCACAGCACGGCCCCGACCAGCGCACCCACCCCCAGCAGAACGCCGAGGACCACCCAGGGCCACCGGGCCAGGGCCGTGAACCCGTCGGGCCCCGCCCCGGAGAAGTGCGTCGCCATCGGGTCGGGCAAGCGGTCGCGCACGGCGGCGAACACCGCCAGCGCGAGAACCGCAGCCGATCCGTGTGCCGCCAGCACCAGACCGATGCCCCGCCACCGTCTTCCCATTCCCGTCCCCTCTCGCGAGCAGCTCTCGACCTCGGGTCGATTGTTCGCATTGAATGCAAACAAGTCAAGCGATCGGGACCGAAGGGCGTCAGTGGCGCCCCACGTCGGGGGCCTGCGGCCGGCGGAGCCCCTGGAGGAGCAGTTCGACCAGCCGGCGGGGGTCGTAGCGGGAGTCGCCGTCCCGCCCGACACAGAGGTTCCCGATGCCGCGCATCAGCTCGTAGGGCTGCACACCCGGCCTGATCTCACCGGCGTCGACCGCGGCGTCGAGCAGCCGGGCGCAGACCGGCATCAGGCGGTCGAGGAAGTGGGTGTGCAGCGCGGCGAAGCGGTCGCTGTCGGACTGGAGGGCGTCGGCGAGCCCGTGCTTGGTGACGAGGAAGTCGACGAAGAGGTCGACCCATCGGCGCAGCGCCTCGAACGGGGAGCCGGAGGAGGCGAGCAGGGCCGGCCCGGCCTCGGCGCACGCCTCGATCTGATGGCGGTAGACGGCCGTGACGAGGTCCGCCCGGGTCGGGTAGTGGCGGTAGATCGTGGCCATGCCGACGCCGGCCCGGGCGGCGATCCGGCGGATGGGCGCATCGACGCCATGGGTGACGAACACCTCGGCGGCAGCGGCGAGCACCGTCTGCTGATTGCGCCGCGCGTCGGCCCGCCTGCCCCGGGGCTGCTCGTCTCCGGTCTGGTCCGCAACGGGCACCACACTCTCCTTCCGATCGCCGTTGACTAAACGGAGCAGTGCTCCATATGGTTAAACGAAACACCGCTCCGCTTCAGGCTAGCCGAAGCCGGGCGCTCCGGACCGCCTCGCCCGCCCCGCTCCGAAGTGCGGCGGCACCAGAGGCCGAAGAAGGGACAACCCGCCATGAGTGACACCGCCCGTGCAGCCGCCCCCCTCTCCCCGCCCCCGCCCGTCCTCTCCGTCGGCCCCGTCGTCCTGCCGTCCCCCGGCCGCGCCGTGGACCTGCAGGTGCGGGTGTCCGCCCCGATGGCAGGGGACGGGCTGCCGGTCATCCTCCTCTCGCACGGCCTCGGGTTCTCGAACCACCTCTCCTCGCTGAACGGCTACGCACCGCTCGCCCAGCTCTGGGCGGCGCACGGTTTCGTCGTGATCCAGCCGACCCATCTGGACTCGAGGACCCTGGGCCTCGCCTCCGACGCCCCCGGGGCACCCCCGCACTGGCGTTCGCGTGCCGAGGACATGACGCGGATCATCGACCGGCTCGACGCGCTCGAGGCCGCCGTCCCCCCGCTCGCCGGGCGCCTGGACCGCGGCCGGATCGCCGTGGCCGGGCACTCCATGGGCGGGCACACCGCGAGCCTGCTGCTGGGAGCCCGGCTCACCGACCCTCACGACGGGACGGAGGTGGACCTGGCCGATCCGAGGATCACCGCGGGTGTGCTGCTCGCCGCGCCCGGAAGGGGCGGCGACGCGCTCACCGCGTTCACGGTGGAGAACTACGCGTTCTTCCTGACGACGGACTTCTCGACGATGACGGCGCCCGCGCTGGTGGTCGCGGGCGACAAGGACGACTCCGCGTTCCTGACCGTCAGGGGGCCGAGCTGGCACGCCGACCCCTACACCCTGTCTCCGGGCCCCAAGTCCCTCCTCACTCTGTTCGGAGCGGAACACGGACTCGGCGGGATCTCGGGATACGACGCGGCCGAGACGACGGACGAGGACCCCGAGCGGGTCACCGCCGTCGCCCGGCTCACCCAGGCCTATCTGCGCAGCGCGCTCCAGCCCGGCGACTCCGCCTGGCAGGCGGCACAGGACGCCCTGGCGGCCGGGCCGGAGCCGCTCGGCCGGGTCGAGTCCAAGTAGGCCGCCCCCGGCCCCCGGCCGGCGGCGGCCGGGGGCCTCAGGCCAGGTCGGTCAGGTCCTCGGCGAACACCTGCGACAGCGGCTGCGGCCCCACGTACTGCTGGCAGTTGCACTGGTCCGCCTCGTAGCGCAGCGGCTTCTTGTTCTCGTCCCAGGCGGTCGGCACCTCGACCCGTTCGTGGCACCGGCCCTGCTTGTCGTGCTTGGCGAGATGGTGCGTGCATCCGCAGACGGGTTCGGGGGGCCTGTTCGCCGCCTCGACCGCCAGCCGCTCCTCCTTCGCCGCCTCCAGCAACTGCAGTTTGCGTTCGTGCCGGTTGCGCAAGGCGGTACGCACGTTGTCGGCCGCCCAGGCGAAGCCCCCGGTCCAGAAAATGATCAGCAGCACCCACACCCAGTTCACCAGGTGTCCCCCTTCCGCTCGCTGAGCCTTGCCCGTCAGCTTAGACCGCGTCCCCGAGTCACCCGCGGGAAGGCTCCGAGGGGGGACGGGCCGGCTGCGGACCCGGGGGCAGGTCTGGGCCGGGGCGCCGAGCACACCGTGCCCCGGGCTCCGGCCGTGCGGGCCCTCCGGCCCGGACGGCCGGAGACCGGGGCAGCCGCCCGGGCCCGCACCGGGCTCCGGGCCGGGCGGCTCCTCCGGCCCGCGGGGGCGGCACCGGTCCCGCCCCCGCGGGCCGCGGGCCTCAGGAGGCGGCGGGGGCGCTCAGGTCGTAGAGCGTGGTCCCGTCGACGGTGACGGCGGTGAAGTTCTCCGCGACCCAGGAGGAGATCTCCGTCGAGGTGCCCCCGCCGGGGCCGCCCCGCCCGCCCCCCTCGCCGCCGCCGATGAACCAGTGGATGCGTCCGTCGGCGACGTGGTCCCGGAACTGCTCCAGTGTCGGGGAGGGGTCGCTGCCGTTGAAGCCGCCGACGGGCATGACCGGTTCGCCCGTGGCGAGCTGGAAGGACGCCGCGTTCTGGGCGCCCACCGCCGCGGCGACCCAGGTGTAGGAGCCGGCGTCCTGCAGCAGGCGGCTCCTCGCCTCCTCGCTCACCCGGGTGCCGCCGAGCAGGCCGCCCGTGCCGCCGCGGCCGCCCGTGCCGGGACCGCCGCCCGTGCCGGGACCGCCCCCGGTGCCGGGACCGCCGCCCCGGCGGCCGTCGTCCTGAGGGATGCCGTCCTGACCGGTGCCGTCCTGACGGGTGCCGTCCTGGCCCCGGCCGTCGGCGCGGGTGCCGTCCTGGCCCGGCGGGAGCATGCCGCGCGGACCCCGGCCCTGGCCTCCGGCCGCGCCGTCCTGCCCCTGGCCGCGTGCGCCGGGAGGCTGCGCACCCCCAGCGCCGTCCTGTCCGCCCGGACCGCCCGGACCGCCCTGGCCTCCGGGGCCCCCGCGGGTGCCGGAGACCGCCGGGCCGGCCGTCACCAGCGACCCGGTGTGCGCGCTGTTCACGGTCGTGGCCGCGTAGGCGGCGGGTCCGGCGAGAGAGGCGGCCAGCGCGAGTCCGGCGGAGGCCAGGACCACCCGGCGCCCCAGGCGGACCGCCGTCAGCCCCGCGGCCGCCAGGAGTCCGGCCACCAGGACGGCCGGTGACAACCACGGCAGGTAGTCCTCCGAACGGTCCAGCAGACGCGAGGACCACCAGGCGGTCAGGGCCACCGTTCCCGCCAGGCAGACGGCCCAGGGCAGACGCGCCCGCTCCTCCCACAGCATCGTCGCGCCCATGCCGACCAGCGCCGCGATGTACGGGGCGAGCGCCACCGTGTAGTACTCGTGGAAGATCCCCGCCATGAAGCTGAACACGGCGGCCGTGGACAGCAGCGCCCCGCCCCACACCAGGAACGCGGCCCGGGCGGTGTCGGTGCGCCGGGCGGTACGGGTCAGCACCAGCCCGGCGGCCAGCAGGACCAGCGCCGCGGGCAGCAGCCAGGCGATCTGGCCCCCGATGTTCCCGGCGAACAGCCGGTCCAGGCCCGTCTCGCCCCAGCGGCCGCCGCCGCCCGGGCCGCCTCCACCGCCGACACTGCCGACCTCGTTGCCGTTGATCCGCCCGAAGCCGTTGTAGCCGAAGGTCAGTTCCAGGAAGCTGTTCCCCTGCGAGCCGCCGATGTAGGGGCGCGAGGAGGCCGGCCACAGCTCGACGACCGCGACCCACCAGCCGCCCGCCACCAGCAGCGCCGCCGCCGCGAGGGCCAGCTGCCCCAGGCGCCGGCGCAGCCGGGTCGGTGCGCACACCGCGTAGACCACCGCCAGGGGCGGCAGGATCAGGAAGGCCTGGAGGGTCTTCGTCAGGAACGCCAGCCCGACGGCCGCGCCCGCAGCGAGCAGCCACCCGGTGCGGGCCTGCTCCAGGGCGCGGAGCACGCAGTAGACGGTGACCGTCATCAGCAGGGCCAGCAGAGCGTCGGGGTTGTTGAACCGGAACATCAGGGCCGCGACCGGCGTCAGGGCCAGCACGGCACCGGCGATCAGCCCGGCCGCCGGGGTGAACCGGCGGCGCACGGCCGCGTGGAGCACGGCGACGGTGGCCACTCCCATCAGCACCTCGGGGACGAGGATCTGCCAGGAGCCGAGCCCGAACAGCCGCACCGACAGCGCCATCGGCCACAGGGCGGCCGGGGGCTTGTCGACGGTGATGGAGTTGGCGGCGTCGGAGGAGCCGAAGAAGAACGCCTTCCAGCTCTCGCTCCCGGCCTGCACGGCGGCGGAGTAGAAGGAGTTGGCGTATCCGGAGGAGTCCAGGTTCCACAGGTACAGCAGGGCGGTGGCGGCCAGCAGGGCCAGCAGCGCGGGACGCGCCCACGCGGGGTCCTCCGCCCGTCCGCGCCACGGCCGCCCCGGGATGCGGACGCGGCCGCGTCCGGCTCCCGCGGCCGTGGCGGGGGGCGCTGCTGCGGGGGCGCCCCCGGCGGCGGGGGCGGTGGACCCGCCCGGATCCGGGGCGGCAGGGGTCGAAGCGGTGCTCATCGGGTGGACCTCGTGTCCTCGTCGGCGGTGCGGTCGGGGGCGGGGGCGCGGCGGGAGGTGCCGGGGCCGGCGTCCGCAGAGCGGGTGCGGGGGGTGCGGACGGTCTCGGGGAAGACCCAGGTCCGCAGCAGCAGGAAGCGCAGCACGGTGGCGGCCAGGTTCGCGGCCACCAGGACGGCCAGTTCGGTGGTGTGCGAGGGGTTCCCCGCCGCCGCGTCCAGGGCGGCGAGGGAGCCGCTGGTCAGGGCGAGTCCGATCGCGAACACCACCAGCCCCTGTGCCTGGTGGCGGACCATCCGCTCCCAGCCGCGGACCTTGAAGGTCAGGCGCCGGTTGGCCGCGGTGTTGGCGACGGCGGACAGCAGCAGTGCCGCGGCATTGGCGGCCTGCGGGCCCGCGGCCGACCGGAACAGGGTGTAGAGCAGCAGGTACAGCAGGGTGGAGGCGGCTCCGACGGCGAGGAAGCCGACCAGCTGGCGCGCCAGGCCCGAGGGCACACCGGTCAGCAGCCGGTCGCGGGGGTCGTCCCCGAAGGGCCGGGCGAGCCGGTCCAGCGGCAGGGCCCCCACCGCCAGGGCGCGGCCCACCCGCCACACGCCCTTGAGGTCCTCGGCGGCGGTGCTGACGAGCTGCACGGTGGAGTCGGGGTCGTCCACCCAGTCCACCGGCACCTCGTGGATGCGCAGGCCGGCGCGCTCGGCGAGGACCAGGAGTTCGGTGTCGAAGAACCAGCCGGTGTCCTCGACCATGGGCAGCAGCCGCTCGGCCACCTCGCTCCTGATGGCCTTGAACCCGCACTGCGCGTCGGAGAACCGGGCGGAGAGGGAGGACTTGAGGATCAGGTTGTAGGCCCGGGAGATGAACTCGCGCTTGGGGCCGCGCACCACGCGGGAGCTGTGCGAGAGGCGGGAGCCGATCGCCAGGTCGGAGTGGCCGGAGATCAGGGGTGCGACGAGCGGCAGCAGGGCGTTGAGGTCGGTCGACAGGTCCACGTCCATGTAGGCGAGCACCGGGGCGTCGGACTGCGACCACACGGTGCGCAGCGCCCTGCCGCGGCCCTTGGCCTCCAGTCGGCGGAAGCGGACCCCGGGGAGGCGTGCGGCCAGGGCGGCGGCGATCTCGGGGGTGCGGTCGGTGCTGGCGTTGTCGGCGACGGTGATGCGGAACCCGTAGGGGAAGGTGCCGTTCAGGTGCTCGTGCAGGCGCAGTACGGACCGTTCGAGGCCGGCCTCCTCGTTGTACACGGGGACCACCACGTCGAGGACGGGGACGGGGGCCGGGCGGGCGAGCAGGTGCTCGCGGGCGGGCAGCGCTCCCGTGTGGGTGTCTGTTCGCATACGGACGACCTTCTGCGGACCCGCTGTCACGGTGGTGTGGTGCGGCTGTGCGCCGGCTGTGAGGGTTCCCCGGGCCCCCGGTCCCGGGTCCCGGGGGTGGCGGCGGGTGCGGCGGGGCCGGGGCGGGGGTGCCCGGGAGGTCGGGCCGGGGCCGCGGGCGAGGAGGGCCGCGCGGCGGCGGGCCCCCGGGACGGCACGGGGGCCGCAGGGCGCACGGCGGCCTCGGGGCGCGGGTCCGCAGGGCGTCCCGGGGGATCAGGGGCGGACGGGACGGTGCGGCCGGTGCGGTGGGGCGGCGTCCTCCGCGGCCGACGGGGCTCCGGGGCCGGGGGCGGCGGGCAGCACGACCGTGAACACCGTCCGGCCCGGGCGGGAGTCCACGGTGACGCTGCCGCCGTGTGCGTCGACGACGGCGTCCACGATGGCCAGGCCCAGTCCGGTGCCTCCGGCCTGGCGGGAGCGTGAGGCGTCGCCGCGGGCGAAGCGTTCGAAGATGCGCGGGAGCGCCTCGGGCGGGATGCCGGGGCCGTCGTCCTCGATCTCCAGGGCGGCGGCTGCGGGATGGGCCGGCGCGGGGCGGACGCGGGCGGTGACCGTCGTCCCCGGGGGCGTGTGGGTGGCGGCGTTGGCCAGCAGGTTCACCAGGACCTGGTGGAGACGGGCCGGGTCGGCGCGGACGACGGCCGGGGCGTCGGGCAGGTGCAGGCGCCAGTCGTGGTCGGTGCCGGCGGCCCGGGCGTCGGAGACGGCGTCGACGACGAGCGGGACGAGATCGGTGCTCTCGTAGGAGAGCGGGCGTCCGGCGTCGAGGCGCGCGAGCAGCAGCAGATCCTCCACCAGGAGGGTCATCCGGGCGGCCTCGGACTCGATGCGGCCGAGGGCGTGCCGGGTGTCGGGACCGACGGTACCGCTCTCCTTGCCCCTGCGGGTGAGTTCGGCGTAGCCGCGGATGGAGGCCAGGGGGGTGCGCAGTTCGTGGCTGGCGTCGGCGACGAAGCGCCGTACGCGCGTCTCGCTCTCCTGGCGGGCCGCGAGCGCGGAGCCGACGTGCCCGATCATCCGGTTGAGCGCGGCACCCACGCGGCCGACCTCGGTGCGCGGGTCGGCCTCGGGGCCGGGGACGCGTTCGCGGAGCACCACCTCGCCGCGGTGCAGCGGGGTCTCGGAGATCCGGGTGGCGGTGGCGGCCACCCGGCGCAGGGGGTGGAGGGCGACCGTGACCAGGGCGGTGCCCGCGATCCCGGCGGCTACCAGTCCGGCCGCGGTGACGCACACCTCGACGAGGACGAGGGTGGAGAGGGCGTCCTGCACGCCGGTGGTGGGGATGCCGACGAGGAAGGCGCCGCGTACGCCGGAGACGTAGGCGACCCGGTGCTCGCCGCGGCCGGGGATCCGCACGGTGTGCGGTTCACCGTCGCGGGGGGTCCGCTCCAGGGCGGCGGTCTGCGCCGGGTCCAGCCGGCTCTCGGTGGGGGCGGGCCCGGACGGCTCCGCCTGGGTGCTGGCGACGGCGCGGCCGACGGATCCGTCGGCGGTGACCTGGGCGCCCACGGTGCCCAGGGGGGCGCCGCCGCCGGTGACGAACTCCAGCGGTCCGCGGCGGAGCGGGTCCTGGGGCGGGGCCGCCGCGGCCTCCGCGGGCGGGCCCGAGGCGCGCATCCCCACCGCGGCCAGCTGGGAGTCGAGCTGACCGTAGAGGTAGGTGCGGAAGGCGATGGTGGTGACCGTGGCGATCACCGCGGCGACGACCGCGATCAGCAGTACGGAGGCGACGACCAGGCGCGCCCGCAGCGACCAGGGGCGGCGCCGTGGACGGCGGAGGGTGAAGAGGCGCTTCATTCCGCGGGTCTGATGAGGTAGCCGGCACCGCGGCGGGTGTGGATCATCGGGGCCCGGCCGGCGTCGATCTTCCGGCGCAGGTAGGAGATGTACAGCTCGACGACGTTGGCCTGGCCGCCGAAGTCGTAGTTCCAGACGCGGTCCAGGATCTGGGCCTTGCTCAGGACCCGGCGCGGGTTGCGCATCAGGTAGCGCAGCAGCTCGAACTCGGTGGCGGTGAGGTGGATCGACTCCCCGGCTCGGGCGACCTCGTGGCTGTCCTCGTCGAGGGTCAGGTCGCCGACGGCGAGCAGTGACTCGCTGCGGGCCGCGGCCGCACCGGAGCGCCGGATCAGGCCCCGCAGGCGGGCGACGACCTCCTCCAGGGAGAAGGGCTTGGTGACGTAGTCGTCTCCCCCGGCGGTCAGCCCGGCGATGCGGTCCTCGACGGCGTCCTTCGCCGTCAGGAACAGGACGGGGACGTCGGGCAGTTCGCCGCGGACCCGGCCGAGGACCGCCAGCCCGTCCATGTCGGGGAGCATGACGTCCAGGACGACCGCGTCGGGGCGGAACCGCCGGGCGGTGCGTACCGCGCCCGCGCCGTCGGCGCAGCTGCGGACCTCCCAGCCCTCGTAGCGCAGGGCCATCGACAGCAGTTCGCTCAGTGCGGCCTCGTCGTCGACGACGAGCACCCGGACCGGGCTGCCGTCCGGTCGGAGCATCTCGGTGCGCCGCTGGGGCGCGGTGGCGGTCATGCGGCCAGCCTGGGGCGCCGGGCTGAGACCTTCCTTGGGCGAACCTGTGAATTGGCTGAGAAGCGGACGGGGCCGCCGCAGCGTCCGGGGCGGCAGGGACGGGGCGGGCCAGGGCGCCGAGCAGGAGCGAGGGGCCGGGGCGCGGCGTCGCCGCCGCCCGCCCGACGGGCCGCGGGCGGCGATCCCCCGCGGGGGTCGGCACGCGCCGCCGGCGGCGGCTGCCCCGCGCGCGGTGGACCGTCCGGTAGCGCGGCGCGGCGTCCACCGCCCGCCGGCTCTACGCTCGTGACGGCACCTCACCCCTTGGGAGACTCACACATGGCCACCTTCGTACTCGTTCCCGGCGCCTGGCTCGGAGCGTGGGTCTGGGAAGACACCGCCGAAGCCCTGCGCGGGCACGGCCACACGGCACTGCCGCTGACGCTGACGGGCCTCGCCGAGCAGGCCGACCGGGGCGGGCCCGACACGGACCTGGAGACGCACATCGCCGACATCGCCGGTTTCGTCGAGCGGAACGACCTGCGCGACGTCACCCTGGTCGCCCACAGCTACGCGGCAGCTCCGGTCACCGGCGCGGCGGCGCGTCTCGGCGACCGGGTGGAGCGGGTGGTCTACGTCGACAGCGCCCCGTTCGCGACGGGCATGCGCATGCTGGACCTCATGCCGCCGGAGGAGGCGGACCGGCTGCGCCGGGAGGTGGCCGAATCGGGTGACGGATGGCGGCTGCCGATGCCTCCCTTCGAGGTGCTGGGCCGGTACGGCAGCGTCGAGGGGATCGACGCGGACCGGGAGGACGTGCTGCGCGCCCGGGCCACCGATCAGCCGTTCGGCACCTACACCCAGCCCCTGGCCGGTCCTGCAGAGCCAGGTGCCGACGTGGACCGTGTCCTGATCGCCTGCCGGGACTTCACCGGCATGCTGGAGGCCGGGGTGCCGATGCTGGCCTTCCTGGGCAGGCCGCCGTGGCGGCGCTTCGACCTGCCCACGGGGCACTGGCCGATGCTCTCGGCACCCGCGGATCTGGCCGGCCTCCTCGACGAGGCAGCCGCCTGACCCGCGGCCGGCACGGGCCCGGGGCGCCGCCGGAGCGTCGCCCCGGGCCTCCCCGGGCCGGGCCTCAGGCGGTGCCGCTCTCGACCGCCGTCTTGATGCGCCGTCCGAAGGCGGGGGCGTCCTTGCGGGCGGCGCCGCCGGCGAACGGGATGAGGAGCCTGCCGACCCCGTGCCCCTCCAGCACGTTGAAGATCCGCACCCGGGTTCCCCCGTCCCGGGTCGGCTCCAGGTCGTAGCCGCCCTCGCGGGCGGTGACGGCGTTGGTGGACACCTCGTGCCAGCGGATGCGGGTCGGAGCGCTGAGTTCGCTGATCTCGAAGTCGCGCACGGTCTTGACGCCGGCGTCCTTGACGGTGCTGTGGAAGACGGTGCCCACGGCGGTGGGGCCGGGCGGTGTCTTGGAGATCTCCAGCACGCGGGGGCTGAACTCGGGGTCGTGCTCGCCGTCCGCCAGATAGGCGAAGACGTCCTCGATGGGGCGGTCGATGTCGACCGTCGCCTCGAACTGGGTGCTCATCGTCTCTCCCGTGGGGTACCGCGCAGGTCGGCGCCGGATGCCGCCCGGGTGGCGGGCGGGGCGCTCGGCGGGACCTGGACGCAGGGACTCGTGCGGCGGGCCGGACCGGTCGTGGCCCTTCCACGGTAGCCCGATCGGGTGCGCCGCACCTGCCCGGGCGCCCGCGGCGGACGCGGCCGGGGGACGGCACCGGGTGGTCCCCCGTGCCGGGCGCGGCTATCGGCGCGTTGCGCCGCCCCGGGGCCCGGGGCTCCCGCCCGGCGCCGCCCGCGGCGGGCAGGGCGATCCCCGCGGGCGGCCCCTCAGGAGCCCCCGGGGCCGGGCGCGCACCGGGGCCGCGCCTCCTTCGCGGGTGCGGGCCCGAAGGCGTCCGCATGGTCGCGCGCCCAGGTGCGGAACGAGCCGGCGGGGCGCCCCAGGAGCGCGGGCACCGCGGCGCCCACCTCCTCCTTGCCCCCGGCGCGCAGCCGTTCCGCCTTCTCCATCAGGGCGTCGGCGACCTCCCGCGGATACCGCCTCCGCAGCGCCGCGCACGCCTCCTCCGCGTCCATCTCCTCGAAGCGGAGGCGGCGCCCCAGCGCCTCCCCCAGGTGCGCGGTCTGCTGCGCTGCGGAGACCGCCGCGGGCCCGGTCAGGGTGTAGCGGCGCCCGGCGTGCCCCTGCTCCGTCAGCGCCAGCACCGCGACGGCCGCCACATCGCGCGGGTCCACGCACGCATGGCCGGAGCGCCCGTACAGGGCGCGCACCACGCCGCGTTCACGCACCATCGGCGCCCAGGCGAGCGCGTTGGACATGAACGCGCGCGGGCGCAGCAGCGTCCATTCCAGGCCCGAGTGCTCCCAGAGTTCCTCGTTGCGGCGCTGCCATCGCGTGATCGCGTCGCCGGCCAGCGGGTCCAGTACCCCCGCGGCCGAGAGCTTGACCACGCGCCGGACCCCCGCCTCCCGGGCCGCGTCCAGGAAGCGCAGGTCGTCGTCCCCGATCCGGCTCGTGACCAGGAAGGCCGTCCGCGCCCCCCGGGCCGCGCGTAGCAGGGAGTCCTGGTCGCCGAAGTCCCCCCGGACGACGCGGACTTCCGGGCGCCCGCGGACGACGCGTTCCGGTGCCCGGGCCATGATGCGGGCCGGGAGTCCGGGCGGCAGCAGCCGCAGCACCTCCCGCCCGATGGTCCCCGTCGCTCCGGTGAGCAGAATCATCACGGCCCCTTCCCCGTCCCCGGTGGTCAACTCCGCTGTAAGATACGAACCGGGCGGTTTTTTTGCGACCCGCCGGGCGGGGAAGGGAGAAGCACACCGTGGCCGAGCAGGTGCGAGCCATCCGTACACGCAGGACCATTCTCCTGTCGGCCGCCAAGGTCTTCGAGGAGAACGGCTACCAGGCGGCCACCATCGCGCAGATCCTCACCGAGGCGGGCGTCACCAAGGGGGCGCTGTACTTCCACTTCCGCTCCAAGGAGGACCTCGCCCAGGGCGTCCTGACCGAGCAGGACCAGCAGCTCGCCGTCCCCGAGCACCCGGTGAAGGTGCAGGAGGTCGTCGACTCCATGATGGTGCACGCCTACCGCCTCCAGACCGACCCGATGGTGCGGGCCGGGGTGCGCCTCACCATGGATCAGCAGGCCAAGGGCCTGGACCGCAGCGGGCCCTTCCTGCGCTGGGCCGAGGTCGGCCGGACCCTGCTGCGGAGGGCGCAGGCGCAGGGGGAGCTGCTCCCCCACGTCGACCCCTCCGAGACGGCGGACGTCGTCGTGGCCTCCTTCGCGGGGATCCAGTCCATGTCGCAGGCCGTGTGCGACTACCGCGACCTGACCGGCCGGGTGGGGGCGCTGATGCGCCACGTCCTCCCCGGCGTCGTGGTGCCGTCCGTCCTCGCGTCCCTGGACCTGTCGGAGGGCCGGGGCGCGGCGGTGCACGCCCGGGCGCTGGAGCGCGCCGGAGGGGCGGAGCGCCCGGCCGAGGGGCGGAGCCCGGCGGACGCGCGCTGACGCGCCGCCCCTTGCGGCTCCGCCCGTTCACGGCCGCGGGGCCCCGGCCCGCGGCCCGAACCAGGCCGAGAGGGCCTCGCCGAGTTCCACGTCGCCCGGCGCCCAGGCGATGTAGCCGTCGGGCCGCAGGAGCAGCGCCTCGGCCGGGGCGTCGCCGGTCTCCGGGGCCCGCGCCACCCGCACGAGCGGGGCCCAGGCGCGTGCCGCCTCGCGGTGGGCCTCGCCCTTCTCCCCGAAGAGCAGCAGGACGGGCGCTCCCTCCCGCAGCAGGCCGACGACGTCCCCCCGGCCCTCCCCGGCCCTCCCGGTGGTGAGGGCCCGGTTCGGGAGGAACGTTCCGGCCGGGGGTGCGCCCCTTCCCGAGGCCGCCGGGTGGACGGTGTCCTGAGCACTGATCAGGCCGGCGAGGTACCGCTGCCCGTGCCCGTCGGCGACGACGTCCCGGAAGAGCTCGCGCAGCCGGTCGACCTCATGGCCGGGGCGCATCAGCCCGAGCTGGGCGCGGGTGTTGTCGACGACCCGGCGGGCGGCCGGGCGGCGCTCCCGGTCGTAGGTGTCCAGCAGTCCGTCGCCCGCCTCCCCGCGGACGACGAGCGCCAGCTTCCATCCGAGGTTCAGCGCGTCCAGCACCCCCGTGCTCAGCCCCTGCCCGCCGACGGGGAAGTGCAGGTGCGCCGCGTCGCCGACGAGGAGCACCCTGCCTGCGCGGAAGCTGCGGGCCAGCCGTGTGTAGTCGCTGAAGCGGCTGAGCCAGCGCCCCCGGGTGAGGGCGATCTCGCGGCCCGCGATCCGGGACGCCTCCCCGGCCAGCTCCTCCAGGGTGACCGGCAGCCGGTGCCCGGGGTGCGGCCCGGTGCAGTCCAGCGTGCGGATGTGCCGCTCGCCGTCCTGCGCGGACTTGACCGCGAGCCAGCCCCGGGGTGTGCGGTGCCAGCCGTCGGGCAGTGCTTCGGGGTCGTCGGGGGTCGCGACCCCCGCCAGGGCCGAGACGGTGGGGCCTTCGCTGTCGGCGCCGATGCCGGCGTGACCCCGGACCGTGCCGCGGGCTCCGTCCGCGCCCACGGCGTAGTCGGCGAGGAGGGTCAGCTCCCCCTGCGGGCCCTCGGCCCGGATCCGCACGCGCTCCGCGGTCCCGGTCGCCTCCCGTACGAGGCCGACGACGCGGTGGCCGCGCAGGAGGCGCACCCCGGCCGCGGCAGCCCGCGACTCGAAGTGGCGCTCGAGTTCCGCCTGCGGCCGCTTCAGCAGCGGCGGCGGTTCCGATGCCGGAGCCGTCAGGGGCAGCCCCGGCAGACCCGCGAAGTGGAAGTCCCGGGTGCCTCCTCCGGAGGACGGTGGAAGGTGGCCGCGCCGGACCAGGCACTGCACGGCCCTGGCGTGCAGCGTCGTCGCCCTGGGCTGGTCCGAGACGGCCGTGCGCTCCTCCAGCAGGACGGTGTCCACGCCGTAGCCGGCCAGTTCCGCGGCCAGGAGCAGGCCGACGGGCCCTCCTCCGACGACGACCACCTGAGTCCGCACTTCCGCCCCCTGCCGCGCACCGCGCCCCCTCGGCGCCCGCTGCCCGGGCGGCCGGGAACACCTCTACCCCGCCGGCCGGGCCGCCCATGCACCGCCGCGGACTGCTGCCGGAAACCGGCAGCAGCGCCGGTTCCGGGTCGTGCCGCCTCGCGCCCCGGGCCGGACGGGGCGGTGCCGAGGGGCGGGCGCGGGGTCACCGTGCCGCCTGGGCCAGGTCCGGCCAGCGGGATCCCGCGGGGGGACGGGCCCCGAGCGTCTCCCTGACGGCCGTGCGCCAGTCCTTGGCGGGCGCGTAGCCGAGCTTCCCTGCGGCACGGTCGCTCGGGCAGTACCAGTCCCGGGCGACATGGACGAGCGACCGGGTGAGGAAGGGGGCGGATCCGGGCAGCACCGGGTGGAGCGCCTCCATGAGGCCGCCGAAGGCGAAGCCCGCCCCGTAGGGGACGCTGAAGCGGGGCGCGGGCAGGCCCGTCTCCTCGCAGACGTACTCCAGCACCTCGCGCATGGTGGGGAAGGAGGGACCGCAGATGTTGAAGGACTCGTACGGGTCGAGTCCCTCCGCGAGCGCCGCCAGGGCCATGCCCTGCCCGAGGTCGGTGTCCGCGACGAGCGCGAGGCGGCTGCGGCCGCCGGAGAGCCAGGGCACCATCCTGGTCCGCAGGCGGGGGACGAGGGCGGGCACCATGCCGAGCGCGTTGCCCGCCCCCACGAAGTGGCCGAGCCTCAGGACGACCATCTCGGTGCCCTGCCCGGCCGTGGCGCGCATGTGGTGGTCGAGGTCGATGAGCCGGTCCGCGTGCGGCCAGAAACCCGTGGGGCGCAGGGGCGAGAGGTCGTCCACCGGGCCGCCGTCGCGGGAGGGCGTGCCGACGGCGACGGTCGAGGCCAGCACGAAGCGCCGCACGCCTGCCGAGCGGGCCCGGGCGAGGAGGTCGAGGGCGGGCTCCAGGAACAGCGTGCGCTCCTCGCGCCGGTGGCCCCAGAAGGCGCCCCAGGTCCCCGCGTGGCAGACGACGTCGATACCGCGGACGACGCTGCGCCGGTAGCCGGGGTCCCGCAGGTCCCCTGCCCGCACCTCGCCCGCGAAGCCCTCGGGCAGGCGGTCCGGGTCGCGGCATGCGGCCACGGGCTCGGCCCTCGGGTCGGCGGCCAGCGCGCTGAGGGTGTGGCCTCCGAGGAATCCGGTGGCTCCGGTGACAAGGACGCGCACCGCGTCCCGGGAGGGGGTCATGCGAGGGCTCCTTCGGGGTTCGGGGACGTCTCTGCGGGCCGCGTCACAGGGTGGCCAGCCAGCGGCGGAGCCGTCGGGCCTCGCCCTCGACGAGGGCGGGGTCCGCGAAGCCGTGGGCCAGCAGGCTCGCGCCCTGGAGCGCCGACAGCAGGTGGACGGCGAGCTGCCGGGGGGCCTCGTCGGTGCCGAGGGCGTCGAACCGCTCGGTGAGCCAGTCGAGGATGTCTGCGAGGACACCGCCGGCGCTCCGGGCCAACGGGCCTCCGTGCTTGCCGAGTTCACCGCAGAGGGTGCCCACGGGGCAGCCGCTGCGGGCGAGGGAGTCCCGGTTCTCCAGGGTCATGGAGACGAAGGAGTCGATCTCGGCACGGGGGTCCTTCCGGGCCTCCCACTGCTGTCTCAGGGCCGCCTGACGAGCCGCCTGCTCCTCGATCAGCGCCCGGCCGAGGTCCTCCTTGGTCCTGAAGTAGTAGTAGACGTTGCCCAGGGGTACCTCGGCCCTGCGGGCGATGTCGGCCAGGGTCGTGCGATGGAAGCCCTGTTCGTGGACGACGCCGACCGCCGCCTCCACCAGCCGGGCGCGCTTTCCGCTGTCCGTTCGACTCATATCAGTTAGTCAACTAACTCACTGAGCGGGTGTCAACCCCTGTCCGGGGCACGCCCGCCGGGGGCGCCGCACCGCGCCTCCCGGCCTGGCCCCCCGCCCCGCCCCTTCCGGCGCGGAGGGGGGGCGACCGCGGGCGCTACGCAGACCGGGCGGCCTCGCGGGCCAGCACGGCCGGCTTGCCGGACAGGGAGCGCGCCACCAGCCGGCCGACGCCGGGGAAGCCGGACAGCCGCATCGCCGCCCGCCTGAGGCGCAGGCGCGAGGCGGAGGCCGGCAGGAACCACTCGGCCGCCGCGCGGCCGGCCTCCTGCCGGTCCTCGACCACGGGTCGCCAGCGCGCCTCGTAGGCGGCGAGCCCGGCGTCCACGGACGCCGACCGTCCGAGCTCCTCGGCCAGCACATACGCACCGGCGATCCCGAGCGAGGCGCCCTGTCCGGCGAGGAGGGAGACGGCGTGGGCGGCGTCCCCGACCAGCGCGGTGCGCCCGCTGCTCCAGCGGTCCATCACGATCTGCGCCACCTGGTCGTAGTACACCTCCCCGGACGGCGGGCACGCACCCAGGGCACGGGGGACGACCCAGCCGAGCCCCCCGTAGGCGCGGCGCACCGCCTCGCGCACGTCCGGGGGGAGGGCGCCGCTCTCGGCACGGTGCACCCCGAACGCGGCGACGCGCCCGTCGCGCAGGCCGTACAGACCCATCTGGCGGTCGACGGTGTCCGTCATGCAGAAGCGGTCCCGCACCTGCGCGAAGATCTGCGGGTCGTCGAAGACGTAGGCGGCCGTGTGGAATCCCATGTACCGGAGGAAGGACGCCTCCTCGCCGAGGACCAGCCTCCGGACCGTCGAGTGCACGCCGTCGGCGCCGACCAGCAGGTCGGCCGTCTCGACGGTCCCGTCGAGGAGTGTCACGCGGACTCCGTCGGCGGTGTCGCGGACCGCGGTCGGGCCCGTTTCGAAGCGGAGGTCCACGGCCGCGGGGAGAGCCTCGCGCAGCGCCCGCTCCAGGTCGGGTCGCATGATGCTCAGCATCCTGCCGTCGAGGGCGCGGGCGAACCGCGTGTAGTCCAGACCCGCACGGCGGTGCCCGCGCTCGTCCACGAAGCCGGCCTCGTCGATCCGGTAGGCCAGTTCCTCCAACCGCGGCAGGAGGCCCATCGCCTCGGCCGCGTCGTAGCCCGGCCCGAAGAAGTCGACCATGTACCCCTGGGTCCGGGGCCCGGGAGCCCTCTCCACGACCACGACCTCCCAGCCCAGCGCGTCCAGCCGGTGCGCCAGCGCGAGTCCGGCGATTCCCGCCCCGCAGACCACTGCCTTCATGCCGTATCACCCGTTCCCTCGGCGGTCAGTCCCCCGCCGTAGATGGCCAGTACCTCCGGCGCCCAGCGTTCGAGGCCCTCGGCGGAGAGCGGATCGACCCCGAGGACCTCGGCCACCCTCGGACGCAGCAGCAGCAGCGCAAGATCGTTGACCAGCAGGAACGCCGCCCGCACCTGCGGGTCGCGGCCGCCGGACGCCTGACCCGCCCGCTCCATCTGCTCCAGGGCGCGCCGGCTGAGTTCGAAGAGCCGGCGGAACAGGGTCCGCCCCTCCTCCGATCCCGACAGCAGCAGGCGCCCCAGGTAGGCGGGCACCGGGGAGTCCGCGGGCAAATGGCGCAGCACGGCCGCCGCGAGGCCGTGCTGCGGTCCCTGCGCCGGCCCGCCCGCCGGGCTCCGGACCGCCACCTCGCCGAGGACCGCCTCGAAGACGGCCAGGACGTGCCGGTCCACCTCCTGCCGCAACCCGTCCTTGGAACCGAAGTGGTGCAGCACGAGCCCCGGGGACACCCCGGCGGCCTGGGCGATCTGCCGCACGGAGACCGCATCCGGCCCCGATGCGGCGAAGAGCCCCAGGGCCTCGTCCCTCATCACGGCGCGACTCGTCCGGTCGCCGTCACCTCTCATGACTGAACGCATGTTCAGCACATTAAACGCTTGTTCAGCCTGGGGCAAACGGCCGCCCGGCCCTCCCCTGCGGGGCCGGGCGGCCGGGTTCCCCCGGGGCACGGTGCAGAAAGAGGCGGGGCGGGCGGCAGCCCGCCCCGCCGCTCACCCGAACTGGCCGGGGCGGTAGTCGCCCGCGGGCTGGCGGACGAGGACGTTGACGCGGTTGTAGGCGTTGATGAGCGCGATGAGCGAGACCAGCGCGGCCAGTTGGTCCTCGTCGTAGTGGCGGGCCGCCTCGTCCCACGCCTCGTCCGTGACGCCTCCCGCGGCGTCGGCGATCCTGGTGCCCTGCTCCGTCAGCTCCAGGGCGGCCCGCTCGGCCTCGGTGAACACCGTGGCCTCGCGCCATGCCGCCACCAGGTGGAGGCGGGTCGCCGTCTCCCCGGCGTGCGCGGCCTCCTTGGTGTGCATGTCGGTGCAGAACCCGCAGCCGTTGATCTGGCTGGCACGGATCTTCACCAGCTCCTGGGTGGCGGCCGGCAGGGCCGAGCCGGCCACCACCGCCCCCACCGCGCGGATCCGCTTGAGGATGGCGGCGGAGACCGGGTTGGCGAAGAGGTCCATTCGGGCGTCCATGGTGAACTCCTGCGTTCTCGCGTGTGGTTTCACCTCCGTGACGGAGGGCGCCCGACGGGATGTGACACCCCGCCGTGTGATCTGCGCCTCACGGGCTGCCGGAGCGGTACCGGGTCCGCGACCCGGGCCGGCGCGGGTCCGCAGGTCGGCCCTTCCGGTTCCGCGACCCGGGCCGGCCGGCCGAGCCCGCCTCGCACGGCCGGCGGAACTCGACCTCCGGGTAGCGGGGCGACGGCGCGTCGAGCAGCGGGGCGGGGCGCCCCCGGAGGAACCGGTCGAGGAACGCGCGCACATGGACACGGACGAGCGTCGTGGAGCGGGCGGGGTCGAGGGTGCCCAGCAGCGCGGCCCCGGAGACGACCGGCCCCGGCCGCCGCGCGGCAGCCGGGGCCATGCGGCGCAGCGCCTTCGGACATCCCCGCGGAAAAACGCTCCCCCTCCTCTTCCCCGGAGCAGCGCGGCATCCGGCCCCCTTTTCCCGAAGGGCTTCACCCGCGCATCCCGAAGCGCAGCGCATTTCCTCGGAATTTCCCGTTTCGCCCGCGCCTCGGCGGCAAGACGCACCAACATCGGACACCACGACTTCAGGGAGTGAGACGATGTCGGGCGAGAAGAAGGCCAAGGCCCGGGTCGAGCAGGTCAGGGGAAAGGTCAAGGAGACCCTCGGCCGCGCGCTCGGCGATGAGCGCAAGACCGCCGAAGGCCGCACCGAGCGGTCCAAGGGCGATGCACGCCAGGCCAAGGAGAAGATCAAGGACATGTTCCGCCGCTGAGGCGCCGGGGCACCGGAGCGGGGCCGCACACCGGGTGCGGAGCCCCGCTCCTTCGCGTGTGCACCCGCTCACGCCACCCGCCGCCGCCTGCGCGACCGCAACGCAGCGACGCGGAGCGCAGGGACGCATCCGGATTCCGGCCGTGGCGCGGGAATACGTCCGCGGGGGTCCGGAGGAATTCCCCGGACCCCCGCGGACGTAGTTCGGCAGCCGCCCTCTCAGGGGAGCGTGCGACCGCCTACCAGCGGTACCAGCGGCCACGCCGGCCCGCACCCGCCGCCGGACGGATGACGAATCCGAGCAGCCAGACGACCAGCACGACGGCGGCAATCCACCAGAGCGCCTTCAATGCGAATCCGGCGCCGAACAGAATCACGGCGAGAAGCAGAACAAGAAGGACGGGGACCATGTCTATCAACCTCCTTCGACGCTGGTTCCCCTGACGTCCCGAAGCACACCTGCCGCTTTTCCTCGCGCCGGACCGGGTGCGGAATCCCTCTGCGCAACGGCAGTGCTCTGCGCAGCGCGAGGGGCACCGCGGGAACAGCCGGGAGGCTCATCGCGGAGGCCCGGTCCGCGTGCCGTCGGCGAGTCGGGCCGTGACGGCGACCGGCGTGTCGGCGGCCGCGGCGACGGCGGCCGTCGTCGCCGCCACGCTCGTGTCGAGTCCCCCACCGAGATCGAGGCGTACGGTGGCCCGGCTGCCCGCCGCCAGGACGAACCAGTTCCCTCCGGGCGAGCGCCAGCGGGTCCCCGCCGCGACATGGCGGCCGACGTGGGTGCACGCGGCCGTGTCCCGGGCCCGGGCGACGACGCGGCCGGGCGTCCCCGGGCCGGATCCCGGGGGCTGGAAGCGGACGGCGACCTCCCCCCGGCCCTGCCAGGTGTCCGCCCGGGTGCAGACCCAGGCCGCCGGCCCCGCGCCCTCGGGCAGGTCCTGGCGGGCGAAGACCCAGTCGTTCACGGCGCGCACACCCTGGTCCCTGAGGCCTCGCAGCGTGCAGGCGCTGCGCGCCCAACTGGCCAGGGCGGAGGGCGAAACGGCCTCGCGGGGCCGGCCTGCAGGCGCGCCCGCGCCCGGTGGGGGCGTGTGGGTGAGGTGGACGGGTGTCAGACCGCCGAGGTCGGTGAGCAGGAAGCCGTGCCGCTCGGCGATCCGCGTCGAGGAGCGCAGCACCAGCACCGGCCAGGTGTCGCAGGGCCCGTCGGCGGCCGGGGCGGGGACCGGTTCGGTGACACCCGCGCGGGTGTCGATCGGGCGGGTGGCGGCTTGCGGCTCCCTGAGGTCCCGTGCCCCGGTCCGGGCGATCCAGGGGGCCAGCAGGTAGCGGGTGCCGCGCGCGCCCCGGGTCAGGGCGACCGCGGCCGCGGTGGTGACATCGGCCCGGTCGGTGCGTGCGAGGTGCAGTTCGGGCGGGTCCTCACCGCCGCCGCTCTCCGTGTAGCGGGCCAGGCGTGTTCCGTCGTGCAGTAGGACCACGTCGACCCCGTCGAGCCGGTCGGCGAAGAGCAGCGACGGAGGCCCGGCGGGCGGCTGGGCACCGGTGTCGGCGGCCGTGGACGGACGGGGGGCGTCCGCCGTTCCCGCCCAGGCGTCCAGCGCCCGCTGGAGCAGCCCCAGGTCACCGCGCCGCCCACCGCGCGCAGGCCATGCGGTGAAGTCGACGCGGGCGGTGCGCTCCCACCGGTCGAAGGGGGCGGTGCGCAGGGCGGCGGCGTCCGGGGCACGGGGCGCCGTCCGCCCGGGAGGTCCCGCGGCCGGGCCCGCCGGGCCGTCCCCCGACCCCCACAGCGCCGCTGCCCCCAGGAGGCAGACCGCGAGGACCGCGACCGCGGTGCGGGTCAGTGCCCGGCGGCGCAGCAGGTCGGTGGGGTGCAGCCGCACCTGGCCCGGATCGAACTCGGCCGCCCGCAAGATCCTTCCTGCGTCGGCGAGGGCCGCCGGGCCGGACGTCGCCCGGACGGCGGCGAGCGGATCCGGGACCCCGGCCCTGGCCAGGACCTCGGCGGCTTCGGGTGCGGGGAGGGCGTCGACGGCGGTGAGCGCGAGGACGGCACGGGCTTCGGGAGGCAGGAGCGACAGCGCGCGGGCGGCGGCGAGTTCGTCCGCGCCGCCCATGCGCGGTGCCATCCGCAGTCCGAGGACGAGGGGCAGTCCCGCGGTGGTCCAGGGTCTGCGCGGCGCGGCGAGGCAGTACCGGACGAGGCGCACCCGGCTCTGCCCGTACCCGGCGGTGCCGCCGCGGCGGCCTGCCAGGGCGCGCTGGGCGAGGGTGTGCGAGGCGATCACGGCGCGGTGGGCGCCCAGGGCCGGCAGGAGGACGAGGTAGGCGATCCTGACGAGTCGGCCGTACGGCGCGGCGGGGGCGTGGACGGGCTCGTCGTCGCGGGCGTGCCCGGGGCCCGGGGCGCCGCCCGGGCCCTCGGGTGCCACGGGATCGGGCGGATTCGGCATGTGTCCTCGGCTCGTGGTTCGTCGGACGGTCAGGTACGCCGTCCGGGTCAACGAGTGGTCACGGGCCGCGGTCACCCCGGCCGGTGGCGGGGCACACGTTCCGCCGATCCGCGTCTCAGGTGTTCGGGTCGTGTGCGGACGGGGCCACGGCGGGGCGGGGACCGGACGCCGGGAGGGTGCCGCGTGCCTCGGCCGCCGCGCGTGCCGCCGCCTCCCGTGCGGCCTGCTCCGGGTGGCGCCGCCGCCAGTAGGGGTTGTCGTGCCCGAGCTTGCTGGAGACCCGCCCGTACATCCCGAAGGTGAGGATCACCAGGCCCATGACGAAACTGAAGATCACGTTGGTCATGCCGAAGTCGAGGACGTTGGCGGGGCGGTCCAGCACCGCCAGGTGGGCGAAGCCGCTGAGGACGAAGAGCGCACCGACCGTCATGTTGAGGGTCGACGCCGCGTTCCCGCCGATCACGCCGCCGGCGATCAGGACGAGGCCCACCACGGTCGACAGGACGCTGAGGGCGACGTTGGTGGTCATGCCCGCGATGGTGTCGCCCGAGGTGGAGAACGGGCTGAGGGCGTCGGCGAAGCCGAGGCAGCCGAACACGATCAGGACCAGGCCGCAGAAGGCGGCGCCGTAGCGGTAGACGGTCGCCAGGTGGTGGTCGACCGGGAGTTCGTCGCGGAGTCTCATGCCGCTTGTTCGGAGCCGGGACCACCGGGGGATGCATTTCCTCCGGATCTGCACCCTTGTGGACCCTTGCGTGCTCTCGGCCCCCTCCCCGCGGTGACGGAGCCCGGCGGGCACCCGTGCCGGTCGGCCACGGGGCGCTCCCCTCCTCCGGGGCCCTGCCGGCGGCGTACGGTGGTCGCGAGGCACCCGGCCCCCGGCGGCCTCGGCGCCGACCAATCCCCGGCGGTGACGTCTCCGAATGCCAGCTGTGACGACCGAGAAGCGTGTACCCCTGCTCCGCGGCCTCGCCGCCGCGAGCGGCCTGCTGGCCGCCTTCGCCTCGCTCGCGGCGGCGGAACTCGCCGCGGCCGCCGTCCGGCCCGGGGCGGGGCCGGTGGCAGCCGTCGGCGGGAGCGCGATCGACCTCACGCCCGCGCCGGTGAAGGACTGGGCCATCCGCACCTTCGGGGAGGACGACAAGCTCGTCCTGCGGCTCGGGATCCTGGCCGTCCTCGCCCTGTGCGGCGCGGCCGTGGGCCTGCTCGCGCTGCGGCACCGCCGGGCGGGCTCCGCAGCGGTGCTGGCGTTCGGCGCGGTGGGGGCGGCCGCGGCGCTCGGCCGCCCGGACTCGGCGTCGTGGACGGACGCGATCCCGTCGGCGGCCGGGGCTGCGGCCGGGGCGGCGGTGCTGTACCTGCTGGCCGGCAGGCTCCAGGCGGCCCGCACCGCCGGCCCGCAGGGTGCGGAAGGCCCGGCCTGGGACCGCCGCGGGTTCCTCGTCGCCGCGGGGGCGGTGGCCGCCGCGTCGGCCGGGGCGGGCGCCGTGGGCCGCCTCCTCGCCGGACTCCGGGGCGGGGACGCGGTGGCCTCGCGCGAGGCGGTGGTGCTGCCCGCGCCCGCGTCGCCCGCACCGGCCGTTCCCCGGGGGGCCGCGCTCAGGATCCCCGGCATCACGCCGTTCACCACGCCCACCGGGGACTTCTACCGCGTCGACACGGCCCTGGTGGTGCCCAAGGTCGATGCCGGGGCCTGGCGGCTGCGCCTGCACGGCACGGGCGTGCGGCGACCGGTGGAGCTGTCGCTGCCGGACCTGCTCGCACGCGAGCTCATCGAGCGTGACATCACCCTGACCTGCGTCTCCAACGAGGTCGGCGGCCCCTACACGGGGAGCGCGCGGTGGCTGGGCGTGCGGTTGGCGGACCTGCTGGAGGAGGCCGGCGTGCGGCCGCCCTCGCGGGGCGGCCCGGCGGACCAGCTGGTGGCGCGCTCGGTGGACGGAATGACGCTGGGCACACCGGTCGAGGACGTCATGGACGGCCGCGACGCGCTGCTCGCCGTGGGCATGAACGGCGCTCCGCTCCCCTTCGACCACGGCTTCCCCGTCCGGATGGTCGTCCCGGGCCTCTACGGGTACGTCTCCGCGTGCAAGTGGGTGAAGGAGCTGGAGCTGACCACCTTCGACGCCTACGACCCCTACTGGGTCGAGCGTTCCTGGGCGCGCAGGGCCCCGGTGAAGACGCAGTCCCGGATCGACACGCCCAGGCCCTTCGCCCGGCCCGCGCGGGGCACGGTCATGGTCGCGGGTGTGGCCTGGGCGCAGCATCGGGGCGTGGAGAAGGTGGAGGTGAGGGTCGACGACGGGCCCTGGGTGCCGGCCGACCTGGCCGCCGAGCACACGGTGGACACCTGGCGCCAGTGGTCCTTCCCCTGGCGGGCGACGCCGGGCTCGCACACGCTCACCGTACGGGCCACCGACCGGACCGGGCGGACGCAGCCCGAGCGGCGCGCCCGGCCGATCCCCGACGGGGCCACGGGCTGGCACTCCGTGGTGGTGACGGTGGATTAGCGCGCCGGGCGTCAGGCGCCGTCGGCCCTCGCGTCCGCCCGGGCGGCCCGCCGGGCCGCGGCGCTCTCGATCAGCATGTCCAGGGCGGCCGGGTAGGCGCTGACGTTCATCTCCGCGACGAGGTACGGGGCGGAGCCCGCGATCCGGGGGTGGGTGCCCGCGGGCAGCCGCGCGTAGGTCGCCTGCCAGACGGCCTCGTCCGCCTCGCGCGCCTCCTGCGGCAGGGCCAGTGCGGCGGCGTCGAGGGCGGCGAAGGCCAGGGCCTGGTCGATGAAGCAGTGGTACACCCGCACGGCCTCGGGCACCGGGAAGCCCGCGCGGTGCAGCACCCCGAGAACGGCCTCGTCGGCCGCGATCTCGTTGGCGCGGCCCGAGACCCGGCTGGCCGTGAGGACCGCCGCCTGCGGGTGGGCGAGGTAGGCGGAGTGGACACGCCGGCCGAGGGTGCGCAGGTCGTGCTGCCAGTCCTCGGTCGGCGACCAGCCGTCCAGGGCACGGCCGATCAGTTCGTCGCCGATGGCCAGGACGAGCTCGTCCATGCCGCGGAAGTAGCGGTACAGGGCGCTCGGATCGGCTCCGAGGGCCAGCCCGAGACGGCGGGCGGTGAGTCCGGTGCCTCCGTGCTCGCGGAGCATCCGCAGGGCCGTGTGCACGATGAGCCGTTCGGAGAGCACCGCGCCCTGCTTGGTCGGCCTGCGGCGCCGGCGGTCGCCTTCGGCGACGACGTTCTTGGGCATTCCGGGTCCGTTTCGTCGGCATTCGCGTGGACCTTATGCCAACGCCATTGACCGTGGCAACCGGGTTGCGTTGGATCGGGCCGACGGCGCGGAGCGCCCGTCATGAACGGAAAGGACCTGCTATGCGCATCTTGCTGATCGGTGCGGGCGGTGTCGGCACGGCCGTCACCCGCATCGCCGCCCGGCGCGGCTTCTTCGAGCGGATGGTCGTCGCCGACTACGACCTGGGCCGGGCCGAGGCGGCCGTGGCGGCGGTTCGCGGCGAGGGGGCGCAGGAGCGCTTCGCGGCGGCGCGGCTGGACGCCTCCGACGAGGAGCAGGTGCGCGCCCTGCTCGCGTCGGAGCGCTGCGACGTGCTCCTGAACGCCACGGACCCGCGGTTCGTGATGCCGCTGTTCCGGGCCGCGCTCGCCGTCGGGGCGAACTACCTGGACATGGCGATGTCCCTGTCGCGACCGCATCCCGAGCTGCCCTACGAGCGCACCGGCGTGATGCTCGGCGACGAGCAGTTCGCGCTGGCGGAGGCATGGGAGCGCTCGGGGCGCCTGGCCCTGGTGGGCATGGGGGTGGAGCCGGGGCTGTCGGACGTCTTCGCCCGCTACGCGGCCGAGGAGCTGTTCGACACCATCGAGGAGGTCGGGGTCCGCGACGGGGC
Organism: Streptomyces sp. NPDC048001; assembly: GCF_043203115.1. Lineage (NCBI taxonomy): Bacteria > Bacillati > Actinomycetota > Actinomycetes > Kitasatosporales > Streptomycetaceae > Streptomyces > Streptomyces sp. NPDC048001. The sequence continues at coordinate 99,650 of NZ_JBIDBN010000003.1, forward strand.
GAACCTCACCGTCGAGGGCCACGACTTCGCACCCTCGTTCAACATCTGGACCACCATCGAGGAGTGCCTCAACCCTCCGGTGGTCTACGAGAAGGACCGGGGCTGGTTCACCACCGAGCCGTTCAGCGAGCCGGAGGTCTTCGACTTCCCCGGCGGCATCGGGCCGGTGGAGTGCGTCAACGTCGAGCACGAGGAGGTGCTGCTGATCCCGCGGTGGGTGGACGCACGGCGGGTCACCTTCAAGTACGGCCTCGGCGAGGAGTTCATCAACGCACTGCGCGTGCTGCACCGCATCGGTCTGGACCGCACCGAGCCGGTGGCCGTGACCGCGGCGGACGGTTCCCGGGTCGAGGTCTCCCCGCGCGACGTGGTGGCGGCCTGCCTCCCCGACCCGGCGGCCCTCGGCGACCGGATGCAGGGCAGCACGTGCGCCGGAACCTGGGTGAAGGGCACCCGCGAGGGGCGGCCGCGCGAGGTCTACCTCCACCACGTCGTCGACAACGCCTGGTCCATGAAGGAGTACGGCAGCCAGGCCGTGGTCTGGCAGACGGCCGTGAACCCGGTGGTGGCCCTGGAGCTGATCGCCTCGGGCACCTGGTCGGGAACCGGGGTCCTGGGTCCCGAGGCCCTTCCGCCGCGCCCCTTCCTGGACCTCCTCACCGCCTACGGCTCGCCCTGGGGCATGCGCGAGCAGTAGGCCCGTGGGGCGCGGTCGGCGTCCCCGCCCCCGGGCGGGGGCGCTGCGGCGCCCGGGGTGTGCCGCCGAGCGGGCCCGCCGGCCTCCGCGGCTGCCCCGCGGGCGGCCGGGGCCGACAATGGCGGTACGGCGGGCCCCCGGCGCACAGGGTGCGGGCCGGGTGCCGGAGAGGAGCCGCCATGCGGGCACGTCCGTCGGCGGATGACCGTATCCAGGCCCTGCGCAGGGCCGTGCGGATCACCGCGGCCGCGACCGCGGGCTTCCTCCCCCTGGTCTACTGGCTGGATGCGCCGGTGGCCGCGCTGTACGCGCTGTTCACGCCCATCGCCCTCGGCGCGCTGTCCCCGCTGCCGGGGTCCGGGCGGGACCGGGCCTCCCTGGTGGTGAGGGCGCTGCCCTGGGCGCTCGGCCTCGTCGCCCTCGGCACCGCGCTGGCGGTGGGCACCGCGGCGGCGGTGGGCGGGATGCTGGTCGTCGGGTTCGTCCTGTCCTTCGGGGCCGCGGGCGGCCCGAGGCCGGCGGCCGCGGCTCCCGGCCTGCAGCTCTTCTACATCCTGGCCTCCTTCCCGCCCTACGCGCCGGACACGCTCCCCGAGCGCCTTGCCGGGGTGCTGGTCGGCGGGGTGCTGCTGGTCACCGCCGAATCGCTGCTGCTCCCGGCACCCGCCGTGGCCTCCTGCCGGCTGCGTCTGGCGGAGGCCCTGGACCTCGCGGCCTCGGCCGCCGTGCAGGCCGCGCGCCGCGGTGCGGTCGACGGGGCGGCCGCGCGGCGGCTGCGGGCCGCAGGGCAGGAGCTGCGGATGTCCAGGCTGCCGCCGTCGGTCCGCCCCGCCGGGGTCGGCCGCACGGACCGGGCCCTCGCCCAGACGGCCATGGCCGTGCGGCGCCTGCTCGACCAGTTGGCGGGATCCGTTCGGTGGCCGGCGGACCGGGCGGCACGCGAGGCGCCCTCGGCCCTGCTGCTGCGCGAGGTGGCCGATGCCTGCCGCGGCTCGGCGAGGGCGCTGCGCGGGCGGGGCCCCGCCCCCGGGCCCGCGGCGCTCTCCGAGGTGGTGGCGGACTTCCTGCGCACACGCGCCTCGACCGGGGACACCGCGGACGACGCGGCGGTCGCGGTGGAGCGCCGCCGGTCAGCGGTCCTGGCGGTGGCGGTGCCCGCGCTCATCGCGCAGACCGCCGTCGCCGTCGGGGCCGGTGCGCGCGAGGTGCCCCCGGGGATCCCCCGGGAGCAGTTCTGGTACGCCGATGAGCCCACCGTGCGGCTGTGGCTGCGCCGGCTGGCCGGCAACATGACCGCGCAGTCCGTCGTCCTGCAGAGCGCGCTGCGCACGGCGGCCGGCCTCGGGGCGGCGCGGCTGGTGGCGGGCACGCTGGACCTGCAGCACGGCTTCTGGGTGCTGCTGGCGGTGCTGACACTGGGGCGGACCACCGTCCGGGCGACGTGGTCGGCGGTGCGGGCGGGGATCCTCGGGACGTTCTTCGGAGCCTCGGCGGCCGGACTGCTGGTGCTGGGCGTGGGGGACGCTCCGGGCGTGTACGCGATGATCATGGTGCCGCTGATGCTGCTCGCGTTCGCGGTGGGGCCCGTGGCCGGGACCGCGTGGGCGCAGGGGCTGTTCACGGTGCTCGTGGCCACCGCCTTCGCCCAGCTGTCCTCGGCCTCGTGGCGGATCGCGGAGACGCGGATGCTCGATGTGCTGACCGGGTGCGCGGTGGGCCTGCTGTGCGGGGTGCTCGCCTGGCCGGCGGGGGCGCGCGAGGAACTCCGCCGCAGCGTCTCCGACCTGCTGCGCTCGGTCGCGCCCCTCGTCCCCGCGACCGCCGGTGCCCTGGTCCCGGCGCCGGAGCGTTCGGGCGGGGACGGCGGGGCGGCCGGGACGGTCCCGGTCTCCGCGCAGGAACTGGACCGGGCCGTGCACCGGCTGCGGCTGGCGGAGGCGGCCTACGCGCAGTGCCGGAGCGAACCCGGCGGGGCGGGCGGCGGCGGTCCCGACTGGCTGGCCGCGCTGAACAGCGCCGTGCACGTGCTGATCGGTGCGCGGTGGCTGCCCCGGCTCAGCCGCGATCCGACGGCCGTGCCGGGGCCCTCGGCGATCTGGGCGCGCGAGGCGGCGCTGGGCCTTCAGGTGGCGACCGTGCGGGCCGCGTCCTTCCCCCCGGGCGGCGTGTCGGCCGGGGAGGCCGTGCGGATGCCCGGTGCCGCGGTGTGCGCGGGCCCGGCGCTGCCGGTCCTGACCGATCTGGAGAACTGGTTCGCCGTCCTCGCCGCCGAGCTGGAGGCCGTCGGCGCACCGCAGCAGGACCCGGGAGAGGCCGGGGCTGACGGCCCGGCCCGGGCCCGGGGCACGAAGGCGCTCAGAGCCCCCTCGGGTGCGGTGGGTCCTGCGGGCCCCCGGCACCGGAGCCCGCCGGGACCCCCCGGGGTTCGGCCGCCGTGATGTCGGGGTGGTGCAGGTCGAAGGCGGGCGATTCGCTGCGGATGCGGGGCAGGGTGAGGAAGTTGTGCCGCGGCGGCGGGCAGGACGTGGCCCACTCGAGGGAGCGGCCGTAGCCCCACGGGTCGTCCTCCTCGACCTTCCTCCCGTGCTGCATGGTCTTCCAGACGTTGTACATGAACGGGAACATCGACAGGCCCAGCAGGAACGACCCGATGGTGGAGAGGGTGTTGAGCGCCGTGAAGCCGTCGGCCGCCAGGTAGTCGGCGTAGCGCCGCGGCATGCCCTCCGCGCCCAGCCAGTGCTGGACCAGGAAGGTGGTGTGGAAGCCGATGAACAGCGTCCAGAAGGTGATCTTGCCGAGGCGTTCGTCGAGCATCTTGCCGGTGAACTTGGGCCACCAGAAGTGGAAGCCGGCGAACATCGCGAAGACCACGGTGCCGAAGACGACGTAGTGGAAGTGCGCCACCACGAAGTAGGAGTCGGAGACGTGGAAGTCCAGCGGCGGCGAGGCCAGGATGACACCGGTCAGACCGCCGAAGAGGAAGGTGACCAGGAAGCCGATCGTCCAGAGCATCGGTGTCTCGAAGGAGAGCGTGCCGCGCCACATCGTGCCGATCCAGTTGAAGAACTTCACACCGGTCGGTACCGCGATGAGGAAGGTCATGAACGAGAAGAACGGCAGCAGCACCCCGCCGGTGACGAACATGTGGTGGGCCCACACCGTGATCGACAGGCCGGCGATGGCGATGGTCGCCCCGATCAGGCCGATGTAGCCGAACAGGGGCTTGCGGGAGAAGACCGGGATGACCTCAGAGGCGATGCCGAAGAACGGCAGCGCGATGATGTACACCTCGGGGTGGCCGAAGAACCAGAAGAGGTGCTGCCACAGCAGGGCGCCGCCGTTGGCCGGGTCGAAGACGTGGCTGCCGAACTTGCGGTCCGCCTCCAGCGCGAACAGGGCCGCGGCGAGGACCGGGAAGGCCATGATGACGAGCACGCCGGTCAGCAGCACGGTCCAGGTGAACATCGGCATCCGGAACATCGTCATGCCGGGCGCGCGCATGCAGATGATCGTGGTGATGAAGTTGACCGATCCGAGGATGGTGCCGAAGCCGGAGAAGGCCAGGCCCATGATCCACATGTCGGCGCCCACACCCGGCGAGCGGACCGCGTCGTTCAGCGGCGCGTAGGCGAACCAGCCGAAGTCGGCCGCGCCCTGCGGGGTGAGGAAGCCCGAGACCGCGATCAGCGAGCCGAAGAGGTAGAGCCAGTAGGCGAACATGTTCAGCCGCGGGAACGCCACGTCGGGCGCACCGATCTGGAGCGGCATGATCCAGTTCGCGAAACCCGCGAACAGCGGGGTGGCGAACATCAGCAGCATCACCGTGCCGTGCATGGTGAACGCCTGGTTGAACTGCTCGTTGGACATGATCTGCGTGCCCGGACGAGCGAGCTCGGCGCGCATGAGCAGGGCCATGACGCCGCCGACCAGGAAGAAGCCGAACGCCGTGACCATGTACAGCGTGCCGATGACCTTGTGGTCGGTGGTGGTCAGCCAGGAGACGACGAGTCGGCCGGGACTGCGGCGCGGCTCGTCCCGCGCCCCGTGGTCCGCTTCCGCGCCCTGGGGCGGGCCGAGCCGCGAGGGTGATCCGAATGTCACATGAACTCCCCGGACGGTGCCGCGTCTTCGACGCCCCGGGCGCTCCGGGATCAGGCCGTCGGGGCGACCCGGGGCAGGTACGGCGGCCAATCTAGCCGCTCGAACGGGTCGTTCTGCCCTCCAACATTCCGAAATCACCCGACACATCCCCCTGGGCAGGGCTCACCGCCCGGCGGGCGCGGCACGTCCGGTGCGCCGCCCGGTGCGCGCCAGGGCCCGGCACACGGCGGCCCGTTTCCGGACGGCGCCCCGGGCGGCACCGACCGCGGCCGCGGAGGGACCCCGCGCACCGGTCCGGGCGGGGCCGGTGCCCGCACCGCGCTCCCCGGGGACCGCCGCCGCTCCCCCGTGCGGGGGGCCGTCCGTCCTCCGTGCGGTGAGTCCGGGCAGGTCGGAGGGCATGTCCCGGGTGCGGGTGATCCGATGGGCGCATAGTGGGCGGAAGATGGGACAGGAGGCCGGATCCGTACCGCACAGGAGCACGGCGGATCCCGCTCCGGCGGCCCGGCGCCGACGGGGCGGACCCTGCACGGCCGGCCGTCCGGGAGTGAGGCTCGTTGAACGGGAAGAGGTCACCGCACACCAGGCGCGTGCCCGCGGCAGGGCAGTCGCTGCTGGGCGTGCGCACCGTGGCGGGCCAGGTGCTGCTGCTGCAGGTGGTCGTGGCCGTGCTGCTGATCGCCGCGGCGCTGACGGCCCTGCTGCTCCAGGCCTCCCACGACAGCGGGCAGAACGCGCGCAACCGGTCGCTGGCCGCGGCCGCCGCGATGGCCGGGTCCCCCGGGATGGCGGAGGACCTCACGGGGCCCGACCCCACGCGCGTGCTCCAGCCCGTGGTCGCCGGGGCGACCGAGACCGCGGGGGTGGACTTCATGACGATCACCTCCCCGACCGGGCTCCGCTACGCCGACACCGAGCCGCGGCTGATCGGCACCCGTACGCCCGGGGTGGAACGGGCGACCGAGGGGGAGGCCTTCACCGAGATCTTCGAGGGTGCGCCGAGCGACGCGGCCCGCGCCTTCGTCCCGGTGACGGACGGCGACGGGCAGGTCGTGGGACTGGTCGGCGCCGGGGTGCGGATCGTCACCGTGGGCGACTCGGTGGAGCGCCAGCTCCCGGTGCTGCTGGGGTCGGGGGCGGTGGCACTGGCCCTGGCGACCGCCAGTGCGGCCCTGGTGAGCAGGAGGCTGCGGCGGCAGACGCACGGGATCGGCCCGGCCGAGATGACGCGCATGTACGAGCACCACAACGCCGTGCTGCACGCGGTGCGGGAGGGGGTGCTGATCGTCGGCCCGGACGGCAGACTGGCCCTGGTCAACGACGAGGCGCAGCGGCTGCTGGGGCTGCCCGGGGACGCGGTGGACCGGAAGGTGTCGGAGCTGGGGCTGCGCCCTGGCCTGGCCGCACTGCTCGCCTCCGAGCGGGCCGTGAGCGACGAGGTGCACCTCGTCGGCGACCGGCTGGTCTCGGTGAGCACCCGGCCGACGGCGCCCTACGGCGGCAACGCGGGCAACGTGGCCACCCTGCGGGACACCACGGAGCTGCGCCGTCTGTCGGGCACGGCGCAGCGGGCCCGCGAGCGGCTGACGATCCTGTACGACGCGGGGGCGCGGATCGGCACCACCCTCGACGTCCGGGAGACGGCGGAGGAGCTGTCGCGCGCGGTGGTGCCCCGGTTCGCCGACTTCGTGACGGTGGAGCTGCTCGACTCGGTGATCAGGGGCGACGAGCCGTCGGGCGCGGTGGCCCAGATGCGGCGCGCGGCCGTGAGCGGGGTGCGCCCCGACCACCCCTTCCAGCCGGTCGGCGACGTGATCCGGTTCGCCGCCCCGGGGACGCCGATGCAGCGGGCCCTGGAGGGGGTCCGCGCCGTCGTCGAGCCGGACCTCGCGGCGGCCTCGGGGTGGCGTGCTCAGGACCCCGCGGGAGCGGCGGCGGCACTGGAGTACGGCATCCACTCGCTGGTCGTGGCACCGCTCCAGTCCGGTGAGGCCGTACTGGGGCTGGTCGCCTTCTGGCGGGGGGCGGGGACGCAGCCGTTCGAGGAGGACGAGCTGTCCTTCGCCGAGGAGCTGGCGGCCCGGGCCGCCGTGGCGATCGACAACGCGCGGCGCTTCAGCCGCGAGCACGCCATGGCGGAGACGCTGCAGCGCAGCCTGCTGCCCCATGTGATGCCGCGCCATACGGCGCTGGACGTGGCCTACCGCTATCTGCCCTCGCACGCCCGGGTGGGCGGCGACTGGTTCGACGTGATCCCGCTGCCGGGCGCGCGGGTGGCGCTGGTCGTGGGCGACGTCGTGGGGCACGGCCTGCAGGCCGCGGCGACGATGGGCCGCCTGCGCACGGCGGTGCACAACTTCTCGACCCTCGACCTGCCCCCCGACGAGCTGCTGACCCGCCTCGACGAGCTGGTCAGCCGTATCGACCAGGACGAGCCCGGGGGCGGCGCCGGCGACGGCATCACGGGCGCCACCTGCCTGTACGCCGTCTACGACCCGGTCTCCGGGACCGTCGCCACCGCGCGGGCGGGCCATCCCTCCCCCGCCCTGGTGCTGCCCGACGGCACCGTCCGCTTCCTGGACGTGCCGGTGACCCCTCCGCTCGGCCTCGGGGGCCTGCCCGTCGAGACCGCCGAAACGGTCCTGCCCGAGGGAAGCCGGCTGGTGCTGTTCACCGACGGCCTGGTCGAGCACCGCGGCCACGACATCGACGAGGGGCTGGAGACGCTGAGCAGGACCCTCGGGGCGCTCGCCGGGCGCACCCCGGAGGAGACCTGCGAGGCCGTCGTGCAGGCCATGCCGAGCGGGGACCGCCGGGACGACATCGCGCTGCTGGTGGCGCGCACGGGACGGCTCGACCCCTCGCGGGTCGCCGAGTGGGAGGTGCCGAGGGATCCGGCCTCGGTGCGGACGGTGCGCAGCGCCTGCATGCGACGGCTGGAGGCGTGGGGGCTGAAGGAGGTCGGCTTCACCACCGAGCTGGTGCTGAGCGAGCTGCTGACGAACGCCATCCGCTACGGCTCCGCGCCGGTGCGCGTGCGGATGCTCTACGACCGCTCGCTGGTCTGCGAGGTCTCGGACGGCAGCAGTACCTCTCCGCATCTGCGCCGGGCGGCGGCGACGGACGAGGGCGGACGCGGCCTGTTCCTGGTCGCCCAGCTCACCTCGCGCTGGGGCACCCGGTACACCGCGACCGGCAAGGTCATCTGGGCGGAGCTGGCCCTGGGCGGTACGGAGCCGGCGGTCTGGTGACGCGGGCGGGCTCCGGGCCGCCCCGCCTCCCCGGTTCCGGGGGGCGGGGCGTCCGGCGCCGGGACGCGGCTACTCGAAGCGGGCGGGGTCGCCCGCGCCCCGCCGCACGATCTCCGGGGCGTCACCGGAGAAGTCGACGACGGTGGTGGGCTCGGTGCCGCAGTCGCCGGAGTCCAGGACGGCGTCGACGACGTGGTCGAGGCGCTCCTTGATCTCCCATCCCTGGGTGAGCGGCTCCTCCTCGTCCGGCAGCAGCAGGGTGCTGGAGAGCAGCGGCTCCCCGAGTTCGGCCAGCAGCGCCTGGGTGACCGTGTGGTCGGGGATGCGCACCCCGACGGTCCTCTTCTTGGGGTGCAGGAGCTGGCGCGGCACCTCCCGGGTGGCCGGGAGGATGAAGGTGTAGCTCCCGGGAGTCGCCGCCTTGACGGCGCGGAAGACGTCGTTGTCGACGTGTACGAACTGGCCCAGCTGCGAGAAGTCCCGGCAGACCAGCGTGAAGTGGTGCCGGTCGTCGAGGTTGCGGATGGAGCGGATCCGGCTGAGGCCGTCCCGGCTGCCGATACGGCAGCCCAGGGCGTAGCAGGAGTCCGTGGGGTACGCGATGAGGGCGCCGTCGCGGATGCTGTCGGCGACGCCGCTGATGGTGCGGCGCTGGGGGTTGTCGGGGTGCACGTCAAGGTACTTCGCCATCCGCCGAGTCTACGGTCCGCCCCGTCGTCCCGGCGGGCGCAGTGCGGCACCGCGGGGCCTCCCGCGGTGCCGCACCCCGCGGGACCCGCTCGGCGGCAGGGCGTCCCTCCCCCGTGCGCTGCACCGCGCCCGGCGGCCCGGGCCGGCACGCAGCGCTCCTGACGCCCTGTCAGGTGCGGGCCGTGTGCGCAGGAGTGGCGAGCCGTGCCTCCCGGCGGCTCCCCGGGCGGGCCGCCCCGGCCCGCCCGGCACGGGGGCCGGGGGGCCGGGGTCCGGCTCCCCGGGAGGCGGCTCCCCGGGCGAGCGCAGCGCGGCGGCCCTGCGCGCCCGGGGGCGTACGCGCCGGAGCGCGCCCGTCCGCGGACGCGCCGCACCTCGGCGTCAGGGGCCGGGTGCGGGGCAGCCCCCGCGGAGGCGCGCGGCGGCCAGCAGGTGCGCCACGGCGCGGGAGGTGCCGGTCAGCCGGAGGCGCCGCCCGTCGCGGCGCCAGAGGGCGAGGGCCTTCAGCAGGGCGGAGTCGGCGAAGGTGACGCGGGCGGTGTCCAGGATCAGCAGCCGGGCGCCCGTCGCCGCGGCGGAGACCAGCAGGGCGCGCACGGGGGCCACGCTGTAGTGGTCGATCTCGCCCCGCAGGGCGATGCGCAGCAGGATCCCGGCGCTGGTGCAGGAGTGGACGACGTGGTCCCCGCGGCACCGGGCGGCGGGGCGGTTCCGGTCCGCGAAGGGCGCGGGACCGGCGGGACGCAGTATCGGAGCGGTACTCGGTCTGCTCATGCCGTGATCAACTTCGGGGACGGGCCGGGGGCAACGTCCTCCCGCGCACCGTCACCCCCCGGTGGGAACGCACTCCCCGGAGCGGCGGACACCGGCCACCCGCCCGCAGCACACGGCGGCCGGACCCGGGCCCCGCGCGGGCGGTCAGAGCGCGGCCTCCAGCCGGCGGCGCACCTCCTCCTCCGCCACGTCCTCCAGATGGGTGAGGAAGACCCACAGATGGCCGAAGGGATCCTTGAGGATCGCGGTCCGGTCCCCGTGGAACATGTCCTTCGGGGGCTGGAGGACCTCGGCGCCCTCGCCCTCCGCCCTGCGGACCAGCGCGTCCACGTCCGGGATGAAGACGTGCAGCGCGACGGTGGTGCCGCCGCCCAGGGCGGCCGGCGACCGCCAGGCCGCCGCCTCGGCCTCGGCCTCGGGGACGCTCGCGTCGCCGAGCATGAGCACGCTGCCGCCGATGACGACCTCGGCGTGGAGGACCCTGCCGTCCGGCGCGCCGAGGCGGAAGTCCTCCCTGGCGCCGAAGGCGCGCCGGTAGAAGTCGATGGCCGCAGGGGCGTCGTCGACCATGATGTGGGCCACCACCGCCCGGTGGTAGCGCTCCGGGGCGTCGGCGGGGGTCGGGCGGCTCTCGGTCACGGGGCACTCCCGGTGGTGCGGGTGCGGCCGGTCGGCGACCGGCCCGTCGCGACGACCGTAGGAACTCAACCGCGGTCGAGGTCAACACCGCGCACCTCCGGGGACGCTGCGCAGCGGACCGTGCGGCCGGGCCCGGACGCACGGAGACGCCGTGGGGAGCGGCGGGACGGATCCGGCGGGCCGAGGGCGGACACTGGACGCATGGAGATGTCCGTCCCTGGCGTCGACGGGCTGCGGCGGCAGCTCGGCGCCCGTCTGTTCCTGCGGGTCGCCGGGCCCTCGGGCACCAGCAACCGGGCCCGGATCCACGGCACCCCCGGGCCCCGCTGGTTCGCGCCCGAGCGTCCCATCCGGGTCGTGCACGGCGACGCGTCGATGTTCATCGGAGGGCTCAGCGCCCTGCTGCTCCAGTCGCTGCACCCGCTGGCCATGGCCGCGGTCGCGGCGCACTCCGGGTACCGGGGCGACCCCTGGGGCCGGCTCCAGCGCACCAGCACCTTCCTCGCCGTCACCACCTACGGCACCGCCGAGGACGCCCGGCGGGCCGTCGACCGGGTGCGGGGGGTGCACCGCCGGGTACGGGGCACCACGGCCGCGGGCGAGGCGTACTGGGCGGCGGACCCCCATCTGCTGGGCTGGGTGCACGCGGCGGAGGCGCAGAGCTTCCTGCGCGCCCACCAGGTGTTCGGGCGCAGCCCCCTGGACCCCGCGGGCTGCGACGGCTACCTCGCCGACACGGCGCGGGTGGCCGCCGCGCTCGGCGTCGTCGACCCGCCCCGCGACCGGGGGGAACTGCGAGCGCGGCTGCAGGCGTACCGGCCCGAGCTGCGTGCCACACCGCAGGCCCGGGAGGCGGCGCGCTTCCTGCTGCTGCGCCCTCCGCTGCCGCCCGCGGCACGGCCGCCGTACGCACTGCTGGCGGCCAACGCGATCGCGCTGCTGCCGCCGTGGGCGCGGGAGCTGCTGGGACTGCCGCCGCTGGGCGGTCCCGGGATCCGGCTGGCGGGCCACGCGATGACGCGGGCCATCCGCTGGGCGATGGCCCCGCCCCCTCAGGGCGACGCGGTCCGGGGGCGCAAGGCGGCCGGATGAGCGGTGCGCGCCGCCGCGGGCCGGGCGCGGGCCGCGCCGGAGGCCCGGCGGGCCCCTCCGTCCGCTCCCCGGCGGCCGCCGGGGAGCGGGTGCATCCGCCGGGGACCAGCATGGGGAAGCAGGACGTGTGAGGGTGTGCGCCTCCGGGGCCGCGGCCCCGGGGCGCGCGCACGGGGCCCGAGGAGGCGCTGATGACGGACACCGCGCGGGACGGCGCGCAGCACTGCCTGGTCACGGGGGCGACCGGCTACATCGGCGGCAGACTGGTGCCGGAGCTGCTCGGCGCCGGCCACCGGGTACGCTGCCTGGCCCGCTCCCCCGAGCGGCTGCGCGACCACCGGTGGGCCGGGCGGGCGGAGGTGGTCAGGGGCGACGTCCTCGACCCCGGCTCCGTCGGGGAGGCGATGCGCGGGATCGACGTCGCGTACTACCTGGTGCACGCGCTCGGCACGGGCAGGGACTTCGAGCGGACCGACCGGCGGGCCGCCCGGATCTTCGCGGAGCAGGCCCGGCGGGCCGGGGTGCGGCGGATCGTCTACCTCGGCGGCCTGACCCCGAAGGGGGTGCCGCGCTCGGAGCTGTCGGCGCACCTGCGCTCCCGGGCCGAGGTCGGGGACGTGTTCCTGGAGGGGGAGGTGCCCGCGACGGTCCTGCGGGCGGCGGTGATCATCGGCTCGGGCTCGGCCTCCTTCGAGATGCTGCGGTACCTCACCGAGCGGCTGCCGGTGATGGTCACGCCCAGCTGGGTGCGCACCCGGATCCAGCCGATCGGCGTGCGCGACGTGCTGCGCTACCTGGCCGGGTCGGCGGGGATGCCCGAGGAGGTGAACCGGGCGTTCGACATCGGCGGACCCGAGGTCATCACCTATCTGACGATGATGCGCCGCTATGCCGAGGTCGCGGGCCTGCCGAGGCGGCTGATCGTGCCCGTGCCGGTGCTCACCCCCCGGCTGTCGAGCCACTGGGTCGGGCTGGTGACCCCCGTTCCGCACGCGATCGCCCGTCCGCTGACGGAGTCGCTGCGCCACGAGGTGGTGTGCACGGAGCACGACATCGCCGCGTACGTGCCCGACACGCCGGACCGGCCGCTGGCGTTCGACGCGGCGCTGCGCCTCGCGCTCCAGCGGGTGCGCGAGGCGCAGGTGGCCACCCGCTGGTCGTCCGCGTCGCTGCCGGGCGCCCCGAGCGACCCGCTGCCGACGGACCCCGACTGGGCGGGCGGCAGCCTGTACACGGACGAGCGCGAGCTGGCGGCCGAGTGCCCCCGGGCGGACCTGTGGCGCGTGATCGAGGGCATCGGCGGTGAGAACGGCTGGTACTCCTTCCCGCTCGCCTGGGCGGTCCGCGGCTGGATGGACCGCTTCGTCGGCGGCGTGGGGCTGCGGCGGGGGCGCCGTGACGCACAGCATCTGCGGGTCGGCGACTCGCTGGACTTCTGGCGGGTGGAGGAGATCGTGCCCGGGCGGCTGCTGCGGCTGCGGGCCGAGATGAGGCTTCCGGGTCTGGCCTGGCTGGAGTTGCGGGCCGAGGACGACGGCCCGGGGCGGTCGCGCTTCCGGCAGCGGGCCGTGTTCCATCCGCGGGGCCTGCTGGGCCACGCCTACTGGTGGAGCGTGTCGCCCTTCCACTCGGTGGTCTTCGGCGGGATGGCCCGCAACATCGCCGCCAAGGCCGAGCAGGACGCGGCCGCCTCCGGTCCCCGCCCGCCCGGCGCCGGGGGACGGGTGGCGGCCGGTGCGGGCGGACGGGCCGGCAGGTGAACCGGCCGCCCGCCCACTGGCTGTTCGGCGACCAGCTGGGGCCCCGGTTCCTCGCCCCCGGGGACGGCGGCCCCCACCGGGACGCCCCCGTGGTCATGGTCGAGTCGAAGGCGGTGTTCCGGCGGCGGCGCTTCCACCGGGCCAAGGCGCACCTGGTGCTGTCGGCCATGCGGCACCGCGCCGCCGAACTGGGCGACCGGGTCCGCTATGTGCGGGCCGAGACCTACCGGGAGGGCCTGCGCGCGGCCGTGGGGCGGGGGCCGCTGACGGTACGCCATCCCACCTCGCGGGCCGCCCTGGGCCTGGTGCGGTCGCTGGAGGGGGCGCGTGTGCTGCCGCCCGCGGGCTTCCTCGTCCCGCGGGAGGAGTTCACCGCGTGGGCGGACGGACAGGGCGGGGGGCCGCTGCGCCAGGAGGCGTTCTACCGGTGGGTGCGCCGGCGCCACGAGCTGCTGATGGAGGGCGACGGGCCCGCGGGCGGGCGGTGGAACCGGGACCACGACAACCGGCAGCCCCCGCCGCGCGGCGCGGCGGAGCTGGGCGCTCCCCCGCCCTACCGCCCCCGCGAGAGCGCCGTGGACGAGGAGGTGCGCCGCGACCTGGACCGCTGGGAGCGCGACGGGGAGGTGTCCTTCGTGGGACGCGACGGGCCCCGGCTGTTCCCCGCGACGCGGCGCGAGGCGCTCGCGGCGCTCCACCGCTTCGTGGAGCACCGGCTGGCCGGCTTCGGCCCCCACGAGGACGCGATGCTGCACGGCGACCCGGTGATGAGCCACAGCCTGCTGTCGTCCTCGCTCAACCTGGGCCTGCTCGACCCGGCGGAGTGCGTGGAGGCCGCCGAGGCCGCGTGGCGCGCCGGGCGTGCCCCGCTGAACAGCGTCGAGGGGTTCGTGCGGCAGATCGCGGGCTGGCGGGAGTACGTCTGGCAGCTGTACTGGTACTTCGGGGAGGACTACCGGGCCTCCAACGCCCTGGGGGCCCGCGGGGCGCTGCCGCGGTGGTGGGAGGAACTGGACGCGGACGCCGTCACGGCGCGCTGCCTGTCGCGGGTGCTCGCCCAGGTCCGGGACACCGGCTGGACCCACCACATCCCCCGGCTGATGGTGCTCGGCAGCCACGCCCTCCAGCGCGGCTGGGACCCCGGGGCCGTCACCGGCTGGTTCCACCGGTGCTTCGTGGACGGCTACGACTGGGTGATGCTCCCCAACGTCACGGGCATGTCCCAGTACGCGGACGGGGGGCGGATGACGACCAAGCCCTACACCTCCGGCGGGGCCTACATCGACCGGATGAGCGATCTGTGCGGCCCGTGCGCCTACCGGCCGGACCGCCGGGTCGGTGAGGACGCCTGCCCCTTCACCGCCGGGTACTGGGCCTTCGTCCACCGCCACCGCGACCGCCTGGAGCGCAACCCGCGCACCGCGCAGGCGGCGCGGGGGCTGGGGCGGCTGAAGGACCTGCCGGAGCTGCTGCGGCAGGAGGAGGGGCGGGACGCCGGCGCGGCGCCCTGAGGGCCGGCGGGCGGGTCGGCCCCCTGCCGGTCAGCGGGCGCGGCGCTGAAGGACGCACCCCGGGCCGCCGGGGGCGGGCCGCACCAGCTCGGCGTCGCCCGTCAGCGCGTCGGCCACCGCGGCGACGGCCCGGTCCGGATCGCCGCCGGGCGGCAGCGGCGGCGGGGTGCCCGCGACGGCGCGGTCCACGAGCCCGGTGTCGAGGTGCCCGAGCCGGGCCTCGACGACCCGCACCCGCCGACGGCGCTGCTCCGCGCGGGCGGCGGTCAGCCAGGCCGCCAGGGCCGCCTTGGAGGCGCTGTAGTCGGCCATGCCCGGCTGCGGGGAGGTCGCGACGACCCCGGTCAGCGCGAGGACGGCGCCCCCTTCGGGGAGCAGCGGCAGCGCGGCGCGCAGCAGGGCGGCGGGGGCGAGCAGGTTGACCGTCACCAGGTGCTCTGCGTGGGCGTCCAGGAGGGTGTCGGCCGGGCCGAAGGCGACGGCGCCGACGGCGCAGACGACGGCGTCGAGCCCGCCGAGCCGCTCCGCGGCCCAGGGGGCCAGCGCGGCGCAGCCGTCGAGGTCGTAGGCGTCGAAGACGCGCCGGGGGGTGTCCGGTCCGGTGGCGTCGGCGACGGTCACCAGGCGTGCGGCGTCCCGGCCGGCGAGCGCCGTCCTGGCTCCGCGCGCCGTCAGTTCCCGGGTGATGCCGTGCCCGATGACGCCCGTGGCGCCGGCCACCAGGACGCGTGCTCCGGAGAGTTCCACGGTTCCTCCCGTTCCGGCGGGGCCGCGGGGCCCGTCGCCCCGAGGGCGGCCCCCGCTACCGGTTCCGGCCCGGTCGGGCCGCCGGATGCATCCGGCGGCCCGACCGGGACCGGGTCCGCCTCAGGCGGTGCCGCCGCGGGAGAGGTCGGCGAGGACCTCGCGGGCGGCGCGCGCGCCGGAGGCGAGCGCCCCCTGGACGGAGCCGGTGGCACGGTGGTCCCCGCAGACGTAGCGGCCCGGCGACACGCGGGTGCCCCTGCTGAGGGGCCAGGGAGGGGGCATCGCGGGCAGGGCGTCCTCGACCGTGCAGGCGGCCAGGAACTCCCAGTGCCCGGTGTCGGCCCCGTAGGCCTCGGACAGGGCCCCGCGCACCTCCCGCTCCCGGCCGGGCCTGTCGCCGCCGAGGACCGAGGTGGACACGAGGGGGATCCCGCGGGGGGCGTATCCGGGGGCGACGCGGCTGAGCACGCAGCTGTTGAGGAAGCGGCCCGCGGCGTCCACGAGCAGCGTGGGCTCGTCCAGCGGGGGGACGGCCGCGGTGTGGTAGTAGGTGGTGACCGTGCGGGTACCGGGCACGTCGAGCCCGTCGAGCAGTCGGGCGGCCTCGCGGGGGCCCGTCGCCACGACCACGGCGCGCGCCGGGTGCTCGCCCCCGTCGTCCAGCAGGGCCCCGGCCGGGGTCAGTTCGGCGACCGGTGCCCCGTAGCGCACCGTGCCGGGCGGCAGGTTCCGGGCGAGCTGCGCGGGCACGGAGCCGATGCCCTCCGCGGGCAGGCAGAGGCTGCCGCGTACGAGGCTGCGCCACACCAGGTGGAAGACGCGGGACGAGGTCTCCAGCCCGTCCTCCAGGAACACGCCCGACAGGAAGGGCCGCAGCAGGGTGTCCACGGTGTGCTCGGAGACGCCCGCCTCCGCGAGCGCGGTGCGCGTGGTGCGCTCGGGGCGCCGTTTGAGCAGCGGGGCGGGCAGCAGGGTGTCGGCCGCGGTGAGCCGCCCGAGTGCGAGCAGGTCGCGGGTGGGCGCGAGGCGCCCCGGTCGCAGGGCCCCGGCCTCCCGGGGGCGGCGGCTGGGGTCCACGACGCGCACGAGGCTCCCGCCGCGGTGGACCAGCAGACCGGGGGTGAAGGGGTGCAGGCGCAGCGCACGCAGGTCGAGCCGGCGCCGGACCTGGGGGTAGGAGGTGTTGAACACCTGGAATCCGCGGTCGAGCAGGAAGCCGTCGCGCCGGTCGGTGCGCATCCGCCCCCCGGGTGCGTCGGACGCCTCGACGATGCTGACGGTCCGTCCCTCCGCGGCGAGGTCCCGGGCGCAGGCGAGGCCCGCGAGGCCGGCGCCGACGACGAGGACGTCGACGGGGTGGTGGGTCGTGTGCACGGGGCTGCCCCCTCCTCCTGCGCCGTGCGGCCACGGCGCCTCGCATCCGCCCGCATGGTCGCACGGCGGGCCGTCCGCCGCGGGGCGGCGGCCGTCCGGCGGGGCGAACACGACCCGTGCGGATGACGGCTCCCCCTTCCGCCGTGACGGGGCCGGGGGCCGGCGTACCGCGGGCCGAGGCGGCGGGAGGGGCGCGGGGTGGGGCAGGATCGTGGGCGGCGCCCCGGTGCGGGGCGCCGCCACGGGCGCGGTGCGCGCCGGCGAAGGGAGCGGGCGTTGGCCGAGTGGCGTGTGGCCCCGGACGGGGGGCGGCCCGAGGGGCGGTCCTGCTCGCATCGGCAGACCGCGGCACCGCGAGGGGGCCGCTCCGCACCGGGCGGCTGCGCGCAGTGCGTGGCGCGCGGCTGGCGCTGGGTCCATCTGCGCGAGTGCCTGACGTGCGGTCACATCGGCTGCTGCGACAGCTCGCGGGGGCAGCACGCCTGGGCGCACGCCCGGGAGACGGGACACCCGGTGGCGGCGTCGTTCGAGGAGGGCGAGCACTGGGCCTGGTGCTATGCCGACGAGGTGTTCCTCCTGCCCCGTACCTGAGCCCGAGCCGCCGAACGCCCGCGGGCCGGGCCTTCGGTGCCGCCCGCCCCGGCGGGTGGCGGCGCGGGCCGCCGGGTGCGCTGCGCCGGGCCGCGACGTCCGGACGCTCGATAGGCTGAGGGGGTGGCAACGACGAGGAATGAGCAGCCTGCGGACACTCCCCCGCAGGTCCAGGGGTTCGACCTGCCCGCCTTCGCCGTGCAGTTGCGCAGGCTGACCGGCGAGATCAACAGGTTCGCCCACGAGTTCGCCTCGGACCAGGGCCTGCACGCCACGGACGTCCAGGCCCTCGCCGCGATCATGGACGCCGAGAGCCCGCTGACGCCCGGCCGGCTGCGCGAGCACCTCGGCCTGACCTCCGGCGCGGTCACCGCCTGCCTCGACCGGCTGGAGCGGGCCGGGCACATCCGGCGTGCCCGGGAGAGTTCCGACCGGCGCGTGGTGCACCTGCACTTCCTTCCCGACGCCCGGGCGACGGCCCGGGCCCACTTCCTGCCGCTGGCCCGGGCCACCGCACGCGCCCAGGAGGGGTTCACGCCGGAGGAGCTGAGGATCGCCCTGCGCTTCGTGGGCGCGATGGGCGACGAGCTGGAACGGCTGAACCGCAGGCCCTGACGGCCGCCGGACGGGCACCGCCCGTCCGCATCCGATCGCCGCCCGGCGGGGGAAGAGACCGGTGAGCGAGCCCTTCGCGCGGGCCCGGCCAGCAAGGTATCTCGATCATTGAGATACATTGCCGTCGAAGGATCTCGTCCCCCGTCCCTGGGAGTGCCATGTTGAGTTCCCCCCGGCTCGTGCGCTGGCTCGTGCCGATCGTCCTGCTCGTCGCCTGGCTCGGCATCGGCGGCACCCTCGGGCCCTACGCGGGCAAGCTCGGCGAGGTCGCCACCAACGACCAGGCCGCCTTCCTGCCGCAGAACGCCGAGTCCACCCGGGTCATCGAGGCCGGCCGGGGCTTCGACCGCAACGAGTCGCTGCCCGCCGTCGTCGTGTGGACCGCCGAGGGCGGCGGCCCGGTCACCGAGGCGCAGCGCACGGCGGCGACCGGCGCCCTCGCCTCCCTGGACGGCGCCGAGGGGATCGCCGCGACCCCGTCGCCCGCGCTGCTCTCCGAGGACGGGGAGGCCCTCCAGGGCGTGGTGCCGCTGCGGCCCGACCTCGGGGAGGACCTGGACGCGGTGCTGGAGGAGGTCCAACGGGCGGCGGCGCAGGTCCCGGGGGCGTCCGCGCAGGTCGCCGGACCCGCCGCCGCGCAGGCGGACCTCTCGGAGGCCTTCGCCGGGATCGACGGGCTGCTGCTGGCCGTCGCACTCGCCACGGTCCTGGTCATCCTGCTGCTGGTGTACCGCAGCGTGCTCCTCCCGTTCGTCATCATCCTCGGGGCGGTGTTCGCCCTCGGGCTGGCCTGCGCCGTCGTCTACGCCCTCGCCGAACGCGACGTGGTCCGGGTGGACGGCCAGGTGCAGGGCATCCTGTCGATCCTGGTGATCGGCGCCGCGACGGACTACGCGCTGCTGCTGACCGCGCGCTTCCGGGAGGAGCTGGCGCGGCGGGAGGACCGGGTGGCGGCCATGCGCGCCGCGCTGCGCGAGTCGGCCGGTCCGATCGTGGCCAGCGCCGCGACGGTGGCCCTCGGCCTGATCGCCCTGCTGCTCAGCGATCTGACCAACAACCGCGCCCTCGGCCCGGTGGGCGCCATCGGCATCGTGTGCTCCGTGCTGAGCGCACTCACCTTCCTGCCTGCCGTGCTGCTCCTCCTCGGCCGGAGCGCGTACTGGCCGGCCCGGCCGAAGGCCCCGGACGCCCCGGACGGCCGCGACGGCGGCGTGTGGGCCAGGGTCGCCGCCCTCGTGGACCGGGGCCCGCGCAAGGTCTGGGCCGTGACCCTCGCCGCCCTGCTGGCGTGCGCCGCCTTCTCCCCCGCGCTCGTCTCCAAGGGCGTGCCGCTGGACGAGATCTTCGTCAACGACGCGCCGTCCGTGGCCGCGCAGCGGACGCTCGGGGAGCACTTCCCGGGCGGGTCGGGGCAGCCGGCCGTCGTGATCGCGGACGCGGACCGGGCCGACGAGGTGGTGCGGGCCGCGCGCGGGACCGAGGGCGTGGCCGGGGTGACGCCGTTCACCGGATCCGGAAGCCCCGGTCAGGGCGGGCCGCTGGTGGTCGACGGCAACGTCCGCATCGACGTCACCCTCGCCGACGCCGCGGACAGCGACGCCGCCAAGGCCGCCGTGGTGGCGCTGCGCGAGGCGGTGCACGCCGTCCCCGACGCGGACGCGGAGGTCGGCGGGTACACCGCGCAGCGCTACGACGCCCAGCAGACCGCCCAGAGCGACCGCGCGGTGATCGTCCCCGTGGTCCTCGTGATCATCCTGCTGATCCTGGTGGCCCTGCTGCGCTCGCTGGTGATGCCCGTCCTGCTGGTGGCCACCGTCGCGCTGAACTTCCTGGCGACGCTCGGCGTGTCGGCCCTGGTCTTCCAGGGGCTGCTCGGGTTCTCGGGCACCGACCCGTCCGTCCCCCTGTACGGGTTCGTGTTCCTCGTCGCGCTGGGGGTGGACTACAACATCTTCCTGATGTCCCGGGTGCGGGAGGAGTCCCTGCGGCACGGCACCCGCGAGGGTGTGCTGCGCGGGCTGACCGCCACCGGCGGGGTGATCACCTCCGCGGGCGTGGTGCTGGCCGCCACCTTCGCGGCGCTCGCGGTCATCCCGCTGGCGTTCCTGGTGCAGATCGCCTTCATCGTCGCCTTCGGGGTGCTGCTGGACACCCTGGTGGTGCGCTCCCTGCTGGTGCCCGCGCTGGTGCTCGACATCGGCCCGCGGGCCTGGTGGCCGGGACGCCTCGGCCGGGGCGTCCGGGAGCCGGCGGCGGTGCCCGACCGCGTGGGCGCGGGCGCGCGTGCGGGCGAAGCGGCGGTGCGGGACTGAGCGTCCGCCGGGCCCCGGGGCTCAGGGCGCCCCGGGGCCCGGCGGAGGGGACCACCGCGCGGGGTGCGGGCGGGGGCTCATCCGGCGACCGGGCCGCGCACCACGCTTCTGCCGGAGTGCTCCGGGCGCCCGTCGTAGGCCTCGACGCTGACGTCGACCAGCGGGTAGGACCCGAGGTCGACACCCGCGGGGAGCGGCAGCGTCGCCCGGCCGGCGGGCCCGAGGACGCCGACGGCGATGACGCGGGTGCCGGTGCGGTCCGTCAGCCAGACCTCGTAGTAGCCGTCGGTGGGCGGGAGCCGCTCGACCGCGAGGCGCATCCGCCGGTCCGGGCCCGGGCCCGTCTCCAGGGTGACGGTGCCCGCGGCCCGGGTGCCGGACACCGCGGCCAGCACGTGGACGTCGCCGAGCACCGCGCTCCCCTCCCCGCCACCGGCGGTCCACCGCGCCGCCGCGCCGCCCGCCGCCGCACCCGCGGCGAGGCACACCGCGGCCAGCGCGAGCGCGCTGCGGCGCCGCCAGGTCCGGCCGGCCCTGGCGGCGCCCGGCGGCGGATCGGGGGCGCGGGCGGGACCCGTCTCGGGGGTCTGCTCCGCGGCACCGGGAAGGCCCAGGTCGCGGGCGAGCGCGTCCCAGACACGGGGCGGCGGGGCGGTCAGGAGGTCCTCCAGCGTGGCGGCCCGGGCCGCCGAGGCGACCCGGCGCAGCCCGTCCAGCTCGGCGCGGCACCGGTCGCAGGCGCCGAGGTGCGCGCGGTCCCCGGGGGCAAGGGCCTCGGCCGCCCCCGGCCCGCCGAGGGCCAGTTCGAGGAGGACGCCCGGGTCCGGGTGGTCAGCCACGGCCCGTCTCCGCCGTCGGCTCCGGGCGGCGCACCGCCGCCGGGGGGCGGGCCGCCCCAGGGACCCGCGGGCGCCCGCCCGCGGCCGGGGCGGCCCGGCCCTCCGGGGGGCCGGCCGCGCCGTCCGGCTCAGCGGAGCGCATGCGCGCGGGGGCGCGGAGCCGGACCGGACGGCCGGCCGGGGGCCGCGGTCCGGGGGTGCGCGGCCGGGCGGCGCCCGCGCGGGAGCGCCGCGGGGGTGCGGGGGTTCATCGCGTGACGTCCCTTCGTGGCATACGGGCCCGGTCACGGGTCCTGCCACCTTCTTCCGCCGGGGGGCGGCGGAAGGATGCGCCGCGCGGCCGCGGAAGCGGCCCGGCGGCACGCGGTGCGGCGCGCCCTGCGGGTGCGCCGGAACGCCTTAGGCGGGATTCAGAGATCGATCATGCGGAACACGAAGAACGCCCCGACGAGCACGGCACCGAGAGCGATGACCCCCAGCCAGAACCAGGGGTGCTCCCAGATCCCGCCGTCGCGCCGCTCCTCGTGGGCCTCGGCGGTCGATCCCTCGGCGGGCGGCGTCTCCTCCGGCGGTACGAGCGGTTCTGTCATGGCCCCAGGATTGGGCCTCGACAGCGGTCGCGCACCTCGGGCGCCGCCCCGGCGGGTGGTCCGGTCGCTGCGGGAACGGGCCCGCCGCACGGGCGCCCGAGGCGGACGCCGCGCATCGCGGAAAAGAAAACGACGCACTAACAGTGCAAGTTGTGCCGCCGCAGCCGGGCGCAGGACGGTGGGAGGCGAACGCGAGGACCTGCCGGGTCCCGCCCGTCGCACGAGGAGCCCCGCCATGGACCGGCACCGAACCGGACCGGCTCGACGGTCCGACGCCCGCACCGCCCCGGCCGCCGCAGGGCCCGGGAGCGCCCGCCCGGAGGACGCGGCCGCCGACGCGGCCCTGGTCCACGGGTTCGTCAGCGGGGACGAGGCCAGCATCGAGGCCGTGTACCGGCGCTGGAGCCCGCTCGTCCACACGATCGCCCGCCGCACGCTGGGCGACGACCGCGAGGCCGAGGACGTGACCCAGCAGGTGTTCCTGGCCGCGTGGAAGGGGCGCGGCGGCTACCGGCCCGGGCGCGGGGGCCTGCCGGGCTGGCTCGTGGGCATCACCCGCCACAAGATCGCCGACGCCCTCGCCGCACGGACCCGGCGCACCGAGATCGCCCTGGCGAGCGCACGCCGCGAGCAGGGACCCTCCGGTGCGGCCCCCGGCGGCGCGGAGGAGGCCGTCGACCGGGTGCTCCTCCTCCAGGCGCTGGAGACCCTGCCCGCCGCGCAGCGCAGGGTCGTCGCTCTGGCCTTCTACGGGGACCTCACCCAGACCCAGATCGCCGCGCAGACCGGCCTGCCGCTCGGCACCGTCAAGAGCCATGTCCGCCGGGCCATGCAGGTGCTGCGGCGGGCCCTGGAGGCGGGCACCGAGGGCACGCCCGGCCCTCCGCTGCCGCGTTCCGCCGCCCCGGCGGGTCCGGGCCACCGTACGGCGGCGCGCGGCCGGCGCACGGCACGGGCGGCCTGAGCGCTGCCGCGACCGTGCCGGGCCCCCGCGCAATGCGCGGGGGCCCGGCGCTGCGGCGTCCCGCGGGTTATGTGCCGGACCCGGGCCGTCGGCCCGGGTCCGGCACTCCCCGGCGCCGGGCCCCGCGTCCGGGCGGTCGAAGGCGGCGCACGGTCGGCCGTGCGCCGCCGATCGGATGAGGGGTCAGGACGGCGAGGAGGTGGACTCGGGAGGCAGCAGCACCGTGTCGACGAGGTGCACGGTGGCGTTCTCGGTCTCCAGGTCGCCGCAGACGACCTTGGCGGAGTCGTTCACGATGTAGGCCCCGTCCACCTCGTCGGTGGTCAGATCGTCGCCCTGGAGCGTCTCGAAGGTGCCGTCGGCCAGGTCGCCGGGGGCGACCTCCTCGCCCACCACGTGGTAGGTGAGGACCTCGGTCAGCTGGTCCTTGTCGGCCAGCAGCGCGTCCAGATCGGCCTGCGGGACCTTCTCGAACGCCTCGTCGGTCGGGGCGAAGACCGTGATGTTCTCCGCGTCGTTCAGCGTGTCGGCCAGACCGGCCTGCTCGATCGCCGCGGTGAGGGTGGAGAGCTCGGGGTTGTTGGACGCGGCGGTGGCGACCGGGTCGTCGACCATGCCCTCGGCGCTGCCCTCGCCCTCCTGGGGAAGCGACGCACAGGCGGGACCGACCGGCTCCGCGCGGACGTCTGCCTGTGCGGGCGTACCGAGCATCAGTGCCAGCGGGATCAGCAGGGTGCCGACGCCCGCGGCCACGGTGCCGCGGCGGGTGAGGTTGGTGTTCATGGTTCCGCCCTTCCGGGTCGCTGGAGCGGGCGCGGTACGCGGTGCGCCCGTCATGAGTGGTTCGCGGCCACCCCCGGCAGCGGATGCCCCATGTATTCGTTTTCTCCTTTTTGCCGTGATACGGGGCCCCTTTCCTGTGGGACCTCCCGTGGTACGGGGTCCCGGCTCGCCTCAGGAGCGCATCAGCGCCTCCAGCGACCCGACCGCCGAGCGCAGCCCCTGAAGGCGTCCGGTGCCCGCCGGCACCGCGGTTCCCGACCAGCCCGGACCGGCCAGCAGCAGCGCGGGGCTCTCCCGCGCCCCGCGCACACCCCACTCCATGCCGGCCACCCACTGGACCAGCGCCCGATCCGCCGTCGAACGGGACTGGGCCCAGAGCACCACCGCCGACGGCCCCGTGCGGCGCACCGCCTCCAGCAGGGCCTCGGCCGGGAGCGCGGCCCCGTACATCCGGGCGGGCAGGCGCCGTTCGGCGAGGGCTGCGGCGAGGGCCTCCAGGGGCAGGCTGTGCTCCTCGCCGGGGACGCAGGCCAGCAGCGCGGGGGCGAGAGGCAGTGCGCCGCGGGTGCTGTGCGCACGCCGCACCGCGCTGGAGACGTGCCAGGAGAGCAGGTGCTCGACCTCGACGTAGCGCTCCCCCGACGTCGCCCACTTGCGGCCCACGGCGTGCAGGGTCGGGGCCAGCACCTCCTCCCAGGCGGTGACGATCCCGTACTCGGCGACGGCCGCCTCCAGGATCTCCTCCACCGCCGGCGCGTCGAGGCGCAGCGCGGCGCGGGCGAGGCCGCGGCACTCCTGCCGGACGTTCCCGAGGGGGAGGGCGGTGCGTCCTCCGGGGCCGCCCGAGCGGGCGGGCGCTCCCCCGGCGGGCGGCCCGGCCGGCGCGGCGGGCCCGGACTCCCCGGCGGGCCCGGTGGCCTCCGCGGGCCCGGGCTCCCCGGGGGGCCCGGCGACCTCCGCGGGCCCGGGTTCCCCGGCCGGCGCGCTGCCCTCCGCGGACGCGGCGGACCGCAGGACGGCGCGGGCCGCCTCGGCCGGGGGGACGCCCTGGGCGGTGAGCCGGCACATCTCCTCGATCCGGCCGATGTCCTGCGGCGTCCAGCGGCGGTGCCGGCCGTCCTGGCGGGTCGCGGGGCCGATGCCGTAGCGCCGCTCCCAGGACCGCAGGGTGGTCGCGGCGACGCCGAGCCGCCGGGCCACGGCCCCGGTGCTCAGCGAGAGGTCCCGGCCCGCGGGGTCGTCGGTGCCCATGGGGCCCAGCCTACGACGCAGCACCGCTGCAAACCGGTGCGGTCCGCCTCCGGGAGGGGCCGGGGCGGACCGCACGGTGCCGCTCAGCAGATGCGGGGCAGCTGCTCGCCCAGCGGCATGTCGACCACCCGCGTCCCGCCGAGGCCGGTGCGGGCGACCACCATGCCCGGGTGGTCCTCGACGGCCTCGCCGATCACCGCAGCCTCCCGCCCCAGGGGGTGGGCCTGCATCGCGTCGAGGACCGCGTCGGCGTGCTCCCGGGGGACGAAGGCCACCAGCTTGCCCTCGTTGGCGACGAGCAGCGGGTCGAGCCCGAGGAAGGCGCACGCGGCGGCGACCGGTTCGGGCACGGGTACGGCCCGCTCCTCGATCACCACTCCGGTGCCCGAGGCCGCGGCGATCTCGTTGAGCGAGGCCGCCAGGCCGCCCCGGGTGGGGTCGCGCAGGACGTGGAGATCCGGCGTGACGGCCAGCATGGCGTCCACCAGACCGCCGAGCGGCGCGCAGTCGCTCTCGACGCCCACGCCGAACTCCATCCCCTCCCGGACGCTGAGGATGGCGATGCCGTGGGCGCCGACGGCCCCGCTGACGAGCACCGCGTCGCCGGGCCGGACCCGCTGCGGGCGGAGGTCCACCCCGGCCGGGATGAGACCGACCGCCGAGGTGTTGATGTAGACGCCGTCGCCGTGGCCGGCCTCCACGACCTTGGTGTCGCCGGTCGCCACCTCGACTCCCGCGGCCCGGGCGGCGGCGCCCATGGCCCCGGCCACACGGCCGAGGACCTCCATCTCGACGCCCTCCTCCAGGATGAAGCCGCAGGAGAGGTAGGCCGCCCTGGCGCCGCGCATGGCGAGGTCGTTCACGGTGCCGTTCACGGCGAGGTCCCCGATGCTGCCCCCGGGGAAGAACAGCGGACGCACCACGAAGGAGTCGGTGGAGAAGGCCAGCCGCGCACCGCCGAGTTCGACGGCGGCGCTGTCGCCGATGCGGTCCAGCGCGGGGCCCCCGAACGCGGGGGCGAAGACGTGCTCGACGAGTTCGGCCGACATCGCCCCGCCGCCGCCGTGGCCCATCACCACGCGCGGCTGGTCGCGCAGGGGCGCCGGGCAGGTCCACCCGAGCACGTCGGGCCGGACGTCCGCGGCCGCCGGAGCGTCCGGGGTCCGCGCCGGGTCCGCCGGCTCGCGCGGGGTCCGGGTCGTGGTCTCAGCCAACGGGGGCCTCCTCGAAGGGTGCGGCCGGCGGCGCGGTCTCCAGCCGCCGGTACAGGTAGTAGGCGGCGCACGCCCCCTCGCTGGAGACCATGGTGGCGCCGAGCGGTGTGCGCGGGGTGCAGGCGGTGCCGAAGGCCTCGCACTCGTGGGGCTTGAGCTTGCCCTGGAGCACCTCGCCGCTGCGGCAGGCGTCCGGTTCCCGGGTGTCGATGCCGGTGACGCTGAAGCGGTGCTCGGCGTCGTACGCGCGGTAGCGCTCGGACAGCCGCCAGCCGCTGGACGGGATCACCCCGATGCCCCGCCACGCGCGGTCGGTGACCTCGAAGACGTCGTCCAGCATGGCCCGGGCCGCGGGGTTGCCCTCCGGCCGCACGGCGCGGGGGTAGGCGTTGTCGACGGTGTGCTCCCCGCGCTCCAGCTGGCGGACGGTGCGGCGCACCCCTTCGAGGATGTCCAGGGGTTCGAAGCCGGTCACCACGATGGGCACGCCGAAGCGGTCGGCCAGGGCGGGGTACTCCGCGGTGCCCATCACGCTGCACACGTGCCCGGCGGCGAGGAAGGCCTGCACCCGGCAGTCGGGCGACTGCATGACCGCCTCGATGGCCGGAGGCACCCGCACATGGGAGACGAGGAGGCTGAAGTTGCCGATGCCCAGCCGCCGGGCCTGGTGGACCGCCATCGCGTTGGGCGGGGCCGTGGTCTCGAAGCCGATGCCGAAGAAGACCACCTCCCGGTCGGGGTTCTCGCGCGCGATCCGCAGGGCGTCCAGGGGCGAGTAGACGACGCGCACGTCTCCGCCGGCGCCGCGCACCTGGAACAGGTCCCGGCCGGTGCCCGGGACCCGCAGCATGTCGCCGAAGGAGCAGAAGACGACCCCGGGCCGGGAGGCGATCTCCAGGGCCTTGTCGATGACCTCCAGCGGGGTGACGCAGACCGGGCAGCCGGGCCCGTGGATCAGCTCGACCTCGGGGGGCAGGAGCTGGTCGATCCCGTGGCGGATGATGGTGTGGGTCTGGCCTCCGCAGACCTCCATCAGGGCCCAGGGCCGGGTCACGGCGGCCCTGATGTCGTCGAGGAGCCGACGGGCGAGGGCGGGGTCCTGGAACTCGTCGATGTACCTCACGGGCCCGCCTCGCCCTCGGCGGGGTGCGCGGCGGGGGCGGGCCCGCCGGTGAGTCCGGCCTCGGCCCGGGCGTTCTCCCAGGGGTCGCCGAACTCCTCCTGGAGCAGGCCCAGGTTCTCGAAGAGGGCCAGCGTCTGCCGTGCGGACTCCTCGTCGAGCCGCTGCAGGGCGAACCCCACGTGGACGATGGCGTACTCGCCGACCCTCAGGTCGGGCAGGTACTCCAGGCAGACCTCCTTCACGACGCCGCCGAAGTCGACGGTCGCCATGCGGGTGCCGTCCCGTTCCTCGATGCCCAGCACTCTGCCGGGTACCGCCAGGCACATGTGCCTCTCCTCGCTCTCGCCTTGCGTGGGGTGCCGTCAGCCGCCGCCGGTGGGCCCGAGGGCGGCCACGGCGAGCTGGCCGAGGGCCAGTCCGCCGTCGTTCGGGGGGATGCGCCGATGGCGCAGGACGGTGAAGCCGTCCTGCGCCAGGCGCTGCGCACAGGCAGAGCTGAGCACCGCGTTGGCGAACACCCCTCCGCTCAGGGCGACGGTCCGGAGCCGGTACCGCTCGCGGGCCGCGCGGCAGGCCTCGCGCACCAGCTCGGCGACGGCCGCGTGGAAGCGCGCGGCGATCAGGCGGGGCGGGGCCGCGGCGCGCAGGTCGCGGACCACGGCCGCCAGGACGGGGCCCGGGTCCGCGGTGAGCGCGTCCCCCTCGCGGTGGGCGGGGCGCAGGGCGAAGGCGTAGGCGTCCGCGTCCGCCCCCGGCTCGGGGAGAGCGCCGTCGCACGCCGCGGCCTCCAGCTCGATCGCCGCCTGGGCCTCGTACCCCGCGCTCTGGCAGACGCCCGCCAGCGCGGACACCGCGTCGAAGAGCCGGCCCATGCTGGAGGTCGGGACGCAGGCCACGCCGCGCTCCAGCTGCCGTTCCAGCAGCTTCAGTTCCCCGGGCGGGCAGGCGGCCACCGGGGGCAGGTCCGCGTCCCAGGGGATGCCGGCGGCCCGCAGGTGCGCCAGCGCCATCCGGTAGGGGCGCCGCACCGCCGTGTCCCCGCCGGGCAGGGGCACGTAGCCGAGGTGGGCGTGGCGGGTGAAGCCGCCGTAGCCGGCGATCAGGAACTCCCCGCCCCACACGGCCCCGTCCGTGCCGTAGCCCGTCCCGTCGAAGGCGACGCCGATGACCCGGCTGCCCGGCGGGAGCCGGTGCTCGGCCATCGCGGAGGCGATGTGGGCGTGGTGGTGCTGGACCCTGGTGACGGGGCGCCCCGCCGCGTGGCGGACCGACCAGCGGGCGGAGCGGTAGGCCGGGTGGAGGTCGGCGGCCAGCGCGGCCGGACGGACGCCCGTGAGGTCCTCCAGTGCCGCCTCGGCCCCCTCGAAGACGCGCTGGGTGCCGAGGTCGTCCATGTCCCCGACGTGGGCGGAGAGCCAGGCCCGCTCGCCGGCCGCCAGGCAGAAGGCGTTCTTCAGGTCGCCGCCGACCGCGAGGGTGGGGGCCACGGGTGCGGGCAGCTCCACCGGGAGCGGCGCATGGCCGCGCGAGCGCCGCAGCACCGTCTCCTGGCCGTCCACGACGCGGACGACCGAGTCGTCGCAGGGCACCTGGACGGGGCGGTCGTGGGTCAGCCAGGCGTCGGCCAGGCCGCCGAGCCGGTCCAGTGCCTCGCGGTCGCCGGTGACGATGGGCTCTCCCGCGAGGTTGCCGCTCGTCATCACCAGCAGCCGCGGCCCGGGCGGGTCGTCCGGGAGGCCGAGCAGCAGGTGGTGCACGGGTGTGTAGGGCAGCATCACGCCGAGGTCGGGGCTGCCCGGGGCGACGCCGCCGGCCGGCTCGGGGGCGTCGCCGGGGGCGCGCACGGCGGGGGTCCTGCGCCGGCGCAGCAGCACGATCGGCCGGGCGGCCCCGGTGAGCGCCCGGCGCTCCTCGGGACCGAGGTGGACCAGGTGCGCGACGTCCTCGGGTGTCCGGGCCATCAGGGCGAAGGGCTTGCCGCCCCGCTCCTTGCGCCGGCGCAGTTCGGCGACGGCCGCCGCGTTGGCGGCGTCGCAGGCCAGGTGGTAGCCGCCGAGGCCCTTGACGGCGAGCAGGCCCCCGGCGGCGAGCAGCCGGCGGGCCGCGGCGACGGCGGCCCCGCCGGTCGCGGGCGCGTCCCCGGGCCCGGTGAGCAGCACCAGCCGGGGGCCGCAGGCGGGGCAGGCCACCGGCTGGGCGTGGAAGCGGCGGTCCCCGGGGTCGGTGTACTCGCGGGCGCAGTCGGCGCACATCGGGAAGCGGGCCATGGTGGTGTGCTCCCGGTCGTAGGGCAGACCGGTGACGATGGTGTAGCGCGGGCCGCAGTTGGTGCAGGTGATGAAGGGGTGGCGGTGGCGCCGGTCCCCCGGGTCGGCCAGCTCGGCGAGGCAGTCGGCGCAGGTGGCCGTGTCCGGGGGGACCAGGGTGCGCGCGGGCGCGGTCCGCGGCGAGGGGCCGATGGCGAACCCGGCGCCGCCCGTCGGGGCGATCGCCACCTGGTCCACCCGCTCCACCAGGGCGAGCGGCGGGGCGTCGGAGACCAGGCGCTCGCAGAACCGGGCCACCGCCGCCGGAGCGCCCTCGACCTCGGCGACGACCCCGTCACCGGTGTTGGCGACGTGCCCGCTCAGCTCCAGCGACGTGGCGAGGGTGTGGACGAACGGGCGGAAGCCCACGCCCTGGACGACCCCGCGCACGGTCACCCTCCGGCGCTCCGCCTCCGGGCCCGCGGCGGTGGTGGGGGACGCGGGGGTCACGCGTGCTGGTGGGCGTGGTCGTGGGCGCTCGGGGCCTCGTCGTCGGCGTGCTCGTGGCCGTGGGTGCGGCCGTGCTCGTCGGCGTGCCCGTGGTGGGCCCGTGTGCGGGCCATCACGGGCGTGTGGACGGGCGCGCCCTCGGCCGCCGCGAGGGCGTGCTCCAGCAGGGTGCCGATCCCGGACCCGGTGCGGGCCGAGGTCAGCCGCACCTCGACCCCGGGGTTGACCCGCTCCACATGGGCGCGGAAGGCCGCCTCGTCGAAGCCCACGGCCCCGGCGATGTCGGTCTTGGTCACCAGGACGAGCTGGGCGAGGCCGAAGGCCGTGGGGTACTTGAGGGGCTTGTCCTCCCCCTCGGTGACGGAGGCGAGGACCACGCGCAGGCTCTCCCCGAGGTCGTAGGAGGCCGGGCAGACGAGGTTGCCGACGTTCTCGACGAACAGCAGCCGTGTGTCGGCGGGCAGCCAGCCCTCCAGGTGGCCCCCGAGCATGGCCGCCTCCAGGTGGCACAGGCCGTCGGTGAGGACCTGCTTGACCGGTGCGCCGGAGCGGGCGAGGCGGGTGGCGTCGTTCTCGGTGGCGAGGTCGGCCGTCAGGGCGGCGACGGGGACACCGCGCTCCCCGGCCAGTGCGAGCTCGGCCTCCAGCAGCTCCGTCTTGCCGCTGCCCGGGCTGGAGAGCAGGTTGACGACGGTGGTGCCGCGCTCGGTGAGCCGGGCGCGCAGCCGCTCGGCGGTGGCGTCGTTCTTGGCCAGGACCTGTGTGCGCAGGTCGACGGATCGGCACATGGTTCAGCTCTCCTCGGGAACCCGGGGGCGGTCGGTGCCCGCAGGGCGGGGTGCGCCCCAGTGGACGTCGGCGATGCGCAGCTCGCGGCCGGACAGCAGGTCCTCGGCCGGTGTGCCGCACGCGGGGCAGCAGAGGTCGGGGGGCATGCCCACGGCCCACTCGCCCCCGCAGGGGGTGCAGCGGGCCCGCCCCGGGACGGTCTCGGCGATCAGCTCGGCGCCCTCCAGCACGGTGCCGGCGCAGGCGAGGCCGAAGCAGAAGGACAGGGCGTCGGGGACGACACCGGCGAGTTCGCCGACGTGGAGGCGCACGGATGCCACGCTCTGCGCGCCGTGGGAGCGCGCGGCCTCCTCGACCTGGTCGACGACCGCGAGCGCGAGGGACATCTCGTGCATCGGGGGTGCTCCTGTCCGTGGGGGCGCCCGCTCCGCCGCGCAGCGGGCGGGCGGGCGCGCCCCATTCAAGGCCGGGCGGGGCCGGGCGGCCCGCCCGGCGCACCGGCGGGGGCCGGGGAGCTACCCGTTCGGAGCAGCCGGGGCGCCGGCCGCGTCCGGCTCACATGCGGCTGATGCGCAGGTAGCGCTTGATGTCGGGCAGGTTCACGGCGACGAGCGCGGCGAGGGCGGCCGCGGCCGCTGCGGCGATGACGCTTCTGTTCACGGTTCCTCCTCAGGGGGCGGCCGGACCGGCCGCGGGCAGGGGGGTGGGGGTGGCGGTGCCGACGAGGTCGCGGACCGCCCGCACGGCGCGGGGCACGGCGCCGCGTACCGCGTCGCTGAGGCCGATCCCCTCGTCGAGGCAGGCGGGTTCGCAGCCCACGACGAGGATGCGGGCCGGGGGCGCCGTGCCGG
Source organism: Streptomyces sp. NPDC048001 (assembly GCF_043203115.1). Taxonomy (NCBI): domain Bacteria; kingdom Bacillati; phylum Actinomycetota; class Actinomycetes; order Kitasatosporales; family Streptomycetaceae; genus Streptomyces; species Streptomyces sp. NPDC048001. The sequence continues at coordinate 130,964 of NZ_JBIDBN010000003.1, forward strand.
TCCCGGCGCCGAGGGTGCCGAGCAGGGCGAGGACGGTGCCGGGGGTCATGCGGTGCCCGTCCAGGGGCGCGCCGCCGGGCGGGGTGTCGGCCTCGGCGTCCTCGATGACGTAGAGCGTGCCGGGGGCGCCGCCGCGCGCGGTGGTGTCGAGGAGGACGGCGGTGCCGTAGCCCTCCAGGAGCTGGTAGGCGAGGTGGACGCCGCGGACGCCGAAGTCGACGGCCTCCACGTGCGGGGGCAGGGGGCCCGCGGACAGCTGCCGCACGGCCTCGACGCCGAAGCCGTCGTCGCCGAGGAAGATGTTCCCGATGCCCGCGACCAGGGTCCGGGGGGCCGGTGCGCTCATGCGTCCTCCTGTGCGGGGTGGGCGACCTCGTCCGGCTGGAAGTACAGGTAGCGGCCCTGCTCGCGCCGGATGTCGGCACCGGGGTCCCCGTCCACGGTGACCGCGAGGTGGACTCCCCCGTCGACGTCGTGGACGACGGCCTCCACCAGGGCGGTGCGGCCGTGTACGAACAGGTCCTGCGCGTCGGTGCGGCGGCGTCCGGGGCGCAGGACCACGCGGTCTCCGGCCCGCACGGGGCGGTCGCCGACCAGCACCTCGTCCGTGGCGGGGTCGACGCCGGCATCGCTTGCAGGGTCCCACCAGGGCGTGTCCGGCCGGGCTGTGCCCGGCGGGGCGAAGGGGTCCTCGGCGGCCTGCGGCGCTCCGGGGGCGGGGCCGAGGGTGCGGACGGCGCCGTGCAGCCGGTCGAGGACCTCGGGCGGCAGGGAGTCGGCGAGGTCGATGACGGCGGCCGCCCGGGCGTCGGTGCCGCGCGCCTCGCGCTTCTCCTGGTCGGTCAGGGCCGCGGTGCGCAGGGCGAGGATCTCGTCGATCTCGGTGGCGTCGTAGAGGGCGCCGGGGCTCTCCGGTGCGATGGCCGGGTGGTCGTCCAGGATGATCGGCGAGGACAGCACGAGGTCGGCGCGCCCGGGCTCGCCGGCGAGGACGGGCCAGGTGTGCAGGTTCCGGCAGGCGGCCACCGCGGCGCCCGCCCACCGCGGCGGGTCGGTCATGGACAGGAAGGCGCCGCGGTCGAGGTGGAGCAGGAGGTGGGCGGCGATCAGGGAGTGCGGCAGGGCCGCGTCGCGCGCTTCGGCGGAGTGCGGCGACCAGCCGCTGGTGTTCTCGACCAGGGCGGTGAGCCTCAGCACCCGGTAGGGGCCGGGGAGTTCCTCCGCGGTCAGCCGCAGCCGTGCGCTGACGGCTTCGCGGCGGCGCAGCAGGCGCCCGGCCTCGGTGCCGTCCTCGGCGCGGACGGTCTCGGTCTCCTCCTCGGCGGGCCGCGCGACGGGGACCTCCACTCCCCCGCCGGTGAGCTCGCCGACGGGGACGGTGACGTCGACGCGCTCCTCGACGCCCTCGTCCCAGGTCGTCAGCACCCGGTCGGGGAGGGCGAGTTCGGGGACGGTCTCGTAGCGGCCGCCGCCCGCGGCGCGCTGGACCGTGCGGCGCCGGGCGCGCAGGAAGCGCAGCTGGACGGCGAGCCGGGCGCCGGGCCGGGGCTCCATCAGGCACTCGGTGTGCTGGAACTCGTACTCGTCGCCGCGGGCCGCCCACGCGGGCGGGACCAGGACGCCGAACTGCCAGCGCAGGCGGTTCTTCGCCGCGGAGGCGCGGTAGGGGTAGAGGACGTAGCCCTCGAACAGGACGGCGTCGGCGACCTGGCGGGCGTGGGCGAGCCGGGCCTCGGTCTCCTCGGCGAAGGCGGCGGTCGTCATCGTGCCGGGGTCCTTTCGTACCGGGCCGGTGCGGCGTCCTCCGCGGCCGGCGGGGCGCCCGGGGCGGGGGACTCCAGCAGGTCGCGGACGGCGGCCTCGGCGGACGGCAGGGCGCGCCGGGAGCGGTGGGCGAGGAGGGCGGCCATGGTGTCGGAGGACAGCCGGATCCATCCGCAGCCCGGGAAGTGCTGCTCGATCATTTCCCGCCAGGTCGCGACCGGCAGGGCGAAGGTAGCCTCCCGATCCCAGGGCACGGGTTCGACCCGGAACCCGGCCGCCCCGGTGAAGGCGGTGCCCGAGAACAGCATCAGCAGGGGCACCTCGCCGCCCTCCAGGGCGTCCGCGTACCGGGTCGCGGCGATGTCCATGTCGTAGGTGCAGGGCACCACGAGGTCGGTCTCGGTCTCCCCGGTGAAGCCGGGGACCATCAGCGACACCTGGGCGAACTGCAGGGGGTTGAGGGTGGTGCCCCAGCGGGAGCGCTCGCCGAAGAGGTCGGTCAGCCCTCCGGTCGCCTCCCCCTCGCCGTAGGCGCGCCGGGACGGTTCGATGCGGATCTGGCAGCGCAGGGCGAGGGCGTGGACGGGGGCCGGTCCGTCGGCGGTGATGCGCAGCCGGAACACCAGGGTCGGCCCGGCGGCGTAGCGGTCCGCACGGGCTCCGGTGCAGGTGAAGGTGAAGGCGGTCATGGGCGGGGCGCCCCCAGGGTGCGGGCCGTGCGTCGCACCTCGGCGAACAGGCCGTCGACGGCGGCGCGGGCCTCCGCGCCGCCGTCGAAGCCCCGCCACAGCGTCCGCATCCGGCCGGTGAGTTCGTAGGCGAGGTCGACGGGGACCAGGTGGCACTCGGTGTGCCCGTCGGTGCGGCGGACCAGTACCGCCTCGGTGTCGGGGGCGAGTTCGCCCGCCAGGCGGGTGGCGTCCAGGACGGCCCGTTCCCCCTCCGGCTCCAGTTGGTGCTCGGTGGCCCCCGCGGGGCTCGGGTAGAGGGCGACCAGGCGGTCGAGCGCGGTGTTGCGGAAGAAGAACACCACCCCCACCGGGATGCCGAGGCGGTCCCACAGGCCGTCGTCGAAGCCGTGGCCGGGATCGGTGAGCCGGCGGTCGGGCACGGCGCGGAAGCGGCCCCCGGCGGCCCCCGGGCGGTCCATCAGCAGGGCGCAGTCGGCGCAGGCGCAGGCCAGGGAGCGGCGGTCGGTGTCGACGAGGTGGCGGTGGTCCTCCGGGACGGGGGCGCCGCACAGTTCGCAGGTCTCGGGGGCGGGGGGCCGGGGTGCGGTGAACCGGCGCAGGCCGCGCGGCTGCCGGGCCGCCGCCTCGGCGGCGGCCCGGACGGGGTGCGGCGCGGTCACCGGGCCGGTCCCGGGGAGCCGCCGGCGGGGCGGGTGCCGATCTGGAGGAGGGGCGCCTGCCGCGGCGTCTCGGCGATCTCGACCCCCGCCACCTCCGGGGCGAAGCAGGACAGCGCGTCCGCGGCGGCGCGGTGCGCGGCCTCCCGGGTGGAACCGCAGCCGCAGCCGCCCTCCCCGGTGGGCTTCAGCCGCAGGACGCCGGTGGACGGGTCGTGGCTGTCGACGGCCAGCGGGTGCCCGGGGAGGGTGTCCAGGGCCCGCTCGACGCGGGCGGGCAGGTCCTCGGGGTGGAGGTCGTGCAGCACGAGCATCGCGGCCACGAGCCCGTCGCCCAGGAGCGGTTCGAGGGGGCCGGGACCGGCGTCGGAGCCGGTGCGGCGCAGCAGGTCCACGGCGCGGGCCAGGCCCGTGCCGTAGAAGTCCATGAGCACGCGGACGAGTTCCTCGGCGGCGGCGCGGGCCTGCTCGTCGCCCGTGGCGGCGAGGCGTTCGAGGACCTCGTCCACGCGGCGTCCGGCCTCCTCCGCGGAGAGGGCGGGTGCGGCGGCGGGCGGCGGGGCCGTCTGCGCGGGGGCGCTCATCCGCCCAGTCCGCTCAGGCCGGTGGGGACGTGCATGGTCTTGACGGTCCTGCCGCCGCCGACGTACATGTGCACGCCGCAGGGCAGGCAGGGGTCGAAGCTGCGCACCGCGCGCATGATGTCGATGCCCTTGAAGTTCTCCGGGGTGTTCTCCTCGAAGATGGGCGTGTTCTGCACGGCGTCCTCGTAGGGGCCGGGGGTGCCGTAGGTGTCGCGGGTGCTGGCGTTCCAGGGGGTCGGCGGGTACGGGTGGTAGTTGGCGATCTTCCCGTCCCGGATGACCATGTGGTGCGAGAGCACGCCGCGGACGGCCTCGGTGAAGCCGCAGCCGATGGACTCGTCGGGGACCTCGAACTTCTCCCAGGTCTGGGTGCGTCCGGCGCGGACCTCCTCCAGGCCCTTCTCGGCGCAGTGCAGGGCGACGGCGGCGGCGTACGCCTGGAAGTAGGTGCGGGCGCGGTTGCGTTCGAGGGCGTTGGACCACTGGGGGATCCGCCACTCGAAGCTGGTCTCCGGCTTGGTCATGGTGCGCGGCAGGTTGATGACGACGCTGTGCCCGGTGGCCTTGACGTAGCCGACGTCCACGAGCCCGGACAGGGCGGTGGACCACAGGCGGGCGAGCGGGCCGCCCCCGGTGTCGAGCGGCAGGTGGTCCTTGCCGTCGAACCAGCGGGGGGACATCACCCAGCTGTACTTGTCCTGGAAGTCGCGCTTCTGGGGGGCCGGGATGGTGTGCTGGTTCCAGGGGTGGCGCGGGTCGACCGGGTTGCCGAGCGGGTCGTGGGTGACGAACTGCTCCTGCCCGGCCCAGTCCTCGTAGTAGGACGAGCCGAGGAGGATCCGGATGCCGAGGTTGATCTCGGTGAGGTCGTTGGTGACCAGCTTGCCGTCGACGACGACGCCCGGGGTGACGAGCATGCGCCGTCCCCAGTCGCTCATGTTGGCGTAGGTGAAGTCGCAGTGCTCGGGGTCGTTGAGGGCTCCCCAGCAGCCGAGCAGCACACGGCGGCGGCCGACCTCCTCGTAGCCGGGCAGGGCCTCGTAGAAGAAGTCGAACAGGTCGTCGTGGAGCGGGACGACGCGCTTCATGAACTCGACGTAGCGCATCAGGCGGCTCATGTAGTCCGTGAAGAGCTGCACCGAGGCGACGGTGCCGGTGCCCCCGGGGTAGAGCGTGGAGGGATGCACATGGCGGCCCTCCATCAGGCAGAACATCTCCCGGGTGTAGCGGCTGACCTGGAGTGCCTCGCGGTAGAACTCGCCCTCCAGCGGGTTGAGCGAGCGCATGATGTCGGCGATGGTGCGGTAGCCGTGCTCGGCCGCGTGGGGGGCCTCGGTCCGCTCGGCGAGTTCGAGGACCCCCGGGTTGGTCTCGCGGACCATGCGCTCGCAGTAGTCGACCCCGACCAGGTTCTCCTGGAAGATGTTGTGGTCGAACATGTACTCGGCGGCCTCGCCGAGGTTGATGATCCACTCCCCCAGGTGCGGGGGCTTCACGCCGTACGCCATGTTCTGCGCGTACACCGAGCAGGTGGCGTGGTTGTCCCCGCAGATCCCGCAGATGCGGCTGGTGATGAAGTGGGCGTCGCGCGGGTCCTTGCCGCGCATGAAGACGCTGTATCCGCGGAAGACCGAGGACGTGCTGTAGCACTCGGCGACCCGCTTCTGCTTGAAGTCGATCTTCGTGTGGATGCCGAGACTGCCCACGATCCGGGTGATCGGATCCCAGGACATCTCCACCAGGCCGCTCGGGTCGCCGGCCGCTTTCGTCGTCGGTGCCATCGTGCGCTGTGCCCTTCGTCAGGAGGCGGGGTGGGGGGAGGGGGAGGGGGTGCGTCGGGGGGCGGTCACCACGGGGGGCGGTAGCCGGTGGTCAGGCGTTCGCCGGTGTGGCGCCACCGGGGCTCCTGGTCCACGGTCCGCGCGGTCAGGGACCGCAGACGCCGGATGACCGCGCCGTAGGCGCCGCTGGCGGTGCTGGAGACCTTGCCGCCGGGCGGCTCGTCCATGAACGGCATGAACTTGTCGGGGAAGCCGGGCATGGTGCAGGCGATGCAGATGCCGCCGACGTTGGGGCAGCCTCCCACGCCGTTGATCCAGCCCCGCTTGGGGACGTTGCACTTCACGACCGGGCCCCAGCAGCCGAGTTTGACCAGGCACTGCGGGGAGTCGTACGCGTGGGCGAACTGGCCCTGCTCGTAGTACCCGGCGCGGTCGCAGCCCTCGTGGACGGTGGCGCCGAACAGCCAGGTGGGGCGCAGCTTGTCGTCCAGCGGGATCATCGGGGCGGCGCCGGTGGCCTGGTAGAGCAGGTAGGTGAGCGTCTCGGCGAAGTTGTCGGGCTGGATCGGGCAGCCCGGCACGCACACGATCGGGATGCCCGCCTGCGACGTCCAGTCCCAGCCGAGGTAGTCGGGGACGCCCATGGCGCCGGTCGGGTTGCCGGACATGGCGTGGATGCCGCCGTAGGTGGCGCAGGTGCCGATGGCGACCACGGCGAGGGCCTTGGGGGCGAGCCGGTCGATCCACTCGCTGGTGGTGATGGGCTGGCCGGTGTCGGGGTCGTCGCCGAAGCCGCACCAGTAGCCCTCGGGCTTGATGGATTCGTTGGGGATCGACCCCTCGACCACAAGGACGAAGGGGTCGAGCTCCCCCCTCTCGCCCTTGAAGAACCACTCGATGAAGGTGTCGGCGCCGCCGACGGGGCCGCACTCGAAGTCGATGAGGGGCCAGTGGACCTGCACCTTCGGCAGGCCGGGCAGCGCGCCGAGGACGATCTCCTCGATGCTGGGCTGCATCGCGGCGGTCAGGGCGACGGAGTCACCGTCGCAGCTGAGGCCGGCGTTGATCCAGAGGATGTGGACGGGCGGCTGTTCGGCCGCGGAGGCCGACGACTCCGCTCCGGTCGTGGTCGTGGTTTCAGCGTGCATGGACGCCTCCTGGCGCGGCTGTGACGACACCCCCCCTCCAGCGGTTGGTCATCTCTCTTGCTAACAGCCGCCCTCCGCTCGGGCCACCGCAGCGGCGGGCGGCCGCTCCCCCCGGACGAAGGCCCTCCGCAGTGCGTGGTACGGGGCGTGCGGGTCGTCGAAGATGCGGTTCATCCGGGCGGACTCCTCGTCCCGGTAGGCGGCGAGGGGCTTCGCGGCCTCCTGGGCCTCGCGGTCCGCCTTCTTCGCGACGATGCGCCGCCGGGTGGCCGGGAGGGCGGCCAGGCGCGCCGCCGATCGGGTGATCCGGGCGGGGAAGGCGCCCGGACCGCAGTCGACCACCTGGTCCACCAGGCCCATGTCCCGTGCCGCGGCGGCGGTCACCGGCTCGGCGCGGCCGGTGAGGCGCTCGGCGCGCTCCGGGCCCACCCGGCGCGGCAGGGAGTAGGTCCAGTACTCCGAGCCGTACAGGCCCATGCGGCGGTAGTGGGGGTTCAGGACGGCCCCGGAGCGGCACCAGACCTCGTCGGCGGCCAGCGCGAGCATCACTCCCCCGGCGGCCGCGTTGCCGCCGAGCGCCGCCACGACCAGCCGGTCGGTGGTGGTCAGCACGGCCTCGACCAGGTCGTTCATGGCGTCGAGGTTCTCCCGGGAGGCCGCTGCGGGGTCGGCCGCGGCCTCGATGAGGCCGAGGTGGATGCCGTTGGAGAAGAAGTCCCGCCCGCCCCCCAGGACCAGCACCGCGGTCGGCCGTTCGCAGGCGGCGCGGTAGGCGGCGAGCAGGCGGCGGCACTGGTCGGCGCCCATCGCGCCGCCGGCGAACGAGAACTCCAGCCGCCCGACGGGGCCGTCCTCGTGGTAGGCGATCTCCCTCCAGGTGCGGCCCGGTCCCGGCCGCAGGGGCGCGGGCACCTCCGGGAGCGGGGGCAGCCGGTCGCCCAGGGCGAGCACCGCGGGCAGCTTGAGGCCCGCGGGGTGGCCGGGCAGGCGCCTGGGCCGCAGTTGCGGGATCCAGACGGCTCCGTCGCGGGTGGCCCGGCAGACGGCGCCGCAGCGGGTGGCGAGCAGCTCGCCCGGGCGGCCGCGGAGGGTGTCCTCCGGGTGGCCCCCGTGGAGGTACCACTCGCCGCCCAGCAGGGTGTCCAGCACCCCGGGCCGGGAGTCGGCGGCGCGCAGGGCGCGCAGCACGGAGTCGGTGCCGTCGGCAGCCCAGTCGATCGCCCGGTGCTCCTGGCGGAGCCAGGGCCGGGTGCGGTGGCCCGAGGGCTGCCGCGGGAGCGGGCGGCGGGAGGGGGAGGCCGCGCGCTCCACGGCGGCGAGGACGGCCCCGACGGCCGCGTCCGCCACCTCGCCCCGGTAGAGGTCGCTCTTGGCCAGCGGGGGCAGCGGGCACGGGGCCCAGGCCCACACCGTCCCCGCGTCCATCTCCTCGGCGGCCTCCAGCACGGTGGCTCCCCAGGTGCGGGCGCGGTCGTGGACGGCCCAGTCGAGGCTGGAGGGGCCCCGGTCGCCGGGGGGCCCGGGGTGCACCACCAGGCAGCGGTGGCGGCTCCACACCGCGCGCGGGATGCGCACCGTCAGCATGGGCGCCAGGACGAGCTCGGGGCCGTGGTCCCGCACGGCGCGCTCGATGTCCGCACCGTCGCGGACGACCTCGACGGCCGTGCGGTGCCCGCGGTCGCGCAACTCGGCGTGGACGCGCTGGGAGAGGCTGTTGTAGGCGTTGGCGACGAGCAGGATGCGCATGGCCCCTCCGGCTCCGGCGGAACCGGCCGGAGGGCTCCGGCCGGCCACCGCGATGGTGGGGCACGGGCTGCGCCGCCTGTGGGACACACGTCGGGCGTTTCACCCGTTCGTGGAAGACGGAGGGCCGTATTCCGTCATGTGCCGCAATCCGGCGCCGCCGCGCGCGGGCAGCGCCCCCACCGCGCAGCGCCGGCCTCCCGGCGAGGGCGGGCGGCGCCGGGGCGACGCAGGCGGACCGCCGCGGGCCGCGCCACCAGGCGGGGCGCCTCCGCCGTGTCCGGGCGCCTGCGGGGACGGCCGCCCCCGGGCGGGCGCGCTCCGGCCGGTCACCCGCCGGGGCGCCACGGCCCTCCTCCGGGCGGCCGGCCGGGGGGACTGCTCAGTGGGGACGGTCGGCCGTGAGGCGGTGCGTTCCGTCGAGGCACCACCGGCGCACCGAGGGCCAGGGCCCGTACCCGTCCGCCACGGCGAGGTGCCCGGCGCCCGGCAGCAGGTCCACCTCGCAGCCGAGCGGGCCCGCGTAGGCCGTGGCCGCCCCCTCGGGCGCGTACGGGTCGTCGTCGGAGCACACCAGGCGCGGAGGCGCGGCGGAGAGCCTGAGGGAGGCGAGGTCCAGCGCCCCGGGGGTGAACGGCGCGATGGCGTCCCAGGAGAAGGCCGAGGGGCCCGGCGGTGCGACGAGCAGCAGCCGGTCGGCGGGCGGGCCGCCGGGGCGGCCGGCCGCGAGGTGGAGCCAGGCGAGGCAGCCGAGGCTGTGGCACACCACCACCCGCTCCCCCCGCATCATCCCCAGCTCGGCCTCCACGGCTTCCGTCCAGGCGGCGGGCGAGGGCCGGTCGGGGTCCGGGAGCTGGGGGTAGAAGACCTGCTCGCCGCGGCTGCGCAGCCACTGCGCGAGGTCGTGCTGCCAGTGGTCCTCGGGGCGGCGGTTCTCGACGCCGTGCAGGATGAGGAAGGTGCGCTGCCACATGCGCCGCACTCTACAAACACCCGCCCGGCACCCGGCGCGCGGGGCGCCCGCGGCCGCACCGGAGGCGGGGCCGTGCGGCTGACATCGCCGCGGGGCGCCTCAAGAAGGCGCCGCCCCGGGCCGAACCATGGGGGGACGACCATCGAGCCGCCGGACAGCGAGGAGCAGTGCACATGGCGGAAGCAGCACAGGGAACACCGGTCTGGGCCGACGCGACCTTCCCCGACCTCCAGGCCGCCAAGGACTTCTACGGCCGGGTCCTGGGATGGACCTTCGGCGAGCCCGCCCCCGAGTACGGGGGCTACACCCAGGCCTACGCGGACGGGCGCGCCGTCGCGGCGCTGGCGCCCCCGATGGAGGGCCAGGACGCGGCTGCCCCACCGCTGTGGACGCTGTACCTGGCGTCCCCCGACGTGGCCGCGACCGCCGAGGACATCCGGCGCAACGGGGGCCGTCTGGTCCTCGACCCCATGGCGGTCGGCGAGTTCGGCTCGATGTGCCTGGCCACCGACCCGGGCGGGGCGCTGTTCGGAGTCTGGCAGCCGGGCACCCACCGGGGCTTCGAGGCGCGGGAGGTCCCGGGCGCCTACGCCTGGGCGGAGGTCTTCACCCGCACCCCGGAGCAGTCGGACGCCTTCTTCACCGGGGTCTTCGGGTTCACCCGGAAGGTCATGCGGGACCCGCAGATCGACTTCGCCGTCTACGGTCCCGGCGAGGGCGACCCGGTGCTCGGCCGCATGACCATGGGCGAGGGCGACTTCCCGCCCGAGGTGCCGTCCTATGTGCAGGTGTACTTCGCCGTGCCGGACTGCGACGCCGCCGTCGCCGCGGCCGAGGAGGCGGGCGGGCGGATGGTGTTCGGGCCGCTCACCACGCCCTTCGGGCGGTTCGCCGCCCTCCTCGACCCGCAGGGTGCCGCGTTCGCCGTCATCGACCTCGCGGCGGCGGGCGGGGAGCAGCCCGCGTTCGACTGAGCCGCCCGGGCCCGCGGCGCCGCCCGCGCGTCCTGCGGCGGGCGGCGGCGCGGGCGCAGCCTGTTCGGGTGGCAGCGGCCGGGCGAGGTGAACCGCCCCCGCCGCCGTGGCAGTCATGCACCAGGCGCTTGCCGCCGTGGCGCGGTGGAACACGGCGGCACGGCGGACCTGACACACAGAAGGAGCTTCTCCATGGGCCACGGTGGCGACGTGATCGACGAGCTGTCTGCCGACCTGCGGGAAATCGAGGACCTGTTCACCCGGATCGGCGGCCTCGCGCCCGGCGACGAGCGCCTGCGCGGGCTCGCGGACCGGCTCACCGGCGAACTGGTGCGGTACGCCGTGACGGAGGAGGAGTACCTGTTCCCGGCGGTGCGCCGGTTCGTGGACGACGGCGACGACATGGCCGACCAGGAACTCGCCGACCGCGCGGAGACCGACCGGCTGATCCGGGAGCTGGAGAGCTGCCCGCCCGCCGACGCCCGTTTCACCGCCCTGGTCGCCTCGCTCGGGGCCGCCACCGAGCGCCTGGCCTCGGAGCGCGCGGGCCGGCTCTTCCCGCTGCTCTCGGAGTCCTGCCCGCCCCGGATCCTCGCGGAGCTCGGGGAGCGGGTGCGCGCCTCCCGCGAGCGGCCCGGGCAGTCCCCGGCCCCCCGCCCGGTGGGCGTGCTGCTGGGTGCCGGTGCGGGCGCCGTCGTCCCGCTCCCGGAGGGCGGCGAGCCGGACGCCCGCGACTGACCGGACCGCGGGCCCCCGGAGCCGGGGCGGGGCGGCACCCGGTCCCGGGGGCCGCTCCGCCCCGGGCGAACAGCCGTGCCCCGCCCCCCGCGGCCGTGCTTGGCTGCGCTCATGAGGATCCTGGTACTGGGCGGCACGGCATGGCTGGGCCGCGAGATCTCCCGGCAGGCCGTCGACCGGGGGCACGAGGTGGTCTGCCTCGCGCGCGGCGAGAGCGGGGCGGTGGCCGGGGGCGCCACCCTGCACGGCGCGGACCGGGCGGTGCCGGGTGCCTACGCGGACCTGGCCGCGACGCACTGGGACGCGGTGGTCGAGGTGTCCTGGCAGCCGGTCTTCGTCCGGGAGGCGCTGGAGGCCCTGGCCGCGCGGGCGGCCCACTGGACGTACGTCTCCTCCTGCAGCGCCTACGCCTCGCACGCCGAGCCCGGCGCCGACGAGTCCGGCGCGCTGCTCCCGGCGACCGGGCGGGACCGCGTCGGGCGGGAGCTGTACGGGGAGGCGAAGGTCGCCTGCGAGCAGGCGTGCGCCGCGGCGGTGGGCGACAGGCTCCTGGTCGCCCGGTCCGGGCTGATCGGCGGTCCGGGCGATCCGAGCGACCGCTGCGGGCACTGGGTGGCACGCGCCGCGCGCGGCCCCCGGGAGCCCCTCCTCGTCCCCGACGCGCCCCTGGCCCCGACCCAGGTGGTGGACGTGCGGGATCTGGCGGCCTGGCTCCTCGACTCCGCCGGGGGCGGACTCACCGGGGTGTACGACGCCGTGGGCCCGGTGATGCCCTTCGGCGCGTGGCTGGATCTCGCGCGGAGCATCGGCGGGCACACCGGGCCGGTGGTCCCCGCGCCGGCCGCGTGGCTCAAGGAGCAGGGGGTCGCCGGGTACATGGGACCGGAGTCGATGACGATGTGGCTGGACGAGCCGGGCTGGGAGGGCTGGTCGGCCCGCAGCGGTGCCGCCGCACGCGCGGCGGGCCTGCGCCACCGGTCCCGCGGGGAACTGGTCGCCGACACCCTGGAGTGGGAGCGGGCCCAGGGGCTCGGCCGGGAGCGCCGGGCGGGTCTGAGCCCGGACCGGGAGCGGGAGCTGCTGGCCGCGCTGGGCCGCTGAGCCGGCCCGCCCCGGCGGGGCGGCCGGTCACCGGGCGGACGGCGGGCCCGGGAGCGGCTGCTCGGTCCAGATGGTCTTGCCGGACGGCGTGTAGCGGGTGCCCCAGCGCTCGACGAGCCGGGCCACGATCAGCAGCCCGCGGCCGCCCTCGTCCTCGGCCGAGCTGTGGCGCAGGTGCGGGGAGGTGTGCGTGGTGTCCGCGACCTCGCACAGCAGGGCGCGGTCCCGGATCAGGCGCAGCTGGAGGGGGCCGGCGGCGTGGCGGACGGCGTTGGTCACCAGTTCGCTGACCACGAGCGCGGAGGCGGGGGCCAGCTCCCCGAGGCCCCAGCGGTCGAGCCGGGCGGTGACCAGCGAGCGCGCCCGGCCCGCGGAGGCGGGCTCCGCGGGCAGGTCCCAGACGGCGACCCGGCCGGCGTCCAGCTCCCTGGTGCGGACCAGCAGCAGCGCCGTGTCGTCGGCGGTCCTGCCGCCGGGCCGCAGCTCGTCCAGGGCCCGGTCGCAGAGTTCGTCCAGGTCGGCCGAGGGGTCGCCGAGGACCCGGCCCAGGGTGCGGAGCCCCTGCTCGATGTCGCGGTCGCGGACCTCGACCAGTCCGTCGGTGAACAGGGCGAGGAGGCTGCCGGCCGGAAGCTCGAAGGAGGCGGCCTCGAAGGGCAGGCCGCCCAGGCCCAGCGGGGGGCCGGCCGGCAGGTCGGGGAAGCGGTAGGAACCGTCCCGGTGGACGACGACCGGCGGCAGGTGTCCGGCGCGGGCCATGGTGCAGCGCCGCGAGACGGGATCGTAGACGGCGTACAGGCACGTCGCTCCCGTGGTGACGTCCGGGTACGGCACATCGGCCGCCGCGTCCGCGCCGACGCCGGTCCCTCGGCCCAGCAGGTCGTCCAGCCGGGTGAGCACCTCGTCGGGCGCCAGGTCCAGGGTGGCGAGCGCCTCCACGGCCGTGCGCAGGCGCCCCATGGTGGCCGCGGCCGGCAGGCCGTGCCCGACCACGTCGCCGACGACGAGCCCGACCCGCGCGCCGGAGAGCGGGATCACGTCGAACCAGTCGCCTCCCACGCCCGCGACGTCGTCCGCGGGCAGGTAGCGGCCGGCGACGTCGACCGCCGACTGGTCCGGCAGCCGCTGCGGGAGCAGCTGGCGCTGGAGGGCCAGGGCGGCGGCGCGCTCGCCGGTGAAGCGCCGCGCGTTGTCGATGCCGAGGGCCGCCCGCGAGACGAGTTCGTCGGCGAGTCCGACGGCGTCGGTGTCGAAGAACCGCAGGCTGCCGGAGCGCAGGAAGGTGACGAGGCCGAGCAGCGTGCCGCCGCTGCGCAGCGGCACCACGAGGGTGTCCTCGGCGAGGACGTGGCCGCCCGAGGCCAGGCTGCGCCGTTGCGGCGAGCCCTCGGGGTAGGAGACGCGGCGCGGGGACCCGGCGTCGGCGGGGGCCGCCGCGGGCGGCGCCCCGGAGCGGGCGGCGACGCGGACCCAGGTTCCGCCGGCTCCCGGTGCGGGCACCCCGCCCGCGAGGACGGCCGCGTCGAGGTCGACGGTGACGGTGGAGGCGAATCCGGGGACGGCCACGTCCGCGACCGCGCGGGCGGTGGAGGTCACGTCCAGGGAGGTGCCGATGCGCCGCCCCGCCTCGGCGAGCAGCGCGAGCCGGTTCTGCGCCTCGTAGCGGGGGGTGATGTCGAAGGCGTCCTCGCACACGCCCAGCACCCGGCCCTCGGCGTCCTGGAGCCGGTAGTAGGAGCAGGACCAGACCCGGTGGGTGTCGGGGTCGCTGGGCAGGCGGGAGCGGAAGTGGAGGTCGACGAAGACCTCGCCGTCGTCGATGACGCGCCGCATGGCCTCGGTCAGGGTGCGCGGGCCCCGGGAGCCGAGGAAGGCGCCGTCGGGGTAGAGGTCCTCGGCGTGCATGCCCCGGTAGTCGGCGAGCGGGCGGCCCACCTCCCGGTCGTGCGCGGCGTTGGCCCATGCCAGGCGCAGCCCGCGGTCGTAGACGGCGAGGCCCAGGGGCGACTGGGTCGCCAGGGCGTCGAGCAGGGCGAGGCGCGCCTGGGACAGGCGCCGCTGCCGGTACTCCTCCAGCAGCAGGACGCGGGAGGCGGGGCCCGGCCCGCTGAGCGGGAACTCCGTGGCGGCCACCCGCACGGTGCGCCCGTCCCGGTGGTGCGCCGCCCGCGCCGTGCGCCCCTGCCCGGTGGCCGGTTCCCCTCCCGGGGGGTCGACGAAGGCGGAGACGGGGCGCCCCACCGCCTCGGCGGCGGTGTGGCCGAGCAGGTCCTCGGCGGCCGGGCTCCAGCCGATGACGCTGCCCCGGGCGTCCAGGACGAGGGCGGCCGCCGCGGGGGGCGCGACCGGGTCGCGCGGCTCCGCGCCCGGCGGCGCGGCCCGCGCGGTCCGCACGCCCGCCGCGGGCCGGGGGTCGGCCGGTGCGGGTCCGGAGCGCTTCACCCACCCAGAATCCGCCTCGTCCGCACCACCGCACAAGCCGTACCGGGGCGGTCCCCGGGACCTCGGCCCACCCGGGCCCGCCGCCCCGCCCGCCGCGGCTCCCCGGTCGGGCCCGCAGGCGGCGCCGGGCCGCCCGCACGGGCGGCCGTCCCGTCTCGGGCGGCGGCGTCCCCCGTGCCGGAGACCGCGCCTCCCGCGCCGGTGGTGCCCTCCGGTGCGCCCGGCGCACCGGAGGCGGTCCGCTCCGGTACGCCCACGAGGGTGAACCCGGCGGAGCCGGAGCAGGGCCCTGCCCCCGCCCGGCCGCGCACCGGGGGCTTCCGGGCCCGCGCCGCGGCGTGCACCCGGCCGGGGCGTGCGCGCGGGCCGGGGCGTGCGCGCGGGCCGGGCGTCGGGCGTCGGGCGGGGTCCGGGCCCGCCGGGGGCCTCGGGACCGCGGGCGGGGGCCCGGTACGGCGGGTCAGGCTCCGGGGAGCGTCTGCTCCGCCCAGATGGTCTTGCCGGTGGGGCCGTAGCGGGTTCCCCAGCACTCGGTCAGGGAGGCCACGAGCAGCAGCCCGCGGCCGCCCTCGTCGTAGATCCTCGCCCTGCGCAGATGGGGTGCGGTGCTGCTGCCGTCGGACACCTCGCACACCAGCGAGGTGTCGCGGATCAACCGCAGCCGAATGGGCGAGCCGCCGTAGCGGATGGCGTTGGTGACCAGTTCGCTGACGACGAGTTCGGTCGTGAACACCGCGTCCCCGAGTCCCCATTCCTCCAGTTTGGCGGCGGCCAGGTGGCGGGCCCGGGAGACCACCGAGGGGTCGGAGGCGAGCTCCCAGGAGGCGTGGCGGTCGCCCCCGAGCCGGTTCGTGCGGGCGAGGAGGAGGGCCACGTCGTCGTCCGGGCGCTCCGGCAGCAGCGCCTTGACCACGGCGTCGCAGGTGTCGTCGAGCGATCCCGAGGGCCGGGCGAGGGTGTCGCACAGCAGCTCCAGCGCCGTCTCCCGCTCCCGTTCCGGCGCCTCGAGGAGACCGTCGGTGTACAGGGCGAGCAGACTGCGCTCGGGCAGCTCCAGCTCCACCGACTCGAAGGGCAGGCCGCCGACGCCCAGCGGCGGCCCGCCCGGCAGCGCGACGGGCGAGGTCGTGCCGTCGGGCCGCACCAGCACGGGCTCGGGGTGCCCGGCGCGGGCCAGGGCGCAGTGCCCGCTGACGGGGTCGTAGGTCACGTAGAGGCAGGTGGCGCCGGCGACCGAGGAGCCCTCGGCGTCCACGGCCTCCTCGCGGTCCAGCTTCAGGACGAGGTCGTCGAGCTGGGTCAGCAGCTCGTCGGGCGCGAGGTCGACGTCCGCCAGGGTCCGCACCGCGGTCCGCAGCCGCCCCATGGTCGCGGACGCCTGGACCCCGTGGCCGACCACGTCGCCGACGACCAGGGCGACCCGGGCCCCGGAGAGCGGGATCACGTCGAACCAGTCGCCGCCGATTCCGGCACCGGTGGTGTTGGGCAGGTAGCGGGAGGCGACGTCGACGGCCTGCTGGCGGGCCGCCCGGCGGGGCAGCAGGCTGCGCTGGAGGGCGAGGGCGGTGGCGTGCTCCCGGGTGTAGCGCCGGGCGTTGTCGACCGCCACGGCGGAGCGCGCGGCCAGGTCCCCGGCGAGCAGGACGTCGTCGTCGTCGAAGGGGTCGGGGTTGCGGTGCCGGGAGAAGACCGCCACGCCGAGGGTGACACCCCTCGCGGTCAGCGGGGCCGCCACGGTGGCGTGGATGCCGTGGGTGAGCATGCTGGCGTAGCGCTCGGGCTCGGTCTGCTCCCACAGGCGCAGCGCCTCCTCGCCGAGGTCCCAGCGGCGCGCCTCGCCCTGGAGCAGGATGCGGCCGAGGACGGAGTTGCGGTCGTGCTCGTGGTGCTCACCGAGGGTGACGACGGCCTCGGGGCAGCCGGGCAGCACGGACTCCTGCGCGACCCTGCGGAAGACGAGGGCGGAGCCCGGGGCGGGGGGCCGCGGCTCCTCCCCCGCGAGGACCGGCGCGAGCAGGTCGACGGTGACGAAGTCGGCGAAGCTCTCGGTGGCCAGCTCGGCCAGCTCCTCCGCCGTCCGGCCGACGTCCAGGGTGGTGCCGATGCGGACGCTCGCCTCGTCGAGCGCGGTCAGGCGCTGGCGTGCGCGGTACTGCTCGGTGGTGTCGAGGGTCACCACCGAGCAGCCGTGGACGCGCCCTGTGGCGTCGGAGACCGGGGAGAGCACCGCGACCCACACGCGCTCGCCGGCGCCGTTGCGCCCCAGGTAGGTCTCGAAGGAGAGGGTCTCGCCGGACTCCATCACCTGCAGCATGGCGGCCTGGAGCCCCTCCCCCGCGCCCCCGACGACCTCGGGGCCCATCTCGCCGGGGGTCAGGCCCACGAGGTCGGCGAGTTCCCGGTCCACCACCCGCAGGGCGGCGGGGTTGGCGGTGACCAGGCGGCAGCCCCGGTCGAAGTAGGAGACGGGGACGGGCAGCTGGTCCAGGATCGAGCGGGGCAGCGCGGAGGCGTCGGCGGCGCCGCCCGCCGGGTCGCCGGTGCGACCGCTTCCCGGTCCGTCCATCGGAGCCATCTTTCGCCCTTCGCCGCCGGGAGCGCCCTCGCCCGGGGCCGGTCGCGGCCCGTTTCCCAGCATGCGCCCCGCCCCGGGGAGGCTCAACCAGTCCGCGGCGGGTCGCGGGCGCGGGGGTCAGCGGCGCAGGTCGGCCTCGGGGCCCATGACGATCACCGGGAGCCCGGCCGGGTCCAGGGCCCGCAGCAGCTCGCGCATGTGGTCCAGGGCCAGGGAGATGCACGCCTGGGTGGGGCCCTGGTGGTCGACGTGGATCCACACGCCGCCGCCCCGCTCCTCGCCCAGCGGCCGCTCCGCGTCCAGCGGGGTCGTGCCGGGGACGCGGTTGTAGTCGATGGCGACCACGTAGTCGAAGGAGCCCTCCAGGGGCTCGCCGAGGAACCCCTCGCCGGAGATGCCGAAGTCCTCGTCCTGGTCGTAGGGCAGCAGGGTGCCGGGATCGGGCAGCAGGCCGCCCGCGTCGCCGAGGCCGAAGACCCCGATGGGGGTGCGCAGATCGCCCTCGGTGTGGTCGGGCGTCCAGCCCCGCAGGGCGTTGTGCGCGGGCCAGGGGCCGAGCACACGTGTCCAGGGGGCGTCGGCGTGCGCGCGCTCGTAGAGGACGGCCTCGGCCGTGTGGGTGTCGCGGGTCGCGCCGGTGACGACCAGGGCCTGGAGGGTGCCGTCGGTGAGGGCGGCGCCGGTCTCGGGACCGACGCCGGGCAGACCGCGCGGGGCGGGGGACGGGGAGACGGGGGCCGGGGAGACCGGGGCCGGGGAGGCGGGGGCCGGGGAGACGGGGGCCGGGGAGACGGGGGCCGGGGAGGCGGGGGCGCCGGGCGGCCCGGCCAGAGGGCGGGGCGGTGGCGCGGAGGAGGAGGAGGAGGAGGAGGCGCAGCCCGCGAGCAGCAGGGCGGCGCACACGGTGGGGGCCAGCAGCCGTGCGGCGGCGAGGCAGACGGGCATGGGGCGGTGTCCTCCGCGGTCGTGGAAGAGGGGTGCGGGCGATGCGTACCCGCAGGTGCGGGCGGTCGGTCGCCTGCGCGGGCGGCTCACTCCTAGGGGCGCATACGGGCGCGCCCGTATGCGCCAACGCCGGGGACCGTGCGGGTGGGACGCAGGGGCCCCTGTCACCGCAGGCCCGGGCGCAGTAGCATCGGCCCCATGCGACGACGACATTGATCCACGGCCCCTGGTCCTTCGACGGCCTCCCGCGGACCGCCGCACGGGTGAGTTCCCGGCGTCCGCTGCCCGTCGTCACGAAGGACCTCGTCCATGCTCGCCTTCTCGTCCTGCCCGCCTGCCGCCGTCCGCCGGCTGGAGCGGCGGCTCTCCCTCTACGCGGGGCTGGAGGACTTCGTCCTCCTGTACCCGCTGTACGCACTGCTCTTCGCCGAGCACGGCCTGTCCACGGCCGAGATGTCCTCGCTGTTCGCCCTGTGGTCGTTGACCGCGCTGCTGGTGGAGGTCCCCTCCGGGGTGTGGGCGGACCTGGTCTCGCGCCGTCTGCTGCTGGTGCTGGGCCCGCTGCTGACGGCCACCGGCTTCGCCCTGTGGGCGCTGCTGCCCTCCTACGCCGCCTTCGCCGCCGGTTTCGTGCTGTGGGGCGTCAGCGGCGCGCTGCGCTCGGGCGCCTACGAGGCGCTGGCCTTCGAGGAGCTGTCCCGGCTGGGCGCCGGTACGCGCTACGCCCGAGCCATGGGCCGCGCCTCCGCCTGGAGCATGGTCGCCACCGCAGCGGCGACGGCCGCGGCCGCGCCGGTGGCGGGCCTGTGGGGCATGCCCGCGGTGGCGGCGGCGAGCGTCGCCGCCTGTCTGCTGTGCGCGGTCGCGGGCGCCGCGCTGCCGGAGCACCGGACCCCGGGGGCCGGGGCGGAGCCCTCCGGCGGTGCACCGCCCCCGGCGCCCGCCGGGGACGGGCCGGGAGCGGCCCGTGCCGCGGGCCCGGGGGGCGCGGGCGGCGAGGGGCCGGGCGGCGGTATCGGCACCACCGGCGCGGCGGCGCCCGCCATGGGACTGCGGGCCGCCGCCGCCGTGCTCCGCTCGGGTGCCGCCGAGGTGCGCGGGACGCCCCGGGTCCGCCGGGCCCTGCTGCTGGTCGTCGCGGTGACGGCGGTCTGGGGGGCCCTGGACGAGTACGTCCCGCTGCTGGCCTCGGCGACCGGCGCGCCGGCGGCGGCCGTCCCGCTGCTGGTCCTGCTGGTGTGGACGGGGGTGACCGCCGGCGCCCTGCTGGTGGGGCCGGCCCAGCGGCTGGGCCCGCGGGCCCTGGGGGCGCTGCTGGCCGCGGGCGCGCTGGCCACGGCCGCGGGCGCGCTGTGGGGCCGTCCCGCCGGGTTCGCGGGGGTGGCGGCGGGCTTCCTGGTGTTCCAGCTGGTGGACGTGGTGGCCGACGCCCGGCTCCAGGCGGCCGTCAGCGGCCCCGGACGCGCGACGATCACCTCGCTCGCGGGCCTGGGCAAGGAGGGCGCGACCCTGGGTGTCTTCGGCGCCTATGCGGCACTGTCCTCCCAGGCCGACCACGGCCCGGTGTTCGCCCTGCTCGTCGTGCCGTACCTGCTCGTGGCCCTGGTGCTCGGGGTACGCCCCCGCGGCGAGGGCGGGGCCATGGTGCCCGGCGGCGCGGACCGGGTGGCTGCCGGGGGCGCGGACCCCGCGGTGCCCGGCGGCACGGGCCGGGCGTCCTGAGCCCCGGCCGGGGCCGGGGGCGGCCGGGCGGAGCGGCCCCGGGGGCTGCTCCGCCTCCGGCCGCCGCGCCCCGGTCCCGGCCCGCGCCGGGCGGGACGCCTTCCCGGCCGCGGCGCGGCCGGGGCCGGCTCTGGCCGATTCCCGTCCTCCGGGGGCGGGTGGCTGGGATGATCCTGCGCACGGGGCCGGGCGCGCGGTCCTGTTCGCGTGCGAGCGGGGGGTGGCGTGATGCGCCGGGAGGGCACGGCGGCGGGGGCAGCCGAGGCGGAGGACGATGCGGTCCACTTCGTGGACCGGTTCCCCTTCGACTGGCGGCACCCCGCCTCCCGCGAGCTGAGGGACCTGCTGGCCTCCGTCCACTTCCGCGAGGAGCCGGTCCTCGCCCTCGCCCAGGAGGCCGGGATCCGGCCGGCCTCCATCCACTGGGGCCGCCCCATGGACGCGGTGTGGCACGAGCTGATCGAGACCGCCCGCAGGCAGGACCGCCTCCGGACGCTGCTGGAGCGTGTCACCGCGGGCCCGGACGCGGCCCTGGCCCGGCGCGTGGGCGAACTGCTGCGGCCCCGGCCGGTCGTGGAGGCCGCCCCGCCCGCACAGGATCCGGGGGCCCTGACGGCGCAGGCCCCGGACGCCGCCGAGCGTCAGATCCTGCGCACCGCCTCCTACCTGGACGTGTCCTTCCTGCGGCGCGGGGTGGAGGTCGCCTCGTCCGTGGCCCGCCTGCTGGTCTCCTTCGCGGACGGCGCCACCTACCACGGGACGGCCTTTCTGATCGCCGAGGACACCCTTCTGACCAGCCATCACGTGCTCTTCGACGCGCCGGGCCGCGGGGGCGGGCGGGCCGTCGCGGCGGAGGCGTGGTTCGGCTACGAGAACGACGCGGAGGGACGTGTCCGCGCCCATGTCCCCGTCCGCTGCCTGACCGACCCGGTCGCCGGCGACGCGGAGGAGGACTGGGTGGCGGTGCGGACGGCGGAGCCGGTGCCGAAGGACGCGGCGGTGGTGGAACTCCCGCGGGCCGTCCCGGTGGCGCGCGGGGACCGCGTCTACATCGTGCAGCACCCGCACGGCGGGGTGAAGAAGCTCGCCGCGCACCACAACGTGGTCCGGTACGCGGACGACTCCGTGGTGCGCTACTGGACCGACACCGACCACGGCTCGTCCGGCTCCCCCGTCTTCGACCGGCACTGGCGGCCCGTGGCGCTGCACCAGCGCTGGGTGCGCGTCAGCCCGCAGGGAGCCCCGCCGGAGTACGTCAACCAGGGGGTGCGCACCGACCGGATCGCGGCCGGGCTGGAGCGGGCCGGGTGGACGTGAGACCGTGCTGAACCTCGACGCACGCGCCTTCGCGCGCTGGGACGCGGACACCGTGGCCCTGCTGAAGGCGCTGACGGACCTCTTCCCGGAGACGGGTCCGATCAAGCGGCTGGTCCAGGAGGGCGGGATGCGGCTCGCCCGGTTCCACTGGGACCGCCCCGCCGACGACCTCTGGCCGGACGTGCTGGAGGCGGCGGCCGCCGAGGGGCTGCTGCGGGGGCTGCTGCTGCGGGTCGTCGAGGACCCGGCCAGCCGCGTCCACCACGCCCTGCTCGGGGAGCTGCTGCGCCGCGAACCGCCCGCGGGCGGCGCGGACCCGTGCCAGGTCCGGTTCATCGACCGCACCGTGCCCAAGGCCTTCCTCGACCGCAACGCGCTGCGGGGGCACCTGCGCGAACTGCTCCACGACAACGGCAGCAGGGTCCTGGTGGTCAGCGGCGACCGGTTCACCGGGAAGTCCTGGACCTGGGACCTGATCGTGCACGTGCTGGGGGAGCTGGGCCGGGGCAGCTCCTATCTGATCGACCTGGACGCCTGGGAGGGCACGCCGGCCGGGCCCGCCGACGTGATGGGCGAGATCACCGACCAGCTGGGCTGGGAGCGGGCCGCGGTCGATCCGCACGAGACGGAGGACACCAGTGCCCGGAACCTGCTCAGCAGGTTCAAGGGCCGCATCCGCGGCAGCTCCGACGAGCCCTGGTTCGTCTTCGACGGACTGGACGCCCACTACCTGACCCCCTCGGCCCTGCGGATGATCGAGGGCCTGGCCCTGGCCGCGGAGCGGCGGGAGGCGGGCGGGCGGATGCGCGTGGTGCTGATCGGCTACGAACGGGAACTGCCGGCGCAGCTGGCGCAGTCCGTACTGTACGAGCAGCTGGGGCACCCGGGGGTGGACGACCTGCGCGACTTCTTCGACCGCGTCGCCGCCTCCCGGGGGTACCGGCCGGACGGCGAGGCGGTCGACCTGTTCGTGGAGCGGGTTCTGGAGGAGTCCATGGGGGAAGAGGAGTCCGTGGGGGACGGGGACCGCGGGGGCGCCCTGCCCGTCGGGCGCGTGTCGCGGGCCGCGGCGGCGCACGCCCGGCTGCTGCTGTCCCAGCTGCCCGCCCCGGCCCGCGAAGGGGGATCGCCGTGAGTGAGCCCCGCACGCTGACGGCGGCCGACGTCCGGGCCCTGCTCGGCGGCCCCGGCAGCACGCAGCGGACGGCCCGCGGCGCGGACGGCGCGGACGGGAAGGAGGCCCCCACCCCGGCCCGCTGGTCGCTGCGGGAGGCCCTGTGCCTGCTCGGCTCCTTCGACGAGTCGACGCCGGAGCGTGTCGCCCCCGGCGCCGCGGCCGGGGAACCGGCCGAACTCCTCGGCGCACGCCGCGCGGTGCTCCACCACGACTGCGAGCGGGTCAGCACCCGTGCCGGCCGGCGCCTGCGGCTGCGCGCCGAGGTGCGCGCGGCCGCGCTGGAGCGGCTGAGGACGCCCCGGCGGATGCGCGAGGCGCTGCACCGGGCCCCCGGGGACCCCGCCGACCCCGCGCGGGCCTGGGCCGGGCGGCTGCTGGCGGGCGAGCTGCCGGACGGGGGCGGTGACGGCCTGGCGGAGCTCCATGCGGCGCTGACCGTGACCGGCTGGTTCTCCGGGGCGCCGCACGCCCGGGAGGCGCTGGCGCTGCACGGGCGGGCGCTGCCGGACACCGGCGAGGTGCGCGCGCGGATCGAGGCCGCCCGCCTGCTCCAGCCGCTCTCGGCGCTGGCCGGCGAGGGCTTCGTCGGCAGGCGCCGCGAACTCCAGGCCCTGGCCGCGCACCTGCGCGTCCCCGCGGCGGGGGCGGCCGGGGGCCCGGGCACCGGCCGGCCCTCGCGCCTGATGGTCCACGGCCCCGGCGGCATCGGGAAGTCGAGCCTGGTCGCGCGCTTCGTGCTCGACCACGTCGGGCCGGGGCCGACGGTACGGCTCCCGTTCGCCTATCTGTCGTTCGACCGCCCCGACCTGCTCCCGCAGCAGCCGCTGACCCTGCTCGCCGAGGCGGCGCGCCAACTGGGCGTGCTGCGTCCCGCCCTCGCCGCCGAGGCGCGGGCCGTCGCCGCCCTCGCCCACCGCACCCTGCTCGCCGACCGGACGGCCGAGGACGAGAGCGCGCGGACGCTGCCGGGGCGGCGCGGGGGCCACGACCGCGACGAGCGCCGGCTGGTGGAGCGGTTCGCACGGCTGGTGGCCGCCGCGGCACCGCCGGAACCGCAGGGGCCCGGCTCGGTGCTGCTGGTCCTGGACACGCTGGAGATCGCCCAGCGGCAGGGGGCGACGGCGATGGCGCGCCTGACGCACTTCCTCGACGCCCTCCAGGACGCCTGCCCGCGGGTCCGCGTCGTGCTGGCGGGTCGCGCGCCGCTCGACGACGCCTCGCGGCGGACCCGGCGCCTGACGCTGAGCGGCTTCGAGCCCGCGTTGGCCCTGGGCTTCCTGCGCGGGCACATCGGCTCCGCCGCGGGGCCGGTGGACGAGGCCTTCCTGTCCTCCGTGGTGACGCTGTACGGCACCAATCCGCTGAGCCTGAAGCTGACCGCCGAGCTCGTCCGGCGCCTCGGACCCGAGGGGCTGACGGACGCCGGGGCGCGGCGGGAGCTGCCCGAGGCCACCGGGGCGGAGCAGCTGCAGGGCATGCTCTACCGGCGGATCCTCGACCACCTCGACGGCGAGGACCTGCGGCGCATCGCCAACCCCGGCCTCGCGGTCCGCCGGGTCACCCCGGAGGTCATCCGCAAGGTGCTGGCCGGGCCCTGCGGCCTGGGGCCGGTGGACTGGGGACGGGCCGAGGACCTGTTCGCGGCGCTGAAGGCCGAGGCCTCGCTGGTGGAACCGGCGCCGGACGGCGGCGCCGTGGTGCAGCGCCACGACGTGCGCGGCGCCATGCTGCCCCTGCTGCGCCGGGACTCGGCCGCGCAGGTGCGGGAGATCGACCGGCTTGCGGTGGAGTACTACGCGGCCGCGCAGGAGCGCCGACCGGACCGCGCGGTGGAGCTGCGGGCGGAGGAGCTCTACCACCGCCTCGCGCTGGAGCAGGAGGCCGGGGTCCTGGACGGCCGGTGGCTGGACGAGGCGGGGCCGCTGCTGGACTCGGCCCTCGACGAGCTGCCGGAGCGGTCGAGGGTCTACCTGTCCGACCGGCTCGGCATCACCGTCTCGGCGGCCCTGCGGGAGCGGGCCGACGAGGTGACCTGGGCGCGTCAGGCTGCCCGGGAGGCCCAGGCGCTGCTCGGCGACGGGCGCCCCGAGCAGGCCCTGGCGCTGGTGTCGGAGCGGCCCGGGAGGATCGGGCACCATCCGGAGCTGGTGGTACTGCGGCTGCGGGCGCTGGCCGCGCTGGGCCGGGCCCGGGAGGTCCGGGCCTCGGTGGGGGCCGCCCTCGACGCGGCGGCGGCCCGGGACCCGGCCCTCACCGGGGAGATCGCCCTGCTCGGGGCGCGTGCCGAGGAGGACCTCGGCGACTTCCGGGCGGCGCACGCACTGCTGCGGCGGGTGCGGCGGGCGGCGGAGCAGCAGGGCGACCGGGTGCTGGGGCTCCGGGCGCTCACGGCCTCGCTGCGGCTCCACCGGCGCGGCGGCACCGACGGCTCCCCGGCCGCGGAGGAGGTGCGCGGGGAGCTGGTGGCCGGCGTGGCCGCGGCGGGCGACCGCGCCCTGGAGCGCCATCCCTCGCTGCTGCGGGACCTGGCGGCCGAGCTCGGCGACCGGCTGCCGCGGCTGGTGGCCCTCGCGGTGCGGGTGCTCGGGGTGGACTTCGAGGGCCCCATGGGACGGCAGCTGTCCCTGCGGCTGACCGCGCACGACGTGCCCGGCTCCCCCGGCGGCGGCCCGGGCGGCCCCGGCGAGGACGCGGACCGCGGCCGGGAGCCGGACGGGGCACCCGGTGGCGGGCCGGAGCCGGCCGGCGCTCCCGGGGAGGACGCCGGGGAGGGCCGGCGCTGGCTGGGGAGCGGCAACTCGCTGGAGCAGGGCATACGTGTCTCGGCCATTCTGGGCGCGGGCGACGCCCGGCGCGACGCCTGGAATGACGCCCTGGTGGGCGCGTACCGGCACGAGGCGGACCTGGCCTCGCAGCTGCCCTCCCCCCGCCGCTCGGGGCCCTCCGTCACCTGGGACGCCGTGGTGGTCGTGCCGGGCCTGGGGGGCAGTGTGCTCCGCGAGCGGGAGACCGGCCGCCTCCTGTGGGGCGGGCAGCCCTCCGGGCTGGTGCGCGACTGGTACGGCGGGGCGGCCGCCGAGGCGCTGCGGGTCGCCGACGAGGAGCGTGCGGGGGCGTCCCGCACGGTGGCGGCGGGGCTGGTCGACTCCCCCGTCTGGGCGCCCCGCTTCGGCGGGTGCGAGCCCTACGGCCCGCTGCTGGGCGCCGTCCGCGAGCGGGTGGTCCACCCCGAGGCCGTGCTGGAGTTCCCCTACGACTGGCGTCTCGCGGTCGAGCGCTCCGGCCGCCTGCTCGCCGAGGCCGCGCGGCGCCACTTGCGGCGGTGGCGGGCCCGGGCGGCGGCGCTGCGCGCGCCGGGGACCGGGCCCGGGGGGAGGCGCCCGCCCCGCCTGGTGCTCGTCGCGCACTCCCAGGGCGGGCTGGTGGCCCGGGCCGCCCTGGAGGCCGATCCGGACCTGGCTCGGGACACCCGGGTGCTGGTCACCCTGGGGACGCCGTTCGACGGCGCCCCGGCCGTGGCGGCCTTCCTCGGCGACCGGGGCGAGGGGCCGCCCGGACACGAGCGGTTCCACGCCGCGGCGCTGACCATGCCCGGGCTGTACGACCTGCTGCCGAGGACGCCGTGTGTGGAACGGGACGGACGCCTCACCGCGCTGACCGCGGCCGATCTGGCGGCCGCGGGCGCCGACGCGGACCTGGCGGCGGCGGCCCTGGCCCCGCGTGCCGCGGCGGCGGGTGTGCGGCGCCCCGGCCACCGGGGCGTGGCGGGCACGGGCCAGCCGACGGTGCAGAGCCTGCTGCTCGCCGCGGGCCGGATACTGGCCCGGGAGGACATCCTGCGGACCCGGTCGGACGGTTCCGTGACGCGGGATCCGCGGGGGACGGCGGCGCGCTGGGACCGCGGCGGGGACGGGCTGGTGCCCCGGGACGCCGCCGCTCCGGACGGCTCCCCCGTGGAGCAGTGCTATGTGACGGCCCGTCACGGTGCGCTGCACACACACCCGGTGGCGCTGCGCTACGTGGCCCGGGTGCTCACCGAGGCCCCCGGCTTCCCGGTCGACCCGGCCGAGGTGGGAGGGGTGGTGGCGACGTCGCGGGATGTCGCACCGCCGGGGGCCTCCCGCACCGACGGGGTGCTGGCGGCGATCGGCCTGCCGGGCACCGGGACGGCCGTCGGGCTGCGGGTGCCCGAACGCGTCGCTCCCGGCCGGCCCTGGACGCTCCGGGTCACCGGGCCCGCGGCGCTGGGCGGGATCCGGTGCGCGGTGCAGGACGCGGTGACGGGGCGGACCGCGGTCACCCCGCGGCTGCGCGGCACGGAGGGCGGCCTGGAGGGGTCGGTGGTGCTGCCGTCCTCCGGCCTGTACCGCGTCGTGGTGGAGCGCGAGGGCGCGCCGCCCGTGACCGAACTGGTGCTCGTGGCCGCGGCCGCCCCGGCGGCGCGGCCCCCCGGAGGGTGAACGGCGCTCCGGCGGCCCCGCGGTGCCGCCCCGCCCGGGGCCGCGGGACGCCCCCGCGATGCGGCGACGGGGTGGCCCGCACCGCGCCGATGGGGCCTGATGTGCGAAGAGGCCGCCCCGGATGCCAGGATGCAGGTATGAGCAATGTGTACTTCGACATCACCATCAACGACGAGCCCGCGGGCCGGATCGTCTTCGCCCTGTTCGACGACGTGGTCCCGAAGACCGCGCAGAACTTCCGCGAGCTCGCCACGGGCCAGCACGGCTTCGGCTACGAGGGCTCCTCGTTCCACCGGGTCATCCCCAACTTCATGCTGCAGGGCGGCGACTTCACCGCGGGCAACGGCACCGGCGGCCGCAGCATCTACGGCGAGAAGTTCGCCGACGAGAACTTCGAGCTCAAGCACACCAAGCCCGGCCTGCTGTCGATGGCCAACGCCGGCCCGAACACCAACGGGTCGCAGTTCTTCATCACCACCATCGTGACCGGCTGGCTGGACGGCAAGCACGTCGTCTTCGGCGAGGTCGTCGAGGGCATGGACCTGGTCAGGAAGATCGAGGCCCTGGGCTCCGACAGCGGTCGCCTCGGCGCCAAGGTCACCATCGCCAAGTCCGGCGTCGTCGAGGGCTGACCCCGTCGCACCGCACGCGGGCCCGGCAGGACTGCCGGGCCCGCGGCGCGTGGGCCGGCGGGCGGCGTCCCGCTAGTCCGTCGGCTCCTCCGGCTCGGGTGCGTCCTCGACGCCGCCCTCCGGCCGCTGCGCGGCGGAGCGGGGCCCGGCACCTGCCTCGCCGGCGTCCGGGTCGTCACCGCCGCCGGGGCCCTCCCCGGCCCGGGGCGCGCCCGTGCCGGGACCGGCCCGCTCCGGCTCCCAGGGGTCCTCGGCCCCGGCCTGCCGGTCGGGCAGGTCCCGCGGCAGGGGACCGCCGCCTCCGTCTTCGAACCCCTCCGGGCGGATGTCCTTCGACTGCCCGGTCATGGTGCTCCTCCCTTCGCCGTCGGGCACGGAGCCACGGGTACCCGTCCGCAGGACTTCCACGCACCGCCCGGGCCGCACCGGGGACCTGCCCCGCGGCGCCGCCGTCCGGCGGGCGGGGGGTGGCCGAGTCCGTGTCCGGCCGCACCGCGCATGGGCCATAATTCTCCGGTGAAAGACGATCAGGCCCTCGGGCGCGTGCGCGGGGGCGGGCGCCCGGCCCGGGCCGCCGGCCCCCGGGGGCGCGGCGCGTCCGAGGGGGGCGGCTGGCCCCGGTGGCGCGAGGACCATCCGGAGACCTCCTTCGACGGTCTCCCGTTCGTCCTGGCCACCGTGCGGATGACGGTGCCGGCGGGGCGGCGGTGGCAGCAGCACCGCCTCGTCGAGAACGACCGTCTGAGAACCCGGCTGATACCGCTGCTCGGAGCGCTGCCCATGAGCCACTCCCTGCTCCAGGAGCCGCACGGGGGCCAGCACTGCCGCTACGGCGCGGGCGGCCCGATGCTCTGGCAGGACACCGACCCCGGCCGCTGGCCCAACACCCTGTACCGGCAGTTCCAGGAGACCGACGGGCCGCGCAGCGGTCTGGGGGAGCTGAGGGTGACGCTCCGTCTGGAGACCAGGGACGGCCTGGTCTCCACCGCGGAGCGCACGATTGCGGAGTGCAATGTGCGGGCGGACGGCCGGCTGCTGCTGGTCCAGGTCCCCGACCGTCTCTCCGCGGCCGGCTGACGGCGCGTCGGCCCGCTTCGGCGGGCCGCGGGCTCAGCCGCCGGCCCCGCCCCCGCCGGTCCGGCCGCCGAGACGGTCGGTGGCCGGGGGGCGGACGGTCACGGCCCGGGGCGCCGCGCCGTTGTGCCAGACCACCCAGTTCTCCAGGGAGATGCGGCAGGCGTGGTCGAGATGGCGCAGTCCCGAGAGGTCCAGCTCCACCTCGCGCTCCCGGGACAGCTCCTCCAGGCGCTCCATGATCGACGGCAGCCGGAGGAAGGTCGCATGGCCTCCGAGGGACACCACCCGCCTGCCGCCGGTGAGTTCGCGCACCTCGATGGTGATGTGGGAGGTCTCCCAGGCCGTCTTGACGACCGCGAGCAGCAGACCGGCGACGACGCCCTGGAAGAGGTCGGTCACGACCACGGCGACCGCGGTGGCCACCAGTACGGCGGCCTCGCCCCGCTGGTGGCGCAGCAGCGGCGCCAGTTCCTTCACCGGCATGAGCTTGCAGCCCGCGTGGACCAACACCCCCGCCAGGGCGGCCAGCGGGATGACGCCGATCACCTGCGGCAGCAGCGCGGCGAAGAGCAGGAGCCACAGCCCGTGCAGCACCCGGGAGAGCCGGGTCCTGGCACCGGCCTGCACATTGGCCGAGCTGCGCACGATGACCGCGGTCATCGGCAGTGCCCCGAGCGCCCCGCAGAGCAGGTTGCCGGTGCCCTGGGCGACGAGTTCCTTGTTGTACTGCGTGCGCGGGCCGTTGTGCATCCGGTCCACCGCGGCGGCACTGAACAGGCTCTCCGCGGAGGCGATCACCGTGAAGGCGAGGACGGTGCCGATCACCGCGAGGTCGGCGAGGCGGCCGAGGGCGGCCGGGCCGGGCGGGTCGACGGCGGCGAGCAGGCCCTGCACCTCGACTCTCGCCACCGGGAGGTCGAGGAGCACGGCGGCCGCCGTGGCGAGCGCGACCGCCGCGAGCGGGCCCGGCAGGAGCCGGAGGCGGGCCGGGAGGCGGGGCCAGAGCAGCAGGAGCACCACGGTGCCGGCGCCGACGAGGAAGGCGGTCGCCGCGCCCGGGTCCGTGACGACGGTGACGGCCAGCCGGGGCAGCCCGGCGATCTTCCCGATGCTGCCCGAGGGCTGGGGGGCGTCGGCGAGCGCGTAGAGCTGGCCGAGGACGATCACCAGCCCGATACCCGCGAGCATGCCCTGGACCACGGCCACCGAGATGGCACGGAACCAGCGTCCGACGCGCAGCAGTCCGAGGACGACCTGCAGGAGCCCGGCGGCCAGCACGATGGCGCCGAGGGTCGCGAGCCCGAAGTCGTCCACGGCCTGGTAGACGAGGACCGTGAGCCCGGCGGCGGGTCCGCTGACCTGGAGCGAGCTGCCGGGCATCAACCCGACGACGAGGCCGCCCACGATGCCCGTGACGAGCCCGAGTTCGGCGGGGACGCCGGAGGCCAGGGCGACTCCGACGCAGAGGGGGAGGGCGACGAGGAAGACCACGAGGGACGCGAGGACGTCCCGCACCGCGGTCCGCCGGTCGGCCGGGAAGGGGGGCGGGGAAGGCAGGAAGGGCATCGAGACGGAATTCCTCGCTGTGCGGCCGATGTGGGGGGCGGTTCTGCTGCTCGGCATGGCAGACACGGCGCCGAAGCAGCCGAAAAGACTTCGGAACTCTGACCGAAATGCATGTCGCGCAATTCCCTCGACTCCTTCGACCAGCAGGAACAGTGCGAACTATGCGAACAGAAAGGCGAGTCGAAGCAACCGGCACCGACGACGCCGATGCATATTTGACCCTAGCATTACCCTTCCTTTGGGGAATCAAAATGCGCCATGGATTTCACCGGTTGATTACCGCGGGGTATTCCCGGGAAATTCGAACGCCTGGCGGGGCGCGTCCCCCTCCGGTGCGGCGCGCGGCACCGGCGCGCGGGAGGACCGCCCGCATCGCGCACGCGGCCGGGGGGCGTGCGGTGCGCGGCCTCCAGGTCCCGGAGGCGGCCGGAGCGCGGTCCGGCGCGCCCGCGGGGGCACGGGCCCGCGCCGGACGGGGCGCCACGGCGGCCTCCGGCCGGTCAGTCGTCCTGCGCGGCCCGGCCCTCCTCACCGCGGGCGGGACCGGCGTACGGCCACAGGTGCGCCGCCTCGCCCGGCGCGAGCTGGTCGACCACCTCCGCGAGCGCCACGCACGCCTCCTCGATCCGCCGGCGCACGTTCTGCTGTTCGGTGACGATCGCGGCCAGCAGCAGGGCGCTGAGCGCCGCCGCGCCGTTGAGGACCTGGAGGACCACCATCACCTCCAGCAGCGAGCGGTCCTCGAAGGGGCCCGTGCCCGTGGTGGCGGCGCTGATCGCGAACACGGACACCAGCAGCATGCAGGGGGCGGAGCCGGGCAGCTGGAAGCGGAGCGCCGCCCAGATCAGCACCGGGAACATCAGGAAGAGCAGCGAGGACACCGTGCGGGTGGCCACCCAGCACACGACCACCGAGGCGGCGCACAGGGCCGCCGCCTCGGACCACCACCAGGGCCTCGGGTCCCGCGGCAGCCGCGCCCGGCGCAGGACCAGCAGCAGCGGGGTGACCACGAGCACCCCCATCGCGTCGCCCGCCCACCACGCCGCCCAGATCGGCCAGAACTCTGCGCCGGACAGCGCTCCGCTGAGCACCAGCGTCCCCGCACCGAAGGTGGCGCTGATCAGCATCCCGCCGAGGGCGCCGGCGAAGACGAGGGCCACCCCGTCGCGGAGCCGGTCCAGCTCGGGCCGGAACCCGACGCGCCGCAGGAGCAGGTAGGCCGCGATCGGGGCCAGGGTGTTCCCGACCAGGATGCCCAGACTGGAGAGGCCCACGGTGGAGATCGTCGCGATCACGGCGAGGGCGCCCAGCGCGATGCCGGGCCAGGCGCGCATCCCCAGCCACAGCAGGCAGCTCAGGGCGATGCCCGTCGGCGGCCACAGCGGGGAGACGACGGCGCCTTCCACGACCACCTGCTCCAGCAGGCCGATCCGGCCGCCCGCCCAGTAGGCGGCGGCGACCGCGAGGATCCGCAGCACCTCTGCGGCCGGACGTCTCAGTTGCTCGCTGCGGATCACGCCTGTCATCACACAACGCCGGAGGCCGCCAGGCGGTGTGACACGCGCTGCCGACCCGATCCGCTCCTCCCCCGGTGCCACCCGCCCGCCCGGGTTCGGGGAGAGGGCGGGGCTCAGGCCGGCTCCCCGCGGGGGTCGTGCAGCAGGACCAGGACGGCGGCGTCGTCGACGTGGTCGGTGCGGGCGGCGACGCCCATCACCCGGGCGGCCAGCTCGCCGGCGGGCAGGCCCCCGCGCACGGCCTCCCGCACCAGGGCGGCGACCGCGTCCAGCCCCTCCTCGACGGAGAAGGAGGGCCCTTCCACCACCCCGTCGGTCACCATCACGAAGGCGCCGCCGTCGGAGAGGGCGCGCCGGGCGACCGGATAGACCTCCCCGGGGAGCACGCCGAGCGGGACGCCCGTCTCGTCCTCGACGACCCCGCAGTCGCCGCGGGAGCCGGCCCAGACGGCGGGCACGTGCCCGGCCCTGGCGCTCTCCAGGACCCCTGTCCGCGGGTCGTAGCGCAGGAAGCTGCAGGTGGCGAAGAGCCCCTGGTCCACCGAGACCAGGAGGTCGTTGGCGCGGGAGAGGATCTCCCCCGGGTCGACGGTGGCCGTGGCGACCGCCCGGAGGCCTATCCGCACCTGCCCCATGAAGGCCGCCGCCTCCACGTCGTGGCCCTGCACGTCCCCGATCGAGCAGCCGATCGAGCCGTCGGGGAGGAGGAAGGCGTCGTACCAGTCGCCTCCGATGTCCAGGCCGTTGCGGGCCGGGGCGTAGCGGGCGGCGACCCGAAGCCCGGGGGCCGAGGGCAGCGCGGACGGGAGCATCGAGCGCTGCAGGGCCTCGGCGAGCTCGACGCGGGCCTTCTGGCTCTCCGCGCTCTTGCGCGCCCGGTCCGTCAGCCGCCCCAGAGCGGTCAGCAGGTCGTCTGCCGTGGCCGATCTCGGGTGTCGTCGCCGGGTCATGGCCCTCTCCGCGGCACCTTCGACTCCTCCTGGCCCGGCCCCCTCGGCGTGGCGCGGACCTCCCGGCCGGCCAGGGGCCCCGCGGCCCGGGGCCAGTATATTTGCGCGGCCCCGCGGGCGCCGGGCGAGCGCCGCGGACCCCGTCGCGGGGACGCCGCCGGGGGCGTCCGTCCGGGTGACGGCGCCCCCGGGCACGCGGGCCGGGGCGCGGTCGGGGGCGGGGCGTGGCGCGGACCGTGCGGCGGGGGCGGGCGCACCGGGATACTGGCGGGTCTGGACCGACACACCGACCACGAAGGGCGGATGCATGCTGGACGGCGCACGGGGAGAGGGCCCGGCGAGGGGGACGGCGGAGCGGCATGCCGTCGTCGTCGGGGGGAGCATCGCGGGGCTGCTGACGGCGCGGGTGCTGGCCCGGCACGCGGACCGGGTGACCGTGGTGGAGCGGGACCGCTTCCCGGACGGCGCCGAGCCGCGTCCCGGGGTCCCCCAGGGGCGCCATGCCCATGTCCTGCTGGAAGGCGGCCAGCGCGCGCTGGACGAGCTGCTTCCGGGGTTCACGGCGGAGCTGGCCGCCGCCGGGGCGCCGCGGGTGGGCATGCCGGCCGACATGGTGCAGTGGCAGAGCGGCCGCTGGGTGCGCCGCACCGCGCCGACCTCCCACCTCTACACCGGGTCGCGGGCGCAGCTGGAGCACCTGGTGCGGGCCCGGGTGCTGGCGGATCCGGCCGTCACCGCCGTCACCGGTGCCGAGGCGGTGGGCCTGACGGGCGACGCCCGGCGGGTGACGGGGGTGCTGCTGCGCGAGCGCGGCGGGAGCGGCGGCGCGGAACCGGAGCGCCTCGCCGCCGGTCTGGTCGTCGACGCCTCGGGGCGCGGCACCCGGGCGGCGCAGTGGCTGCGGGCCCTGGGGGCCGAACCGCCGGCGGAGGAGACCATCGACACGGGCCTCGCCTACGCCTCCCGCGTGTACCGCGACAGGGGCGGGCACCTGGGCACCCACGCGCAGGCGTACTACGTCCTGCCCGGCCCGGACCAGGTGTACGCGGGCGGGGTGCTGCCGCTGGAGGACGGCCGCCACCTGGTCGTCCTGTCGGGTCTGCGCGGCGACGAGCCGCCGACGGACGAGGAGGCGTTCACCGCGTTCGCGGCCCGGCTGCCGCATCCCTTCATCCACGACTGGCTGCGCGAGGCGGTGCCCGAGACGCCGCCGTACGGCTTCCGCCACACGGCGAACGTGCGGCGGCGCTACGACCTGCCCGGGCGGCGCCCGGCCGGGTTCCTGGCCACCGGGGACGCGCTGTGCACCTTCAACCCGGTCTACGGCCAGGGCATGGCGGTGGCCGCGCTGGGGGCCCTGGCGCTGCGCGAGGCGCTGGACGATCCGCGCCGGGCGGCGACGACGCGCCGGGTGCAGCGCGCGCTGCTGGAGGCCTCGCGGCAGGCGTGGGACATCTCGGCGGGCGCGGACCGCCGGATGCCCGGCGCCCTCGGCACGGCGGTCGCGACGCCCGCGGCGGACCGGGCGGCGGGCTGGTACCTGGACCGGGTCCAGCGCCGCTACCAGGGCGACCCGGTGGTCGGCCGGGCGTTCCGCTCGGTGCTCACCCTGACCGCCCCGGTGAGCGCCCTGTTCGCTCCCGCGGTGGCCCGGGCCGTGCTCTTCGGCCCCGAGCCGGCCACGCCCCAGGGGCCGCCGCTGCGGGCCGAGACGGCGGGCTGAGACGGCGGGCTGAGACGGCGGGCTGAGACGGCGGCGGGTCCGCACCCCGGGCGCGAGGCCGGGGTGCGGACCCGCCCGGGCCCGTGGGCGGCCGGGGGTGCGGGGCTGCCCGCGGCGGGCGGCGATCCGCCGGGATCCGGCCGTTGCCGTGACGAACGGCCGCTCCCAGGGGCAGGGGCGGGGCGGGCCGAGAGGTCCCCGGCCGCCCGTTCGGGCACGGCGAAACGATACGGCGCCGTGCCGTGCGGCGCTCTCCCGGAGCGGGCGTGACCGTTCGGGCACCGCGGCCCGATCCGCGCGCCGCCCGGCCGCCGCCCGTGACCCGGTACGCGGCCCCGCGTTGAGACGGGTGCCCCTGTCCAGCGCAGTGCGAGGAGGGCCCGTGAGCAACCTTCGACCGTACTTCTCCGCCGACTTCACCTCCGCCGCCCAATGGGTGGCGGGCCGGTCCTGGGCGTATCCCGGGGGCGGTCCGCGCAACCGGGGCGACAACAAGCTGGACCACCTCGTGGACGACCCCGCCTACTGCCGCGAGGGCGAGTTCCGGGCCACCCGGCGCACGGACGGCTACTGGGACGCGGGCCTGCTCACCACCGAGGGCAGTGAGGAGGGGTTCCATCTGCAGACGGGCGACGTCCTGGAGACCCGGGTGCGGCTGCCCGTCGAGACGGGCGCCTGGCCCGCGGTGTGGACCTGGCGCGACGGCGGCAACGAGGTGGACGTCTTCGAGTACCACCCGGACAACCCCGACCTGCTGGAGCTCACCAACCACGTCCGCGGCCGGCAGCGCTACTACACCCACCCCGAGATCGCGCCCGGGGCCTGGGTGGACCTGCGGGTGTCCTTCGGGGCGTGGTCGGTGACCTGGTGGGTGAACGGCCGCCGGGCCTTCTCCGACTGGCGGGGCGTCGGCCGCCGCTGGCGTGCGGCGATCATCGTGAACCTGTCGGTGTGCGCGGGCCGGTACCACCCCGCGCCGGATCCCGACGTCACCGAGATGGCGTACACGGTGGAGTACCTGCGGGTCCACCGCTGAAGACGGGGGCCGCCGGGGAGCGCCGCAGCGCGGAGGGGCTGGTGCCGAACCAGCGGGCGACGGCCCGGCGCAGGGCCCGCGTGTCCCCGAAGCCGAGGCGTGCGGCGACCTGCGGGAAGGGGAGGTCGCCCGTGGTGATCAGCTCCTCGGCCCGCACCAGGCGCACGGAGTCCACCAGGGCCTGGTAGGTGGTCCCGTGGGCGGCGAGCCTGCGGCGCAGGGTGCGCTCGCTCATCCCGCGGGCCAGGGCCTGCCGGGCCAGGGTGGGGACCCGGGGCAGGCTGCGGGCCACGGCGACCTCCACCTCCTCCACGAGGTCCTGGTCGCGGCGGTCGCGGGCCCGGGCGGCGTCCAGCAGGCGGACGGTCTGCGCCAGCGCGTAGGCGTCGGCTCCGGGCAGCGGGTGGTCCAGCCAGGCGTCCGGGAAGTCGAGCCGGTCCTCCCGGGCGCCGAAGGCGACGGGGCAGGCGAACCACTGCTCGTACCGGGCGCCGTACGCCGGGCGGGAGTGGCGGACGCTGACGGCCCGGGGGGCGAAGCAGGGCCCGAGGGCGTCCCTGGCCAGGGCGACGATGCTGCCGAACGCCTCCTCCAGGAGGAAGGCGCGCAGCGAGTCGCTGAACCGGGGTGCGGCGAGGACCGCCGTGCCGCCGGGGACCGGCCGGAGGCGGTAGTCGAGCATCGACCCGCCCGCCCCGTGGTGGCGCAGTCCGAGCGCCAGGGCGTCGCGCAGGGTGGGGCTGGCCAGGAGGGCGAAGCCGACCAGCCCCCAGGAGGTGGCGCGCTGCCGGCGCGCGACGGCGAGTCCGAGTCCGGGGTCGTCCAGTTCCCGGATCGCCGCCCGGATGACGGAGCTGGCCTGGCGGTAGGAGATCCGTCGGCCGACCAGTTCGAGGTCGCTCCCGCACAGGCCGACCCGCTCCAGGGCGGGGCCGAGGTCGCAGCCGCGCCCGGCGGCGACCAGGACGAGGTGGCGCAGCAGGTGGGGGGTGAGGGTGGCCGATCCGTGGCGCGGGTCGGCGGGGACGGCGTCCGGCGGGCGGGACGCGGCGCGAGCGCTCGCCGGGTGCGCGCCTCCCCCGGCCGGGGCGGGGCGCGGTTCGCGCGCGCGGGGGCCGTCCATGCGCCACCACCTCCGGGCGGCCACTGTAGGGGCCTCGGGCCGGGGAGGACAGGGGCCGTGGCCGACGAGGTCCCGTTACTGGCCGGTCGGGCCCTCTCCGGGGGCCCGGTCCGGCCCTACCGTCTGTCGCACCCGTGACCCGCGGCCCCGCCCCGGGTCCCCTGCATCCGTCTGTGAGGGAGAAGGCATGCGGTCCCCCACCCCACGCTCACGAGCGGTCTCCCTGCTGCTCTGCACCGCCCTCGGCGCCCTGTCCCTGGCCGCCGCTCCCGCGCAGGCGGCACCCCCCGCCGGGCCCTCGCCCGGCGGGGCCGCACCGTACCTGGTCGGCCGGGGCATCGCCGACGTCACCGGCGAGGCGGCCGAGGTCGGCATGATGGGCTACTCCAGCTTCGAGCAGAAGGCCACCGGGATCCACCAGCGGCAGCGCTCACGGGCGTTCGTCGTCGCCGACCCGGCCTCGGGCGAGCGGGTCGTCCATGTCACCGCCGACCTGGGCATGGTGTTCCAGTCCGTCCAGCAGGGCGTGCTGGCGCAGCTGGCGCAGCGGTACGGCACGCTCTACTCGGAACGCAACGTCCTGCTGTCGGCCACCCACACCCATGCGGGCTCCGGGGGCCACTCCCACCACCTCGCCTACAACCTGGCCTCCCTCGGGTTCCAGCGGGCGACCTACCGCGCGGTCGTCGACGGGATCGTGGAGTCGATCGCCGAGGCCCACGCGGACCTGCGGCCGGGCAGCGTCCATCTGGGCCGGGCCGTGCTCACCGACGCGAGCGCCAACCGCTCCCGTGCCGCCTTCGCGCGCAACCCGGCGGCGGACCGGGCGGCGTTCCCGGACGCCGTCGACCCCTCGATGACGGTGCTCCGCTTCCGCCAGGGGGGCACCGACGTGGGGGCCGTCAGCTGGTTCGCCACCCACAACACCTCCCTCACCAAGGGCAACACCCTGCTCAGCCCGGACAACAAGGGCTATGCCTCCTACGCGTGGGAGCGCGAGGCCGGGGAGGGGTTCGTGGCCGCGTTCGCCAACACGGCCGCGGGCGACCTGTCCCCGAACCTCGACCTGAAGCCCGGGTCGGGCCCCACGGAGGACGAGTTCGCCAACACCCGGATCATCGGCGAGCGCCAGCTCGACGCGGCGCGGGAGGGCTACCGGAAGGCCGACCTCCCGCTCGCGGGCGGTGTGGACTCCCGGATGCGGTACGTGGACATGGAGCACGTCACGGTCTCGGGTGCCTACA
The DNA here is from genome assembly GCF_043203115.1 of Streptomyces sp. NPDC048001. NCBI lineage: Bacteria > Bacillati > Actinomycetota > Actinomycetes > Kitasatosporales > Streptomycetaceae > Streptomyces > Streptomyces sp. NPDC048001. Next base: position 168,624 of record NZ_JBIDBN010000003.1, read on the forward strand.
CCCCGGACGGGCGGGAGCACCGCACCTGCCCGGCGGTGGTGGGGGCCTCGACCCTGGCGGGCAGCGTCGAGGACGGACCGGCCGTCCCCGGGTTCACGGAAGGCATGAGGAGCCCGGTGGCGCAGCTGCTGGAGCCCTTCCGCATCGACCCGCCCGCGTGGCTGGTGGGCTGCCAGTACCCGAAGGCGTCCCTGGTGCCGACGGGGCTGGTCAACGCGGTCGTGCCGGCGACGCCGCGGATCCTCCCGCTGCAGATCCTGCGCATCGGCGGGCTGTACCTGGTGGCGGGCCCGGCCGAGTTCACCGTCGTCTCGGGCCTGCGGATCCGGCGCACCGTCGCCGCGGAACTGGGCGTGCCGCCGGAGAACGTGGTGATGCAAGGCTACGCCGGTGCCTACAGCCAGTACGTGACCACACCCGAGGAGTACGACCTCCAGCACTACGAGGGCGGCTCGACGCTGTACGGACGCCACACGCTCCCGGCGTACCAGCAGGAGTACGCGAAGCTGGCCGCGGCGCTGCGCGAGGGGAGGCCGGTGGACCGCGGGCCGGTGCCGCCGGACCTCTCGGACCGCCAGGGCACCCTGCAGACCGGGGTGGTGATGGACAGTCCGCCGTGGGGCAGGTCCTTCGGCGAGGTGCTGCGCGCGCCGGCGGACGCGTACCCGAGGGGGGCGACGGTCACGGCCGAGTTCGCCACCGGCCATCCGAAGAACGACCTCCACCGCGGGGGCACCTTCCTGGAGGTGCAGCGCCGGGTGGACGGTGCCTGGGTGCGCGTGCTGGACGACGGCGACTGGGACACCACCTACCGGTGGGTGCGGCTGAACGCGCTCACCGGGACGTCCAAGGCGGTGGTGAGCTGGCGGATCGCACCCGGCACCCCGGCGGGAACCTACCGGATCGTCCACCACGGGGACGCGAAGTCCCTGTTCGGCGGGGTCCGCGCGTTCAGCGGCGCGACGGCAGGCTTCCGCGTGGGCTGAGCGGGCCCCTCTCCGGGCGGCCGGGAGCCCTCCCGGCCGCCCGGGCCGGGGCCGTACCCTGGAACGCATGACCGAACGCAAACCGCCCGGAGTCAGTTTCGAGTCATGGGTCGACCGGCAGATCCGGCAGGCCACGGAGCGCGGGGAGTTCACGGACCTCCCCGGCTTCGGCAAGCCGCTGCCGGAGAGCGGGGCCCCGTACGACGAACTCTGGTGGATCAAGGGGAAGATGCACCGCGAGGGCCTGGCCGTGCTGCCGCCCGCCCTGGCCCTGCGCAAGGAGGCCGAGGACGCGAAGGAGAAGGCGATGGCCGCCCCCACCGAGGCGGCGGTGCGGCGGATCGCGGCCGAGATCAACGAGAAGATCACCACCGCGATGCTCCGGCCGCCGCCGGGGCCGCCGCTGGGGCTGCGCCGCTTCGACGCCGACGCGCTGGTCGAGGAGTGGCGGCGCGCCCGGGGGTGACCCCGCTCCCGCGCAGCGGTGCGCCGTCCCGGCCGGGACGGCGCACCGGCGGGTGCGGCTCCCGGGCGCCCGACGGCGCGTCAGCCGGGTTCGGCGGCCAGCCATTCGGCCACGGTCCGGGCGAGGGGCTGCCCCGTGTCCAGTTCCACGAAGCCGAACTGCCCGCCCTGGTTGCACTCCAGGAACCACCAGGTGCCGGTCTGCTCCTCCTCCGCGAAGTCGAAGGCGCCGTAGGCCAGTGAGGCGTGCCGCTTGTACCGCTCGACGGCGCGGGCCACCTGGGGCGGGACGTCGACCGGCTGCCAGCTGTGCCCGGTGTCCCCGAACCGCCCGTCCACCTGCCCTGCCTCGGCCGTCTTGCGTGCGGCGAAGTGGGTGTCGCCGATGCTGGTCAGCCGGATGTCGGCGCGCTTGGCGATATAGCGCTGGAAGAGGGTGGGCCCGGCGGCGACCCCGGAGAAGTCGGCGTCCGGGGGCACCAGGGTGGTCGGCAGGGCCATGGGAGGGTCGCCGGGCGACTTGCCGGAGACGGACTTGACCACCACGTGGCGGTACTGCTCGGCGAAGCGCCGGGCCATCGCGGGATAGGTGGTCACCAGGGTGGCGGGCACGGGGAAGCCGCTGCGGTGGGCCACCCGCATCTGCCAGGTCTTGCGCCGTGCGCGGGCCGCCGCGCTCGGATGGTTCATCCAGCGGGCGTCCGTCGAGTCGAGCATGCCGTAGAGGGCGTGGTCGGTCTCCTCCGCCAGCCAGGCGGAGGGTTCCTCCGCGTGGGCGGCCGCCCCGCCCGGCCTGCGGACCCAGACCGAGCGCAAGGCGTCGACGCTGGCCACGCGACCGCCCGTGGACAGGTATCCCCGGAACTCCCCGCGGACGTACTCGGTGGACAGGGCCACCTCCCCCGGCAGGTCCGCCGGGTCGAACCGCACCAGCGGCACGCCCTGCTCGTGCAGCTCGGCCACCACGAGGTCCGCGGTGACGTCCTGTGCACTCGTCAGTACCAGTACGGTCACGGGGCCCCGTCCGTCCGGTGGGCCGAGGGGGTGTGTCGGGCTGCGGACGCACGCGCCGCAACCCGGGTCTGTCTGCTCATCTGCGGTACGCGTTCGTCAGTCGTCGAAGTGGGTGGCCGAGCCGGCCTTGGAGGTGGTGGTGCCTGCCGCGGCCAGCAGGGCGCGGTCCAGGATCGCGGGACGGCCGTCCGCCAGCACGTTCAGCTGGAGTGTGGCGTCGTAGGAGTAGGTGGCCAGCGCCGGGGCCTGCTCGGCCGGCCGTGCGTAGTTCCACGCGAACGGTTTCATCTGCTGCTTCCTCCCCTGCCCGCGCACCAGCTCGGGCTCCTCATGTGACAGTACGTGGCAGATGTGCCACACCCTCAACACATAGAGTGACACTGTGAAGGTTCTTCATCGAAAGACCTTCAGATCCGAACATCTGGACCGGCGGTGACATGCCCCGCCGACGCCAACCAGACAGACGCATCAGGAGCCTCAGGAGTTTCAAGTTCTGGCCAAGACGTGACGCAGACGACACGACATTGGCCGTAAACCAGCGCAAAGGGCTCGCCGAACGGCGGTGCGACCTCTACTCCTCCATGAACGGCGGCACCCTGAGGACGTGTCAACCCGCTTGCACGCCAGCCTTGTTGGGTGGCGCGAAGAAGACGTCCCATCCGCCGCACCGGCCGCACCACGGGCCCCCGGCACCGGCAGGCGCCGCTCCGGAGGCGGCGCGGGCCGCCGGGCCCGGCCGGCCGGGCGCCCCCGAGGCGTGTTGCCCGCACCCGGCCGGGCCGCACGGGCACGATGGGCCGGTACGCGGACCGGAAGCGCGGCCGGGCCCGCCGAGAGCCGGACCGGGCCGCCGGAACACGAGGAGCAGCCGTGGACTGCGCAGGACTGCTGGAGGACGCCTTCGGCCGGGTGCACGAGGCCGTGCACGAGGCCGTGGAGGGGCTGGACGAGGAGACGCTCGCCGGCGCCCCCGGCCCCGGGGCCAACCCGATCGCCTGGCTGGTCTGGCACCTGACCCGCATCCAGGACGACCATGTCGCGGACGTCGCCGGGCGGGAGCAGCTGTGGACCGCGCAGGGCTGGGCGGACCGCCTCGACCTGCCGCTCCCGCACACGGACACCGGCTACGGCCACACGCCCGACCGGGTGGCCGCCGTGCGCGCCGGGGCACGGGAGCTGCTGGGCTACCACGACGCGGTGCACACCGCGACCCTGGAGTACGTGCGCACCCTCGGCCCCGGCGACCTGGACCGGGTCGTGGACGCCTCCTGGACGCCCGCGGTGACCCTCGGGGTCCGGCTGGTCAGCGTGGTCGCGGACGACCTCCAGCACGCGGGCCAGGCCGCCTACGCCCGGGGGCTGCTGGAACGCGGCACCCGCACCTGAGCGGAGCGGCCGGCGCGCCCTCCGGGCGCCCCCGGAGGCGGGCGGGCGGCGGCCACCGGGTGCGGTCGCCGCGTCACCGGGCGCACCCGGCCGCCCTCTCGCTGGTCGGCACCGCCGGGGAGTGGCAGGCTGAGACGGGGGTGTCTGCCCGAGGATCCCGGGAGGGCCCATGGGACGGGACGTCCCGGCGCTGGTCTTCACCCGCGAGGACCGCCGCCGGTACCGGAACAAGATGCAGGCGTGCCTGGACACCCTGGCGCAGATGCTGCGCGGGGCCCGCTTCGACGTCGAGCGCCCCCAGGTGGGCCTGGAGATCGAGCTGAACCTGGTGGACGGCTCGGCCGAGCCCGCGATGCGCAGCACCGACGTGCTGGAGGCCATCGCCGACCCCGCGTGGGCCAGCGAACTGGGCCGCTTCAACCTGGAGATCAACATCCATCCGCGGCGGCTGACGGCCGGCGGTCCCGACTCCTGGGAGCAGGAGATCCGCGACGCGCTCAACCACGCCGAGGACCGCGCCTCCGGGGTGGGGGCCCATCTGGCCATGATCGGCATCCTGCCGACGCTGCGCCGCGAGGACGTGGGCGCCGCCGCCCTCTCCGAGGACCCCCGCTACCGGCTGCTGAACGAGCAGGTGTTCGCGGCCCGCGGCGAGGACCTGCTCATCGAGGTCAACGGCGTCGACCGGCTGCGCACCTACGCCGACACCATCACCCCCGAGGCGGCGTGCACCAGCACCCAGTTCCACCTCCAGGTCGCCCCCGACGACTTCGCCGCCTACTGGAACGCCGCCCAGGCGATCGCCGGCGTCCAGGTGGCGCTCGCCGCCAACTCCCCGTTCCTCTTCGGCAGGGAGCTGTGGCGCGAGACCCGCATCCCGCTCTTCGAGCAGGCCACCGACACCCGGCCGGAGGAGATCAAGGTGCAGGGTGTGCGCCCGCGGGTGTGGTTCGGGGAGCGCTGGATCACCGGGGTCTTCGACCTGTTCGAGGAGAACGTCCGCTACTTCCCCGCCCTGCTGCCGGTGTGCGAGGACGAGGACCCGGCCGAGACCCTGGACGGGGGCGACGTGCCCGCACTGGGCGAACTGACCCTGCACAACGGGACGATCTACCGGTGGAACCGCCCGGTCTACGCCGTGGACCACGGCCGGCCGCATCTGCGCATCGAGAACCGGGTGCTGCCCGCCGGCCCGACGGTGGCGGACACCCTCGCCAACGGCGCGTTCTACTACGGGCTCACCCGCGCCCTGGTCGACGAGGAGCGCCCGGTGTGGTCCCGGATGTCCTTCCAGGCAGCCGAGGACAACCTGCACGCGGCGGCGCGGTACGGGATCGACGCCGGGCTGTACTGGCCGGGCATGGGGGAGGTCCCGGCACCGGAACTGGTGCTGCGCCGGCTGCTGCCGATGGCGCACCGCGGTCTTGAGGCGTCCGGCATGGACGCGGCCTGGCGCGAGCCCCTGCTCGGCGTCATCGAGCAGCGGTGCGTCACCGCGCGCAACGGAGCCGTGTGGCAGACGGAGATGTACCACCGGATCGAGCGGTCCAGCCGGGTCGACCACCACGAGGCACTGCGGCGGATGACCGGCCAGTACCTGGAGTACATGCACCTCAACGCCCCCGTGCACACCTGGCCGGTGGACTGAGGGCGCCCCCGGGTCCCGGGCGCGGCCCGGGGCCCGCGGGCCCCGGGCGTCAGACGAGGACGTCCTTGCAGTACTTCACGGAGCCGGTGGCGGCCACATAGCGGGCCGGCACCCAGACCCTGCGGGCGTCACGGACCAGGTACCAGAGGTCGTTGCCCGCGATGACCTGGGCACGCACCCTGCAGACCAGGCCGACCTTGGCGCCGTGGCGCAGCGTGCCCTTCACCGCCGAGTCGGTGCTCGGGAACATCCGCTGGTTCAGCCCGCTCGCCGCGGTGACCGTGCCGTAGGGCTTGGCCGGCGTCGCCGCCGGGGCCGCGGCCTGGGCGGGCACGGAGGCGGTGAGCGCGAGGACGCCGAGGGCGGTCGCGGCGATCCGGACCGCACGACCGCGCCCCGACGGACGGCGGTTCGGGGCAGTGGACATGATCATCGGCTGACTCCAGTCGGTGGACGCGGCCCCCCACTTCCGCGCCCGACCCTAGAGCCCCCTCGGCGCCCCCGGGCGCCGACCCGCGCACGGCTCGCGCAGGCATCGCCCCGAGGGGCGAATCCGGGCGAAGCACCCCGGGGCCGAGGGGTGTTCAGGGGCGCTGCCCCTCCCGCTCGTGCGCCTGCGCCGCGATGACCGCCGCCTGCACCCGGCGCTCCACGCCCAGCTTCGACAGCAGGCGCGAGATGTGGTTCTTCACGGTCTTCTCCGACAGGTAGAGCCTCGCCCCGATCTCGCTGTTGGTGAGCCCCTCGCCGACCAGGTCCAGGACCGCGCGCTCGCGCTCGGAGAGTGCGGACAGGCGCTCGTCCTCGTCGCGGTGCACCACCTCCGGCCCCCGCAGGGAGGCCATCAGCCGGGCGGTGGTGGCCGGGTCGAGCATGGACTGCCCGGTCGCCACGGTGCGCACCGCCGCGACGAGGTCGGTGCCCTTGATCTGCTTGAGCACATAGCCCGACGCCCCGGCCATGATCGCGTCCAGCAGGGCGTCCTCGTCGTCGAACGAGGTCAGCATCAGGCAGGCGAGGCCGGGCATCCTGGCCCGCAGTTCGCGGCAGACCGTGATGCCGTCGCCGTCGGGGAGCCGCACGTCGAGCACGGCGACGTGCGGGCGCAGCGCGGGCCCCCGCGCCAGGGCCTGCTCGGCGCTGCCGGCCTCTCCCACCACCTCGACGTCCGGCTCGGCGTCGAGCAGGTCGTGCAGTCCGCGGCGCACCACCTCGTGGTCGTCCAGGAGGAAGACCCTGATCGGAGTCTGCTCCGAGAAGTGCGGTACGTCGGTCATCGCTGCTCCCTGCGGATCGGGCCCGTGAGTCGAGGATGGCCCGGCCCCGCAGGCCCGCGACAGGGCCGAACGGGCCCCGTTCCGCCCGGCCCGGGCCCGGACGGCCCTGCCCGCGGCCCGGACGGCCCTCCCCCGGGGGACGGGGCGGTGGGACGGTCGAGGGGGGACGCGGGTCCGGACGGCCGACCCCCGCCCACGCGGCCCGGCCCCGGCGATCGGAGGTGCGCCATGCGTCATACCGTCACCGCGGGCGTCGACGGCTCCCCCGAGAGCCTGGCGGCCGCCGCGTGGGCGGCGGAGGAGGCCGAGCTGCGCGGACTGCCCCTGACGCTGGTGCACGCGGGAGGCGCCCCGGCCCCGCGCACCGGTCTGCCGGAGGTGGACGTCCCCGCCGGGCGCCACGCCCGGGCACTGGAGGTGGCGGTGCGCGAGGTCCACGCGGCCCGGCCGGACCTGGAGATCGTCCGCACGGCCGTACCGGACCCGGCGGGCGAGACACTGCCCGAGGCCGCCCGGGACGCCGTGCTGCTGGCCCTCGGCTCACAGGGCTTCTCCGGCTTCACGGGCTATCTGCTCGGCTCGGTGGCACTGGACGTCGCCGCACGCAGCACCGTTCCGGTGGTCCTGGTGCGCGGCGGGCGGCCGGTGGCGGCCCGCTCCGACCGGCCGGTGCTGCTGGGTCTCGACCTGGACTCCGCGGATGCCGAACTCGTCCGCTTCGCCTTCGACGCGGCGTCCGTGCACGGCGCGCCGCTGGAGGTGCTGTACGCCTGGCGGCCGTCACCCCGCCGCCCGCACGGACGGGCGGACGCCGAGCCGGCGCTGCCCGAGGACCCCGGCGCCGGTCAGGAGGAGGCACTGGCCGCCGCCCTGCGGCCGTGGCGGGAGGAGTTCCCCGCCGTGCCCGTGTCACTGCACCTCGCGGCGGGCAGCGCGGCCCACCGCCTGGTACGCGCCTCCGAGCGGGCGGTGCTCCTCGTGCTCGGGCACCGGGAGGACGCCGGGCAGCGCCTGGGGCCCGTGACCCACGCGGCCATCCACCACGCCCCCTGCCCGCTGGCGGTCGTGCCGCACGGCGCGCGGGCCGCGGCCGACCGGCCGGGGCCCCCGCCCGGGCAGGGCGGGCCGCCGGACGGGTGAGCGGGACCCGGGCAGGGGGCCGCGGCGCGCCCCGGAGCCCCCTGCCCCGCCGCGGGCACGGCGGCGGCTGCGGCACCCCGCCTCACCCGGACACCGCCGCCGCGGAGGAGCCCCTTTCCCGTGCGGCGCCCCGCGGCCGCGGTCGCGCGCGGATCCGCCGGGGATGACGGGGCAGCCCTTACGGTGGACAGTGGCGAAGGGACGGCCGACTCCGCCGGAGGCGCGATGAGCGACAGGGCGACGGGCGAGAGCCCCGAGGGCCTCGGCCCGTTGTCGAGACTGCGGCTGGACGAGCTGCTGGAGGAGGTGCAGGTCCGCATCGAGGCGGTCCGCGGCACCCGGGACCGCGTGCACGGCCTGCTGGAGGCCGTGCTGTCGGTGGGGCGCGGGCTGGAGCTCCCGCAGGTGCTGCGCGGCATCGTCGAGGCGGCCACGGTGCTGGTGGACGCCGAGTACGGGGCGCTGGGGGTGATCGGCGAGGACCGGATGCTCGCCGAGTTCATCCCCGTCGGCGTCAGCGAGGAGCAGTGGGCGGCCATCGGCGCCCTCCCCAGCGGGCACGGGCTGCTCGGGGAGCTCATCCGCCATCCCTCGCCCCTGCGGCTGGAGGACCTGTCCCGGCATCCCGCCTCGCGCGGCTTCCCCGCCCACCACCCGCCCATGTCCTCCTTCCTGGGGGTGCCGATCCGGGTGCGGGAGACGGTGTTCGGCAACCTGTACCTGACCGAGAAGCGCGGAGCCCCCGCCTTCGACGCCGACGACGAGGCCGTGGTGTCGACCCTCGCGGTCGCGGCGGGCATCGCCATCGACAACGCCCGCCTGTACGAGGAGGCCCGGCGCCGGGAGCGCTGGTCGGCGGCGGGCTCGGAGGTCACCGGCGCACTGCTGTCCGGGCGCCCCCGGGCCCAGGTCCTGGAGATGATCCTGGAGCACGCCCGGCTGACGGCCGCCGCGGACCTGGGCGTGGTGGCGGTGCCCGCGGAGGGGACCGACCGGCTGCGCACCGCCCTCGCGGCGGGCCGGGACGCCGAACGGCACCGGGGCGTACTGGTCCCGAAGGGCGAGGGGTTCCTGACGGCCGCCTTCGAGGAGCACGGGCCGGTGCGCACCTCCGACCTGGGCCGTGAGGCCCGGACCGGACCGGACGCGGAACGCTGGCGGGGCACCGGTCCGGCGGTGGCCGTGCCGCTCGGCACCGACAAGGCGGTCCGCGGGGTGCTGCTGCTCGCCCGGGCGGAGGGGGCGGCGCCGTTCTCGGACGCGGAGGCCGTGCCGCTGGCGGCGTTCGCCGGGCAGGCCGCCCTGGCCATGGAGCTCGCCGAACGGCGCAGCGACGCCGCGGAGATGGCCGTCCTCGCGGACCGGGACCGGATCGCGCGCGACCTGCACGACCTGGCCATCCAGCGGCTGTTCGCGACCGGGATGACGCTGCAGAGCGCGGAGCGCTTCATCGACCACCCGCAGGCTGCGGAGCGGATCGACCGGGCGGTGGACGACCTCGACGCCACCATCAGGATCATCCGGTCGACCATCTTCGGGCTGCGCAGCCACGAGGGCGGGGCGGAGGCCCAGTCGCTGCGGGCCGCCGTGGTCGGGGCGGTGCAGGACTCGGCGGCCTCCCTGGGGTTCTCCCCCGCGCTGCGCGTCGAGGGCCTGCTGGACACCCGGACCGGCGGGGAGGTGGGCGAGCACCTGGTCGCCGTGCTCGTCGAGGCCCTCAGCAACGCGGCACGCCATGCCGGTGCCCGCGCGGTCGACGTCCACGTGCAGGTGTCGGACCGCCTGCTCACCCTGACCGTCGCCGACGACGGCCGGGGCATCGCGCCGGGGGCCGCCCGCAGCGGGCTGCGCAACCTCGCCGAACGGGCCGCGGCCCTGGGCGGCAGCCTCGTCGTGGGGCCCGGGCGCGAGGGCGGCACCCGGCTGGTGTGGCGCGTCCCGCTGCCGGAGGCCGAAGGGCCCGGCGAGGGCGGCTGAGCGGAGCGCGCCCCGGCCCCGGCAGCCGGGCCCGGGAACGGGTCCCGGCCGCTGCCGGGAATGGCCCGACCGGCCCTATCCGCCCGCCCGGGCCGGTGCGACGGTGGCACCACGGCGCGGCCCGCACCGCGGGGCCGCGGCCTCCGGCCGCTGCGCAGGGGGCTCGCGGTCCGGTCCGGGGGCGCGCCCGGAGTGGAAGGACGCCCCGATGACCACGCGCTCACCCCACACCGTGAACGACGTCATGACCACCACCGTCGTCGCCGTCGGCCCCGACGCGCGGTTCCGGGAGGTCGTCAGCGCGATGAGGCAGTGGCAGGCCAGCGCCGTCCCCGTCCTCGACGGCGACGGCCGGGTCACCGGCGTGGTGTCGGAGGCCGATCTGCTGCCCAAGGAGGAGTTGCGGGCCCGCGGGTCCGCGCTCGCCGATCCGGCGGAGCTGCGGGGCGAGGGCGCCAAGGCCGGGGGGCTGACCGCACGGGACGTGATGACCTCCCCCGCCGTCACGGTGACCGCGAGCGCGACCCTGCCCCAGGCGGCGCGGCTGATGGCGCGCCACCGCGTCAAGCGGCTGCCCGTGGTCGACGGCTCCGGGGTGCTGAAGGGGATCGTGAGCCGGGGGGACCTGCTGAAGGTCTTCCTGCGCGCGGACGCCGAGCTGTCGGACGAGATCCGCGAGGAGGTCGTCGACCGGCTCTTCCCGGTGACGCGCCGCAGCGTCACCGTCGAGGTCGACCAGGGGACGGTGACGCTCTCCGGGGCCGTCGCGGACCCCGCGCTCGTCCCCGTCGCGGAGCGGCTGGCGCGGTCCGTGGAAGGCGTGGTCGACGTGCGCTGCCTGCTGACCGCCCCGGTGACCGCCCCCGCGGGAGCGGGCGACCGGGAGGCGGGGCGGCCGGGCTGAGCCGCCGGGGGCCGGGAGACGGGGCCGATGGACGGCCCGGACGGGTCCGTCCGGCGAGCCCGAGGGGACCCGGCGCGATGAGGCAGCGGGCGCGGGCCCCCTCACGCGCCGGCCCGGTCCGCTTCCGCGCCGGACCGGTCCGGCACGGAAGCGGACCGGACTCACACGATCTCCAGGACCTCCGACAGGGGCCTGCGCGGAGTGCCCGGGGGCTTCGGTCCGTAGCCCAGCCGGATGATCATCTGCGGGCTGCCGATCGCCATGAACGGGCCCCGCACCACCCAGCGCAGCTCCGGCCATTCGAGCATCTGCGAGCTGAGCGCCGTGGACAGCCCGTCCAGCGTGGCCTGGAGCAGCACCCGTTCCATGGCCTGCCCCGCCTCCAGCCAGGCCGCCGGCCGGTCGTGCCGGGTGCCGAGCAGCCCCAGGCAGGGGCGGTGCTCGAAGACGGCCACCGATTGCCCGGGCGGGCGCCGGTCGGGTGTGAAGTCGCGGACGGGGGCCCGGCCGTCGTAGGAGCGGGGCCCCAGCGCGGCCGCCGGTATGCCCTCGGCGGCCGGGGCGGTGCCTCCGGGCGCGAGCGGGGCGATCCAGCGCGCCACCTCCCGCCGGACCTCCTCGTCCACCGACTCCCGGTAGGCGGCCTCCTCGGCCAGCTCCAGCACGGAGCCGACCTGGTCCTCGTCGAGGAAGAGCAGACGGGCGCCCTCGGCGATCGCCGCGCCGCTGAGGCCGTCCTTCAGCTCCCCGGGCACCGGCTCCCCGCTGAACGGCTCCCGGCTGGTGCGGCGGCGCCGCAGCGCCGGGTGGAGCTCCGCCAGCTCCTCGTCCGGGCCGGCGCCGGGCAGGAAGCTGATCCGCGCGAGCAGCCCGGGCCGCGCGGGTTCCGGCAGGATGCGCACACGCGGCTCCCAGCCCGCACGGGCCGCGGCGACCCGCAGGTTGAACAGGGCCGCACCGCAGCCCAGGTGCTGGGAGCGGTTGCCCGGGTCGGTGACCGGCAGGGAGCGGGCGGGATCACCGCGCAGTTCGAGCAGGGCCCGGCCCCGGTCGTAGCGGAACAGCCAGGGCTGTGCGTTGTGCATGGACGGAGCGGTCGCGGCCTCGGCGACCAGCCGCTCCACCGTCGTCGTGTCGATGTCTGCGCGCACGGCGGACTCCCTTCCACCGCTCCAGGATGCGCCCGGGCACCGGCCGGGCGGAAGGGACGCCGGGCCCGCCGGGGGGTCCGAACGGCCCTGCCCCGTTGGCCCGCCGCCCGGGAGCCCGGCAGGGTGGGGCGGACGGCGCTGCCGAGGAGGAGAGATGGGCGAGGACGGCTCGCAGGCGGGCGGCGGCCCGGACGGACGGCGGCCCACGGCCCCGGGCCGGATCGTCGCGGGGGTCGACGGTTCGGATCCGGCGCACATCGCCGCGCAGTGGGCGGCCGCGCAGGCGCACCGGCGGAACACGGCCCTGCACCTGGTGCACGCGGTCGGCACCACGCGGGAGACGCTGTTCACCTCCGAGGAGACCATCCGCCTGGTGCGCTCGGCGGGAGAGCGGCTGCTGTCCGTGACCCGGGACAGGCTGACCGCCCGCTTCCCCGGACTGGAGGTGACCTGCGAGCTGGTGTCCTCCGGTCCGCAGGAGGCGCTGCGGGGACTCGCCGCCCCGGGCGAGACGCTGGTCGTCGGCAGCCGGGGCCAGGGCGGCTTCGGCTCGCTGATGCTGGGCTCCGTCGGCCTGGGGCTCGTCTCGGACAGCCCCGTGCCGGTCGTGGTGGTGCGCGGTGAGCCCGCGGACGGGACGGGTCGGCCGGTCGTCGCCGCGGTGCGCGACGAGGACGACCGCCCGTGGGCGGTGATGGCGGCCCAGGAGGCGGCGCTGCGGGGGGTGGGGCTGCGCCTGCTGAGCGTCTGGGGCCTCGTGCCCCAGGTGGGCGGGGTGGTGTCGCTGCTGGACGGGTCGGGCACCGCCGCCGGGCGGCATCGGGAGCGCATCGAGTCCCTGGCCGAGGCGGTGCGCGCGGAGCTGCCCGGGCCGGCCGTCGAGGTCGCGGTGGAGCCCTCGGCGTCGGCCGCGGGCGTGCTGGTCGACGCGAGCCGGGAGGCCGTCCTGCTGGTGATGGGCAACCGGCGCTCGGGCCGGACGCTCGGACCGTCGGTGGGGCGCACCGCGCACGCCGTACTGCACCACGCGCACTGCCCGGTGCTCGTCGCCCCGGCGCCCCGCTGACCGGGGTCCGGATGCCGTCGGTCCGACGGCATCCGGACCCCGGTGCGGGGCCGCTCAGGCGGAGGCGTGCTCGCGCAGGTCCAGCCGCACGTCCACCACTCCCTCGACGGCCTGCACGGCCCGTGCGACCAGCGGCACCAGCATCCGGTCGTGGAGGTCGCCGCCCACCGTGACGACGCCCTCCTCGACCTCGGCCGTCAGCCGGGCCCCGGCGGGCAGCGAGGGCAGCACCTCCTCCCGGATCTCCCGGGCCATCTCCTCGTCGGGCCGCAGGAACACCTTGAGCAGGTCGCCCCGGCTGACCACGCCCTCCAGGAGCCCGGTGGCGTTCACCACCGGCAGCCGCTTCACCCTGCGGGTGGCCATGATGCGTGCGGCCTCGGCGATCGTCGCCTGGGGGTGCACGGTGACGGCGGGGCTGGACATCAGCTCCTCCGCGTAGAGGGCGTCGGCCTTGGGCACCGGGTCGGGCTCCGGTTCGCCCGGCCACGCCCTGGTGCGGCTCTCCTCCTTGGCCAGCAGGTCGGCCTCCGAGACGACGCCGATCACCCGCCCCTCGCCCTCCAGCACGGGCAGCGCACTCACCTTCCACTCCCCCATCAGCCGGACGATGTCCCGGTAGGGGGCCTGGCGTCCGACGGCGACGGCCGTGTGGGTCATCACGTCGCTGACGGTATGCGGTGACCTGGGCATGCGAGCCGCCTCCTCGTTTCGGGCCGACGGGGCGGGCGCCCCGGCGCGCGGCCTGCGCGGCAGTTCCCAGTGTCGGCGGGCCGTCCGGGAAGGGGGAGGGTCCGTTGCGGCCCGGGACGGGGCCGACCGGCCCTGCCGTGTGAGCGGCCGAGGGCCCGGCCGGGTCAGGAGCGGCGCCGGGGCCGGCCGCCGCGCCCCGTCCCCCGCCTGCCGGCGCCCCCGGCCCCGCCGCGTCCGCCCGATCCGCCGCGCCCGGCGGCGGTCCTGCCCGTGCGGGCGGGGGCGGACCCGCCGCCTCGCCTGCCGTCGGTGTCCCGCCCGGTGTCCGCCTCCGGGCGGGGGCGGCCGCGGGTGCTGTTGACGGTGCGGCCCCGGACGATGCCGATGAACTCCTCCACCAGGTCGGTGGTGGCCTCCTGCGGCCAGGACAGGGCCACGCCCGACTGCGGCACACCGCTCACGGGCCGGTAGGTCAGGTCCCTGCGGTGGTGGAGGCGGGCGAGCGACTGCGGGGCGACCAGCACGCCCACCCCGGCGGCGACGAGTTGGACGGCGTCCCCGGTGGTCGCGGGGCGTTCGATCGCGGGGCGGCCCGGCGGCTGCTCCCAGCCGAGGGTGTCGTCCAGCGGGTGCAGCACGAGTTCGTCGGCCAGGTCCTCCGCGGCGAGTTCCGCGACGGCCGTGGCCACGTGGTCCTTGGGCACGATCACGACGGTGGTCTCGGTGTAGAGCGGGATGGCGCTGAGGACGTCCCGGTCCACCGGCAGGCGGAGCAGGCCCGCGTCGGCCCCGCCCGCGCGCAGCAGCTCCTCGGCGTCCGCGGCGGCCGTCGGCACGAGGACGAGGGGGACGCCGGGGCGCCGCTCGTTCCAGATGCGCACCCACTTGGCCGGGACCACTCCGGGAACGTAGGCGAGCCGGAAGGGCGAGGGGGAGGACACGTCCGAGCCAGTCACCTCATCAGGCTACCGGGCCGCTCACGGGCCGGGGGCCGCGGCGGGGGCCTTAGGCTGTCCGTATGACTGCGCGACCGAGCACCCAGACCATGAAGCCCGCCACCGCGGCGAAGAAGCTGGGGGTGTACCTGGAGGCGACCCCCGCCTCGTTCCGGGAGGGCTCCGTCTCGCGTGCCGAGTTGAACGCGCTGCAGACCGATCCGCCCGCCTGGCTCACGGAGCTGCGCCGCAACGGGCCCCACCCGCGCCAGGTGGTCGCCGCGCGACTGGGGGTCTCCATCGCCGGGCTGGCCCGCGGCGGGATCACCGAGCCACTCACCACCGAGCAGATCGACGCGCTGAGGCAGGAGTTCCCCGAGTGGCTGCGCCGGGAGCGGGCCACCCAGGCGGAGGTCCGCAAGGAGGGCGCCCGCCTCAGGGCCCGCGACGCGGAGCGCGCCGCCGCCGGCTCCTGAACCCCGCCCGGGCGGGAGGGCCTCAGGGGTGGAGGCCCGCGACGACCTGGGCGGTCGCCGTGAGGCCGTCCTGGATCGTCGGCGCCATGCCGGTGCCCGCGACCAGGAACCCGAACAGGGCGCAGACCAGCGCGTGGGAGAACTTCAGCCCGTTGCGCAGGAAGATCGCCGCGAGGACCGCCAGCAGCAGCACCAGCGAGATCGAGACCACCATCGCCAACCTCCTTCGCCCCGCACGCCGAGGTGCGGCGTGCGGCGGCAAGTCTGGCGCAGTCGCCGTGCCGCGCCCGCACTCCGGCTGTCCGCTGTCCGGGTGACGGGCACGTCGGCAGCCGGGCAGGCCCCGTCGGCGGGCGAGAGAGGCCAGGTCATCGGCGGTTCCGTGGCCGGCGCCCGCCCCGCGGAGCCCCTTCGGCTCCGCCGTGCGCCCGCGTCCGGGCGTGTCGGGAACCGCCCGGCGGCGGCCACCGGGCGCGCCGTGGGCGCCGCGTTCGTCCGTCCTCCGGCAACGGGCCGTCAGGACGAGGAGGCCGGGCTCGGGCGGGAGCGCCGCGTACGGCGGTGCCACCGGCTGCACTCCGCTCGCCCGCAGCGCTCCCCGCGGTGCTCCGCCCGCCCCGGCGTCGGCGGACTCGCCTCCGTCGCATACAGCCCGCGGATCCGCCCCCGCCGCGCACGGAGCCCGCGGATCCGCTGCCGTCGCGCACGGAGCCCGCGGATCCGCCGCCGGGGCCGCCCGGTGCGGCGGGGGCCGGCTCCCGACCGCCCGTCAGCCGCCGCTGCGGTCGGCCAGCAGTTCCTCGATCCGGTCGAAGCGCTGGTGCAGGGCCCTGATCTGCTCGTGCACGGCGGCCTCGCCCTCCTCGGCGCGGCGGCGCACCGCGGCGCCCATGGCCCGGGCCTCCCGCTGCGCCCTGCCCACGAACCAGGTGGCGAGCGTGGCGGTGATCACGCCGAAGGCCGTGATCCCCGCCAGCATCACGGCCGCCGCGATGACCCGGCCCCACGGGGTGACCGGGTACATGTCGCCGTACCCGACGGTCGTGGCCGTCTCCACCGACCACCACACGGCCCGCGGGAAGGAGGTGATGGTGGCGCCCGGGGCGCCCTGCTCGGCGGCCACCATGAGCACCGAGCCGGTCAGCAGGACGACCGTCGTCACGAGCGTGACAAGCAGGGCGGCCCGCACATGGAAAGCGCGCCACCACCGGCTGCCGAAGAGGCGGCCGAGGAGGAGTACGAGGAACGGCTGCGGCACGAGTGCGCCCTCCGGGAGCACGGACAGGGACACCGCGGGGAGCGTACCGTCGGCGCGGCCGCACCGGGCGGGGACACGCCCCGCACCGCCCGGGCCCGGGCCGGTCACGCGGGGCGGTCACGCGCCGGGGCGGCGTCGCCGACGGCGCGGTGGACGGCCCTGGCGAGGCGGGCGCCCCACAGGGAGCGGGGCCCCCCGAAGGCGTGCAGTTCCGCGCCGGGGCGGGGCGTGCGCGCCGCGATGCACACCGCGTCGGTGGGGGTGCCGGAGCAGTCGTGGCCCGCCTCCAGCAGCGCCTGCACCTTGGCCTCGGTGGCGGTGGCGACCGCGTTGACGAGCGCGGCGTCGCTCAGTGCCACGGGGAGCGCCGCGACCACGTTGATCGTGCCGGGCGCAGCCGGGGCGGCTGCGCCCGGCCGGGGTGAGGCCGCCCATCCCCGGACGCTGATGCCGGCGGTGGCGACGGCCTCGGCGCCCTCGTCGTGGGCGTGGCCGTGCCGGGTGACGTCGGCGGCCGTCATCAGGGCGACGCCCTGCCCGTGCAGGCCGGCGGCGAGGGCCAGTTCCCCCAGATGGCGATCGGGGTCGGTGCGGCGGTATCCGTGGGAGACCTGGGCGTTGAGGACCCAGGCCCGTTCACCGATGCCTCCGCCGAGAACGGCGCTGCTGATCATCCGCCAGCCGGGGCCCGCCCGCCACAGCAGCGCGTGCAGCCGCTCGCCGCCCTCGACACGGGCCAGGCTCCGCACCGGCAGGAGGCCGGTGGCGGAGCGGGGTAGCGGTGCGGCGGCGGTGGTCACCGTCGGGTCTCCTTGCTGCGGGGCTGCGGGGCCGGCCGATCCTACGGGGGCGTCACGCGGTGCGGGACGTCCGGCCCGGGCCCCTTCCGGGCCGGGGCCGCGGACGGCGGCGCAGGGGGCACCCGCGGCGGGTCCCGGTACCGGCGGGGGCGGCTGACGGAGCGGCTGACGGAGCGGTGCGGTCCGCGAGCGGAAGATGCACCGGCAAGGCATCGGGCGGTGCGGGGGACGCCGGGGCGCCGGGGGTGTCCGTGCCTGCCGTGGAGCCGGCGGTGTCCTCGGTGGTCTCCGGCACCCGTGCCCGGCGGACGCGCCGGGTGGGCAGCCGCGGCATCGGGCGGGTCGAGCGGGTGCCCACCGGACGCACCCGGGCGGCCGGGGTCTCCTCCGCCGCGGGCGCGGCCTTGGGGGCTTCGGCGTCCTGCGGGCCCTGCCGTGCACCGGCGTCGGGCCGCAGCGGCAGCGGGGCGCCCCCGGCCGCGCGGGTGCGCGCGGCCGGGGGCCGTGTTCCGCGGCGAGGGGCGCCGGTGCGGGTCAGCGGGCGTCGGAGAAGTTGTGCACGCCCCACCAGCCGGAGCCGTCGCGGTAGATACCGACGCCGACCTCGGTGAACGAGGTGCTGGTCTGCCCCTTGTAGTGGCCGGGGCTGTGGCGCCACATGGACTGGAACTTCTCGGCCGCCTCCTGCGCGGTCATCGACTCGTCGCTCCACCAGACGATGTTCTCGCCTATCCAGGTGCGGCCGCCGGTGAGCAGGTGGTCGGTGTCCGAGGAGTCGGAGTGGCCGAAACCCGAGGTGCTCATGTGCCGGGCCCATCCGCGGGCGAACTCGCTCAGGTCCGTGCGCAGTTTCAGGGGCGGCAGGCCGACCGTGGCGCGCTCGGCGTTGAGCAGCCTGAGCGACATCGCCTCCGCCTCGCTGGTGCTCTGCGTCGTCGTCCGGGGGCCGGGCAGCGTGGGGTCGGGGCCGACCGGGCCGTCCTTCGGGGAGGCGGTCCGTGCCGGGGAGGGTTTCTGGGCACGCGCGGTCGCGGTGCGGCTGCGGGTCGGGGTGGGGGTGGGAGTGGGGGCCGCGGCGGCGGTCCGGGAGGCGGACGGGGCCGGGGAGGCCGAGGCCGAGGGCGAGGGCGACACGGTCGCGGACGGGGACGGGGTGGCGGACGGGCCGGTGGTCCGGGACAGCGGCACCCGGTCCCCGGGGCCGGCGGCGACGGCCGTGGTGGCGGGGGCCGAGGCGGCCGTGTCCGCCGTGGCGTCGTCCCCGTCGGTGAGCACGACGGCCCCGGCCGCCAGGGCCGCCACCGCCGCGGCGGTGAGGGCCGCGGCCGTCCTCGCTCCCGCCGCCGCGGGGCGGCGGCGCCTGCCCCGGCGGTGGCGGCGGGGCACCTCGCGCGCGGCCTCGCCGCTGGTGGTGGGTCGTTCGTCGTGCATCTGCATGCCTTGCTCCGTGGTGGTACGAACCCGCCGGGCACGGTGCCCGGCCGTTTCGGAGACCGCACGGCTGCGGCCGGACAACGGTTTTTCCGACGAGGCGGCGGTGCACGGGCCCGGGCGGGCGCGCACGGGTGCGGCGCGGGCGTGGCGGCGGGTGCGGGGGACGGCCGGAAGAGGCGGGAGTTCCGTTTCCGTGCGGTGTTGCGTAGGGTCCGGCTGCGTTTCCGTTGCCGGCGCCGGCTCTTTTTCTGTTGTCGGCGGCGCGCCGCCGGGTCTCCCGACGACAGGACGTACCGAACGACGGGCAGGACGGCTATGCACACGGACAGCGAGCACACCCGGGAGCTGGTGGGCGCGGCACGCGCAGGTGACGGCCGGGCACGCGAGCTGCTCGCCGCCGACTACCTGCCGCTCGTCTACAACATCGTGGGACGCGCCCTGGACGGCCACGCCGACGTGGACGACGTGGTGCAGGACACCATGTTCCGGGCGCTCGACGGGCTCGCCGGGCTGCGGGATCCCTCACGGTTCCGGTCGTGGCTGGTCGCGATAGCGATGAACCAGATACGGCGGCGCTGGACGGACCGGCGGCAGACCGCCCCCGCCCCGCTCGAGCGGCTGGCGGAGCATCCGGACCCCGCGGGCGACTTCGTCGACCTGACCATCCTGCGGCTGGGGCTGTCCGGCCAGCGCCGTGAGGTCGCCGAGGCCACCCGGTGGCTCGACGAGGACGACCGGGAGCTGCTGTCCCTGTGGTGGCAGGAGGCCTCGGGGCGGCTGACCCGCGCGGAGCTCGCGGAGGCGCTGGGGGTCTCCGACCGCCATGCGGCGGTGCGGGTGCAGCGGATGAAGGCCCAGCTGGAGACGGGCCGTCTGGTGGTCCGCGCGCTGGCGGCGCGCCCGGCGTGCGGTGCGCTGGCCGCGCTCATGGCGGAGTGGGACGGCCGTCCGTCCTCGGTCTGGCGCAAGCGGGTCGCCCGCCATGCCCGGGAGTGCGGCGTGTGCGAGGACCACCGCCGCGGGCTGGTCCCGGCGGAGGGTCTGCTGGCCGGTCTGGCCCTGGTCGTCCCCCTGGCCGGGTTCGCCGCGCTCCCGGGGGCGACGGACACCGCGGTCGCCGGTGCCGCCGCGGCATCCGTCCGGGCCCCCGCGACCGCGGACCCCGCCGCCGGGCACGGTGCACCGGGCGGCGCCACCGCGGGCGGACCCCCGGCCGGCGCGGTGCGGGAGGGGGCGCGGTGGAAGGTGCCCGCGGCCTCGGCCGCGGGCGGGGCGGTGGCCGGTGCGCTGGCCCTGGCACTGCTGTGGCCCGGGGCGGCCCCACCGGCGCCCGCACCGGCTCCGCAGCAGGCACCGCCCGCGGCGCGGTCCGCTCCGCCGGCCCCTTCGCCTGCGGTGCCGTCCTCGCCGCCCCCGTCGCCGTCGCCCTCCCCGTCGGCCGCCGAGGCGGGCCCGGCGCGCTCCCCCTCCCCCGGTGCCGCACGGCCGAGCATGGCGAGCCAGGTGGCCGAGCTGGTCAACGCCCACCGGGCCGCGGCCGGCTGCGCCCCGGTGCGGCTGGACGAGCGGCTGACGGCCGCGGCCCGCGCGCACGCGCGCGACATGGTGGACCGCGGCTACTTCGAGCACGAGAGCCCGGAGGGCGGGCACGCCGACACCCGGATCGCGAAGGCGGGGTACGACGTGGGGCCGTGGGCGGAGAACCTGCACCGGGGCCCGCGGGACGCGGCCACGGTGGTGGAGGACTGGATGGACGGCTCGATCCACGAGGAGAACATGCTCGGCTGCCGCTACCGGGACATGGGGGTGGCGGCCGTGCCCGGTCCGCAGGGCCTGGTGTGGGTGCAGACCCTGGCCGGACCCGCGTAGCGGTCCCGGACGGAGGTGCGCCGCCGGCTCCGGGCGGGGCCCGCCCGCGCCCGGAGGGGCCGGTCGGGGGAGAGCCGCCGGCGCACGGGTGTCGAGAACCCGCGGTCGGCTCCGTCCCCGGGGTGAACGCGGCCACAATGGGCCGTACCAGCACCGAGGAGAGCCACCATGGCGAAGTACCTGCTGCTCAAGCACTACCGAGGCGCTCCCCCGGCGGTCAACGACGTGCCGATGGACCGGTGGACGCCGCAGGAGATCACGGCGCACGTGCAGTACATGAACGACTTCGCGGCCCGGCTGCGCGAGACCGGCGAGTTCGTCGACGGCCAGGCGCTGGCCCCCGAGGGCACGTTCGTGCGCTACGACGGCGAGGGGCGCCCGCCCCTCACCGACGGCCCGTTCCCGGAGACCAAGGACCTCGTCGCAGGGTGGATGGTGATCGACGTCGACGGCTACGAACGTGCGCTGGAGCTGGCCGGGGAGCTGTCGGCCGCACCGGGGGCGGGCGGCAGGCCGATCCACGAGTGGCTCGAGGTGCGCCCGTTCCTGACCGCGCCGCCCACCGTCAGTGAGTGAGGCGCCCCTGTGGACGAGGCGCTGCTGCGCACTCTGATCCCCGGCGTGACCGGCGCCCTCGTCCGCCGCGGGGCTGACTTCGCCGCGGCGGAGGACGCGGTGCAGGAGGCCCTGGCCGAAGCGGTCCGCGTCTGGCCCGCCGATCCTCCGCGGGACCCCAAGGGCTGGCTGCTCACCGTGGCCTGGCGGCGGTTCCTCGACGCCGCTCGGGCGGATTCCGCCCGGCGGCGGCGGGAGGACCGCGTCGGGTCCGAGCCGCCGCCGGGGCCCGCGACGGCGGTGGACGACACCCTCCGGCTGTACTTCCTGTGCGCCCACCCCCGGCTGTCGCCCGCATCCGCCGTCGCGCTGACGCTGCGTGCCGTCGGGGGGCTCACCACCCGGCAGATCGCCGACGCCTACCTGGTGCCGGAGGCCACGATGGCGCAGCGCATCAGCCGGGCGAAGCGCACCGTGTCCGGGGTGCGCTGGGACCGGCCCGGTGATGTGGCCACGGTGCTGCGGGTGCTCTACCTGGTCTTCAACGAGGGCTACGGCGGGGACGTGGACCTGGCAGCCGAGGCCGTCCGGCTCACCCGTCGGCTCGCCGCCGCGGTCGACCACCCCGAGGTGGCGGGGCTGCTCGCCCTGATGCTGCTCCACCACGCCCGGCGCGCCGCGCGGACCGCGTCCGACGGCAGCCTGGTGCCGCTCGCCGAGCAGGACCGCGGGCGGTGGGACACCCGCGCGATCGCCGAGGGCGTCACCATCCTCCAGACGGCCCTGGCGAGGGACCGGCTGGGCGAGTTCCAGGCGCAGGCAGCGATCGCGGCGCTGCACGCCGACGCCCCGTCCGCGCAGGAGACCGACTGGGTGCAGATCGTCGAGTGGTACGACGAACTGGTGCGCCTGACGGGCAGTCCGGTGGTGCGGCTGAACCGGGCCGTGGCGGTCGGCGAGGCGGACGGGCCCCGTGCCGGGCTCGCGGAGCTCGACGCACTGGACGCGGCGCTGCCCCGCCACACGGCGGCGGCCGCCTATCTGCACGAGCGCGCCGGTGATCCGAGCACGGCGGCCCGCCTGTACGCGGAGGCGGCGCACAAGGCGGGCAGCCTCGCCGAGCGCGACCACCTGATGCGCCGGGCCGCCCGGCTCAACGCCCGCCGACGCCCCTGACGCCCCGGGCCGCACCCCGGGGCCGTCGGCGGGCCGTCGGCGGGCCGTCGGCGGGCCGGGGGCGGAGCCGCCGGAAAACGCGGTGGAAGCGTGCGGGCGGCGCTGGCTAGGGTCGCGCCATGAGTACGCGTACCTTCCGCATCACCGTCCGCGGTGTCTTCGACGGGCTCAGCGCCGAGCAGCGGGCCGAGCTCCTGGCCCGTGCCGAGGAGCACGACGTCCTGCGCGCGGCCTTCACTCCCGAGGGGCACCTGAGCTACGACCTGGCGGCGCGGGCGGCGTTCACCTTCCGCTTCCGTGACACGGGAGAGGAGGAAGAGGACATTCTGACGGCCACCGAGCGCGCCGAGGAGGCGGCCAGGGCCTGGCTGACCGGGCGCGGCTACGGTTTCAGGAACCTCCGGAGCAGCGCCGAGGACCTGTCCCTGGCCCCGCTGGGCAAGCGGCAGCGCCGTGAGGCGACCCGGCGGACCGGCTGATGCCGGGCGCGGGGCAGCACCCGCCCCCGGCGGCGGCACCAGACGGGCGGAGGAGCCCCGCAGGACTGCCCCGGGAGTACCGGGCGGGGGCGGGGCGGACCGCCCCCGTGGTGGTCGCCGCGGTCCTCGCGGCGGTCGGCGCGGGCTTGCCCGTGTGGGCGGCGCCGGATGTCGCGGGCTGGGTTCAGTGGCTGGTCGCGCTGGTCCTCGGCGGGCTCTGCGCCTGGTTCGCCGCGGGGGCCGCGCGGGCTGCGACGGTGGCCGACGCCGACGGGCTGCGGGTGCGGGGCTTCCTCCGCGTCAGCCGCCTGCCCTGGTCGGAGGTGCAGGACATCCGGACGGAGGCCAACCCCGCCGCCGGGACGCAGCGCCGGGCCCCGCTGCGGGTGTCGCACGCCTACGGCCCGCGCGGCAGGCGGGTGGCGTTGCGGTACGTGGACGACGCACGAGTGGACCTGGACCGCGAGATCGCGTTCCTGCGCCGTGTGTGGCGGGAGCGGCGCGGTGACACCTGGACCCGGGAGGCGGGCGTGGCGCGCCGTATCGCGCACGGTGAGTCACTGCGGTCGGCCGTGGCGGTCG
This sequence comes from Streptomyces sp. NPDC048001, assembly GCF_043203115.1. Classification (NCBI taxonomy): domain Bacteria; kingdom Bacillati; phylum Actinomycetota; class Actinomycetes; order Kitasatosporales; family Streptomycetaceae; genus Streptomyces; species Streptomyces sp. NPDC048001. The sequence continues at coordinate 191,895 of NZ_JBIDBN010000003.1, forward strand.
GGGTGGCGTCGGCGATGCTGTCCTTCGTCCCGCTGGCCGTGCTGATGCTGCTCCCCCTCTTCGGGGCCGTTCCGGCGCCCGTCGCGGGGGTGCTGACGCCCTGGGCCGTGATGGGCCTCGGAGTTCCGGCGGCGTTCGGGACGGGGGCTGCGCTGTCCTACCGGCGCGCCCGCCGCGCGGGGGGCCGGGGGCTCTGAGCGCCCGGCCGCGGATGCGCTCGGCGTCCGCGGGGGTTCGCGCCGGGGCCCGGACACCGGCCGCCCGACCTGCGCCGGTCCGCGGCGGCGCTTCCCCGGGCCGCGCCCCGGGGCGGGGGAACGCCGGGCGGGGCTGGCCGCCCCGTCGGAGGACGCGCGGCCCCGCCCGGCGGGGTTCAGTCGAGGACGGCGACGGCTTCGACCTCGACCAGGTGTTCGGGGACGTCCAGCGCCGCCGCGCCGAGCAGGGTGGCAGGCGGCACGGGGAGCGTTCCCAGCACCGCGGACGCACGGGAGATCCCCTCCATGAGCAAGGGCATCTTGTCGGGTGTCCAGTCGACGACGTGGACGGTCAGCTTCGCCACGTCACCGAAGGAGCCGCCGACGGCGTCGAGGGCGGCGGCGACGTTCAGGTAGCACTGCTCGACCTGGCGGGCGAGGTCGCCCGCACCGATCGTGGTGCCCTGCGCGTCCCAGGAAACCTGCCCGGCGACGAAGACCAGCCGGGATCCGGTCGCGACGGACACCTGCCGGTAGGGGTCGACCGCGGGCAGTGCCTCGGGGTTCACCAGGGTGACGGCCATGCTGCGCTTCTCCTCGTCTCAGGAGACCAATGGTCTCTTGTGGTTACTGGGAAACCGTAGGAGAGTGTGCGCTGACATGGAAGAACGCACTTTCTGGTGACGGGGGAACCTCATGGTGACCAAGCAGCTCAGCGACGGATCCGACGGAAAGGGAGATCTGACCCGGGCGGACTCGCTGGCCCGGGAGATCTTCTCGGACATCGCCAACAAGTGGGCCCTGCTGATCATCGAGGCGGTGGGGGAGCGCACCCTGCGCTTCACCGAGCTGCGCGGCGAGGTCGAGGGGATCAGCCACAAGATGCTGACCCAGAACCTGCGCATGCTGGAGCGCAACGGCCTCGTCGACCGCCGGGTGCACCCCACCGTGCCGCCGCGCGTGGAGTACACCCTCACCGAACCGGGGCGGGCCCTGCGGGCGACGGTGGACGGGATGTGCGCCTGGACCCAGCGGCACCTGGACCACATCGAGACCGCCCGCGGCCGCTTCGACGGCTGAGACCCGCGCGGCGGGCGGGGACGCGGCGCAGGACGGGAGGGCGGACACCGGGGGCGGGCGATGGTTTTCGGCACCGGGCTCCGCCCTCGCGCCCGAGCGCGATGGCATATGTTCCGGACATGTTCACGACGTGAAGTAGGGCGCACCGAACAGCCCTCGACTGAAGGATTTACCGCAGGAAATCGCTTCGACGGCGGAATATCCGGCTCCACGGGCGGCGGCCAACCCCTCGGAGCAAGATCGACTTTGTTCAACCCCGTACGTTCTGCGCTGAGTTGTCCGTTGAGTGACCCAACCTTTCGCGGCTGTTTCCGATCGGCGGCCTCACGCCGGTAGACCTGGTGCCGGCGGTGCCGACCACACCGCCGCCGCAATCGCAGCCACTTGGGGGGAATCTCTCGTGTCCCGCATCACCCGCCGCCAGGCACTCGGCGCCGCCGTGGGAGCAGCCGTCGGCACCGCCGGCGTCGCGCTCGTCGGCGCCGCCCCGGCGGCCGACCGCCGCCCCGCCGCCACCGGGCACCCGGCGCAGGACCACCGCGACCCGAAGGCGTTCGACGAGGTCTACCTCGGGCGCCGCATCCAGGGCGCGCCCGCCTCCGGCGGCCACACCGGCCACGGCGGCCACCACGGAGCCGGCTGGACGGTCCGCGTCGACGGGGAGGAGCTCCACGTCATGCGCAACGCCGACGGCACCTGGATCAGCGTGATCACCCACTACGAGCCCGTCGCCAGCCCGCACGCCGCGGCCCGCGCCGCGGTGCGGGAGCTCCAGGGCGCCCACCTCGTCCCCTTCGACCACGTCTGAGCCGGAAGGCGAACCACACCATGACCGTCCGCAAGAACCAGGCGGAGCTGTCCTCGGCGGAGAAGCGCGCGTTCACCGGCGCGCTCCTGGAGCTGAAGAGCAGCGGCCGCTACGACGCCTTCGTCACCACGCACAACGACTTCATCATGCGGGACACCGACCACGGCGAACGCGTCGGGCACCGCTCGCCGTCGTTCCTGCCGTGGCACCGGCGCTTCCTGCTGGAGTTCGAGCGCGCACTCCAGTCGGTGGACCCCTCCGTCGCCCTGCCCTACTGGGACTGGACCGTCGACCGCACCCCGGCCGCGTCCCTGTGGGCGAGCGACTTCCTCGGGGGCACGGGGCGCAGCCGCGACGGCCGGGTCACCGACGGCCCGTTCGCGGCGTCCGACGGCAACTGGGACATATCCGTCCGTGTGGACGGGCGCGACTTCCTGCGCCGCACCCTGGGCTCCGGCGGCCGCCAGCTGCCCACCCGGGCCGAGGTGGAGTCGGTCCTGGCCATGGAGACCTACGACATGCCTCCGTGGAACAGCGCCTCCGACGGCTTCCGCAACCACCTCGAAGGCTGGCGCGGCGTCAACCTGCACAACCGGGTGCACGTCTGGGTCGGGGGCCACATGGCCACCGGTGCCTCGCCGAACGACCCGGTGTTCTGGCTCCACCACGCCTATGTCGACAAGCTGTGGGCCGACTGGCAGGCACGCCACCCCCGCTCCCGCTACCTGCCCGAGGGCGGCACGCCGAACGTCGTGGACCTGCACGAGACCATGCGGCCCTGGGGAGACGTCACCCCGGCCGACATGCTCGACCACACCGCGCACTACACCTACGACACCGCGGCCTGAGCCCGGCCCGCGCCCCGGCGGGCCCCAGGGACGCCGCCCGCCGCCCGCCGCCCGCACGGCGGGCGGCGCAGGCGGGGCGCACCGTGCGGAGGGGGACGGTGCGCCCCGCGCGGCGGGCGCGGCAAGAGGGACGGGGGTCCCGGGGAGGGGCCGCGGCACCGCCCTCCCAGCGGAACTCAGCCGGCCGCCTCGGCGCGGCCGCACGCGGGGTGGCCCCAGCCGTCGCCGTTCCTGGTGATGGTCTCGCCCTTGGCGTAGGAGCGGCCGCAGCGGCAGCGCCCCGGGAACCTGGCCTTCACCGAGGCGCCCGAAGCCCCGCCGGACCGCCGCTCCCCGCCACGGGCCGGGCCGCGCCCGGATCCCGGACGGGAGGGCTGCCGGGCGGGGACCGGCTCGGGCGCGGGAAGGGCGGAGCCCTGCGCGGAGCCCGCCGCCTCCTGGGTCCGCGCCACCTGGCTGGCGGCGGCATCGGCAGCCGCGTTCAGCGGGTCCCCGTCCACCTGATGCGCCGGTACATGGACGAACCGCACGTCACGGCCCGTCAGAAGCCCGTCGATCGCCACGACCAGATCGCGGTTGGCGACGGGCGAACCGGAGGCGGTCCGCCACCCCTTCCGCCTCCAGCCGGGAAGCCAGGTCGTGACGGCCTTCATCGCGTACTGGGAGTCCATCCGCACCTCCAGCGGCTGCGCGTCGTCCGTGGCCTCCAGCAGCTCCCGCAGCGCGGTCAGCTCGGCCACGTTGTTCGTGGCCCGGCCCAGGGGACCCGCCCGCCAGCTCTCGACCCGTCCGTCGTCTCCCGACACCACCCACGCCCATGCCGCGGGACCCGGGTTGCCCTTCGACGCCCCGTCACACGCGGCAATCACTCGCTCGACCATGCCGCGATGCTGCCACGGCGGCCGCGCGGACCGGCAATCGGGCCGGTCCCGCGGGCCCGGCACCGCGGCGGCCCGGCCGCGGGTGCCGTGTCGGGGCCGGGCGGATCTTTCGAGGAACCGGGCGCCGGGGCGGGGGCGTCCTGCAGCAGGAGACGATCACGGAGGCTGACGATGACCACGGCGGCGCGCCACCTGTATCTCGCCCGGCACGGGCAGGCCTGCGAGGACGAGTCCCGCCTCACGGCCGACGGCGAACGGCAGGCGAGGCTCCTGGGGCGGCGGCTCCGCGGCGTCCCGCTCGCGGCAGTCCACCACGGCCCCCTCCCCCGGGCCGCGCGGACGGCCCGGCTGATCGCCGAGGAACTGGACGGTGTGCCCGTGTCCGTGTCCGAGGCCGCCGGCGACTACCTGCCGTACGTCCCCGAGCGGCGGGAGCTCCCGGAGTCCCTCGCGGACTCCGTCCTGGAACGCCTGGCGCTGTTCCCCCCGCAGGAACGGGAGCCCGGGCCGCGGCTGGCCCGGGAGGCCGTCGCCCGGTTCACCGGACCGGTCCCGGGGGACGCACCGCGCCACGAACTGGTGGTCACCCACGCCTTCCTGATCGCCTGGCTGGTCCGCGAGGCGATGGACGCCCCTCCGTGGCGATGGATCGGCCTGAACCACGCCAACGCGGCGCTGACCGTCATCCGCTACGCGCCCGGCCGGCCGGCCTCGGTACTGCTGTACAACGACACGGGCCACCTTCCCGGTGCCCTGCGCTGGACCGGTCTCCCGCCGGAGCTGCACGTCTGAGCCCGGTGCCCGGGACGCGCACCGGGGGCTGCGGTCGCCACCGGCCTGCGGTGCGGTCCGGCGGCAGCCCCCGCACCCGGGTGGCGCACGCCGCACGTCCGGTCGCCGGGCGCCCCCGCACGCCCTTCGGGGCCGGCGGCAGCCCGCCCGCGGCGTCGGGGGGCGGGGGGCCGGCCCGCCCGCCGGGCGGCGTTCTTCGAGGGGACGTGGACGCCCCGTCGGGCGCGTACAGCGGGGAACGGGGGCCGGGCAGGGTAGAACGATCCGGGGCCCGCCACGCAAGGCGCGGCCCGCCACCATCCCGGCCGGGGTCCCCGGCGAGAACGAAGGACGGCAGTATGGCCAGCGGCACCGTGAAGTGGTTCGACGCCGAGAAGGGGTACGGCTTCATCGCCCAGACGGGCGGGCCGGACGTCTTCGCCCACTACAGCAACATCTCCGGCAACGGCTACCGCGAGCTCACCGAGGGCGAGGCGGTCACCTTCGAGGTGGCGCAGGGCCCGAAGGGCCCCCAGGCGGAGAACATCGTCCGCGGCTGACCCCTGGCGGCGGAAGGGGCCGAAGCCGGCGCCCCTTCCGCCCCGGCCCCGGCCCCGCAGGCCAGGGGCCACGGCGCCTTCGGGGCCGGGACCTCTGTGCGCCCGATGCGAGGAGGCGTTCCTCCAGTGGTCCGGACGGGGCGGCGCCGGGAGCCCGGAGGGGCCGGCGGGACGCGTCCGTGCGGCGCGGTGCCCGCGTCCGGGGCACGTCGGGGGAACACGCGGACGGTGGAGGCCCACCGGGGCGGCGAGCTGACACAGTGTCCGTTGCACGGGCCGCGCAGCAGGCCGGGCCGCGGTGGTCCGCGGCGCAGTCGCGGCGGAAAGGTGGTGGCTGTGACGTCCCCTTCCCCCGAGGGGCCCCCGGCGGACGGCCCGGGGCACGAGGGCGCCGGACCGGCGGCCGACTCCCCGCGGCGCTGGGGAGCGCTCGCGGTCTGCCTGCTCGCCGGGTTCATGACCCTCCTGGACGTCTCCATCGTCAATGTGGCGCTCCCGTCGATTCGCGAGGGGCTCGACGCCTCGGAGGCGGCGCTCCAGTGGGTCCTGTCCGGCTACGCCCTGGCCTTCGGGCTGATGCTGGTGCCCGCCGGGAGGCTCGGCGACGCCCGCGGCAGACGGGCGGTGTTCATGGTGGGACTCGCCCTGTTCACGCTCGCCTCGGCCGCCTGCGGTGCCGCCACCTCCGGTACCTGGCTGGTGGTGGCCCGCGCCCTCCAGGGGTTCGCGGGCGGGCTGGTGACGCCTCAGATCTCGGCGCTGATCCAGCAGTTGTTCACCGGGCCCGAACGGGGCCGGGCCTTCGGGATGTTCGGCACCGTCGTGGCCGTGTCCACGGGCGTGGGCCCGCTGCTGGGAGGGCTGCTGATCCACCTCGCCGGTGCGGAGCACGGCTGGCGCTGGGTGTTCTATGTGAACCTGCCGATCGGTGCGGTCTGCCTGGTGCTCGCGGCCCGGCTGCTGCCCGACACGCCCACGGCGGGCCGGCTGGCGCTGCGCCGGCTGGACCCGGTGGGCGTACTGCTGCTGGGGGCCGGGGTGCTGACGCTGCTGCTGCCCTTCGTGGAGTCGCAGGTGTGGCCGGGGCCCTGGCGGTGGCTGCTGCTCGGTGCCTCGGTGCTGGTCCTCGGCGCCTTCACGGCCTGGGAGCGGTTCTGGGCGGGTCGCGGAGGCGAGCCGGTGGTCAAGCTGTCCCTGTTCCGGGTGCGCGGCTACTGGCTGGGATGCCTGCTGATCCTGTTCTACTTCGCCGGGTTCACGTCGATCTTCTTCGTGTCGACGCTCTACCTCCAGAGCGGCCTGGGGTACACCGCTCTGCTGGCAGGGGCGGCGCTGACGCCGTTCGCGCTGGCGTCCGGGGTGTCGGCGACGGTGGGCGGCAGGCTGGTGAGCCGGTTCGGCAGGCCGCTGATCGCCACCGGCCTGGCGCTGGTGGCCGTGGGCCTGGCCGGGACGGCGCTCGCGGTCCACCTGGTGCCGGGCCGGGGGGTGGGCTGGGCCATGGCCGGACCGCTGCTGCTGGCGGGGCTGGGCAGCGGGCTGGTGATCTCGCCGAACCAGGCCCTGACGCTGGCCGAGGTGCCGGTGGCCCATGCGGGCAGTGCCGGCGGCACGCTCCAGACCGCGCAGCGGGTGGGATCGGCCATCGGGATCGCGGCGGTGGGCGCGGTGTTCTTCGGGCGGCTCGACGGCGGCGCCTGGGCGGCGGCGTACGACGCGGGTCTGCTGGTGTCGGTGGCGTTCGTCGTCGCGGCGCTGGCCATCGCGCTGGCGGACGTGGTGGCGGGGCGGAGCCGGGCCGCCCGCCCGGCGGAGCGGGAGGCCGCCGCCTCCGCGGACGGGCCGTGCGAGCACAGCACCTGAGGTGCACCGGCACGGGGCACGGCCCCGGTGCCGGCCCGGTACCCGGTCAGGGCGGGATGTCGATCTCGGCCCAGATGGTCTTGCCCTCGGGGGCGTAGCGGGTCCCCCAGTGGGCGGCGAGCCGGGAGACGATGAACAGCCCGCGGCCGCCCTCGTCGACGGTGCGCGCATGGCGCAGGTGGGGCGTGACCTGGCTGCCGTCGTGGACCTCGCAGGTGAGGGAGGAGGTGTGCAGCAGCCTCAGGGTGACCGGTGGCGCCCCGTAGCGGACGGCGTTGGTGACGAGTTCGCTGACGAGCAGTTCGGCGGCGTCGGTGACCTCCGGGGGGAGCCCCCAGGAGGCCGCCTGGCGGCGCAGCAGCCCGCGCGCCGCGGCGGGCGCCCGGTCCCCGTGGTCGAGTTCCCAGGTCCCCTGGTCGCTCGCGGCGACCGCACCGGTGCGTGCGAGGAGCAGCACGGTGCCGTGGGTGGTGGCGACCGTGTTGTAGACGACGGCGTCGCACAGTTCGTGCAGGGGGCGGTCGGTCGGGGTGAGGACCTCGTCGAGGGGGCGGCTCCCGGCGCCGGACAGGAGACCGGGTTCCCCCGTGTACAGCGCGATCAGGGAGCCGGGTTCGAGTTCGACGGTGCGGGTGCCGTAGGGGGAGGTGTCGGCTGTCGCGGAGGCCAGGGGCGGGCCGTGGGGCACGTCGAGGACCGCGCCCCGTCCGTCGGGTGCCAGCACCGCAGGGGTGATCCCGCCGGCCCCGGCCAGGGTGCACCGGCGGGTGAGCGGGTCGTAGATGGCGTAGACGCAGGAGGCCGTCAGGGGCTGGGGGCGGGTGTCGCCCGCGGGGTGCGCGGCCCGCTCCCGGGCCAGGGTGGAGGCCGTGTCGTGGAGCCGGGCGAGCAGTTCGTCGGGTTCGAGGTCGAGCGAGGCCAGGGTGCGTGCGGCGGTGCGCAGCTGCCCCATGGCGGCAGCGGTCTGGATGCCGTTGCCGGTGACGCGTCCGACGGTGAGGGCGGTGCGGGCCCCGGAGAGGGGGATGACGTCGAACCAGCAGCCGCTGTTGCGTCCGGGGAGGTAGACATGGGCGGTCTCGACGGCGACGAGGGAGCGGAGCTGGCCGTCGGGGGGCAGCATGCGGCGCTGCACGGTGGAGGCGATGGAGTGCTCGCGTTCGTAGCGGCGCGCGTTGTCGACGCTGAGCGCGGTGTGCGCGGCGAGCGCCGTGGCGAAGGACAGGTCGTCGGACCGGTAGGGCTCGGAGCCCTTGCAGCGGTAGAGGCTGATCAGGCCGAGCGCGGTGCCGCGCAGCGCGAGCGGCACGACGAGGAGGGAGTGCGCCCCGTAGTCGCGGATGGCCCGGGCCCGGTCGGGGTCGGCCGCGAGCCATGCGGTGTCGGGCGGGATGCGCACCAGGCGGGGCCGCAGGTCGCCCAGGGCCTGGGTGTAGGGCGTGGGGTGCGGCAGGCTGCGGACGTCGCCGACGGGGTGCGCCGGTCCGCTGCCGCCCTCCGGGCCGAGGAAGGCCGTGCGGCGCAGCGGTGTGCCCTGGCCGAAGGGGCCGAGGGGCAGGTCGGCTCCGCGCAGCATCTCGTCGATGATCTCCACCACGGCGATGTCCGCGAAGGCGGGGACGACGGCCTTCACCAGGTCCTCGCAGGTGGTGGCCAGGTCCAGGGACTGCCCGACGCGCGCGCGGACGGCGTCGAGCGAGGCGGCGCGGGCGGCGGCGCGCTGGCGCTCGGTGACGTCCGCGACCATGGCGAGCACCCCGGCGGGCTCCCGCCCAAGCGGCCCGACGGGGTGGACGGCGAGTTCGTAGATGCGGCGGGACTCGGTCCCGGCCGCGTGCCCCGTGACCCTCAGCCGGGACGGCCGCCGGGTGCTCAGGGTCCGGGAGACGATCGCGTCCGCGTCGTCCGGCGGATCGAGCCGGTAGACGTCGCCGAGGGCGCGGCCGAGGACCGGCAGCCCCCGGGGCAGGCCGCCGAGGGGGCCCACGCGCTCGATGCGCAGTTCGCGGTCGAGGGCGTAGACGGCCACCGCGGCCTGCGCGAACAGGGCGTCCATGACCGCCTCTCCGAGGGGGTCCTCCCCGTTCCCGTGGAGCGGCAGCGGACGGTCCCGGGCCTCGGGGGCCGGTCCCGGCCGGTGCCTCGCAGCGGGCTCCTCCACCGTCGTACCGCCTTCCCGACGCGGGCCGGGCGCGCGCGGCGGACGCGTCCCGGTGCCTCCAGGTTCGGACGTGGGGGCACCGGGCGCCACCCGGCCGTGGCCGCGCAGGCCCGGGTGCGTCTGGCCATGTCGAGGAGGCGGTGTTCCGCGCGCCGGACGGCGGTCCGTGGTCCGCACCGCCGTCGCCGTCCCGGAAGGTGTCCGCCTCATGGCCGAGGGGGCCGAGGGGCCGAGGGGGCCGCGCTGCTCGCGCGGCTGGTCCGCTGCGAGAGCCCGGGCGCCGTGCTCGAGGCGCTGGCCGCCGCGGGCGCCCGGGCGGTGCCGCCCGGGCGCAAGACGCTCTATGTGCGGCGCGGCGACGCCCTCGACGCGTACCGGGCCGGAGGCGACGCGGAGCACGGCGCCGAGGTGCCGGAGGCCGAGGTGCGGGCGGTGGTCCGCGGCGGGCGGCGCGCGGTCGCCGGGTACGGGGGGCGCTCGGTGCTGCTGGTCCCGCTGGAGTCGGGGGGTGAGCGGCTCGGTGCGCTCGCCGTCGAGGCCGTCCCGGGCGGGACCGCCCGCGGGACGGCCGCGCACCCCTCCGGCCCCCCGGGCCGCGGGGGCGGCGGGCTGGACCTGGTGGCGGACTGCTGCGCGCCCGCCCTGCGGGCGCACTCCGTGCGGGGGCCGCCGGCGGACGCGATGGAGGCGGCGCGGGCGGGTGTCTTCGCCTGGGACCTGACGGCGGACGACGTGTACCGGGACGAGCGGACCTGCACCGTCTTCGGGGTGGACCCCGGCGCCTTCGACGGGAGCGGGGAGACGTTCTTCCGGCGTCTGCACCCGGACGACGTGCCCCCGGTCCAGGGCGCGATCGCCGAGGTCACCGCCTCGGCGGCGGGGACGGTGCGCGCGGACGGAGCCGCCGGTGCCTACCGGATCGGCTACCGCGTGGTGCACGGGGACGGCAGTGTGCACCGCCTGACGGAGCTCGGGCGGGTGGTGCCGGACGAGCGGGGGCGCCCGGTGCGTGCCCTGGGGCTGGTGTACGAGTCCGGGGACGGGGACGGCGCGCCGGAGGCGGCGCCGCGCACGGGCGGGGCGCGGGACGCGTTCCTCCACACGCTGACCCGGGCCCTGTCGCGGGCGGTGACGGTCGCGGACGTGACACGGGTAATGACGGATCTGGCGCGCCCGGCGCTGGGGGCGGAGAACCTGGTCCTGGGAGTGGTGGAGGGCGGTCGGCTGCAGATCGTGGGAGGGAGCCGTGTCGCGCCCGGGCCGCGTCGGCTGCGCGCCGCGGCGCACGAGGCGATGGCCGGGGCGGCCGTCCGGGAGCGGCCGCTGTTCGTCGAGGACCTGTCGGGCCCCTGGGGCGCGGCCGCCGCGGGGGCGCTGCCGCCGCGGGCGTGGGCGGTGCTCTCACTCGGTCCGGTGGACCGGGCCCCCGGGGCCTGTCTGATCCCCTTCGCCGGGCCCCGCCGCTTCGGCGCGGAGGAGCGCACCTTCTACACGGCCGTGGCGGTCATCCTCGCGCAGAGCCTGGAGCGGGCACGGCTGTTCGACACGCAACTCCAGCGGGCGACCGACCTCCAGCAGGGGATGCAGATCGGCGGCGACTGGTACGACGCGCCGGCCCTCGGGGACGGCACCGCGGCCCTGGTGATCGGGGACGTCCAGGGGCACGACGCCCACGCCTCGGCGGTGATGGGCCGGCTGCGGGTGGCGCTGCGCGCCTGCGCGGAGCCGGGTCTGGCTCCGGGCGCGGTGCTGGGGCAGGTCAACCGGGTGCTCTGCGACCTGGACACGGACCGCTTCGCCACCTGCGCCTACCTGGTGCTCTCCCCCGCCGGCGGAGTGCTGCGCGGGGCGCGAGCCGGGCACCCGCACCCGGTGCGGGTGGGGCCGGGGGCGGTGGAGGAACTGCGGCTCGACGGGGGCCTGCCGCTCGGTGTGGACCCGGGGGCGGTGTATCCGACGACCGCGGACGTGCTGGGCGGCCGGGACGTCCTGCTGCTGTTCACCGACGGCCTGGTCGAGCGGCGCGACGCCGACATCGACACCTGCGTGCGCGGCATGGCGGAGGACCTGCGCCGGTGGCGTGCCGGGGCCCGCGGTCGCGGCGAGGACCTGGACGCCCTGGTGGACTTCCTGGCGGGGCGCGAGGCCCCGGACCGGATCGACGACGTGGCCCTGCTGGCCGTGCGCCGCGGCGGCTCCGCGCCGGGGCGCGGGAGGGAGCCCCGGCCCGGGCGGGCCTCTGCGGGCGCATGATCCGACGAGTCACCGCCGCGGGTGACCGGGCGCGTAGCCGGGCGCGGGCGGGGGGAGGGTGGCGGTGCCCGACCTTCCCTGCGACCGCGACGGGGGCACGCCGCCGATGCACCTGAGCCGAGCCCGGCACCACGGGCGCCCCCGCCCCCGCCCCGGTCCCGCCGTGCCTGTCCCGGGGCTCCGGCACACCGCCGGGACCCGGAGGGAGACGGCCAGGGCCGCGTCCACCGCCGCGCGCCGGGTGGGCCCGTGAGGGGCGGGGAGCGGCCGCTCCCCGGCACCGGGCGCCTCCCGGGTCAGGCGGGTGACGGCCGCGCGGCCCGGCCCGCCGGGGCCGGGGAGCGCCGCCGGGCCGTCCTGGCGGCGGTGCGACGGGAGGGGCTGGTGCGGGTCGACGTGCTGGCCGGGCTCTTCGGCGTGTCCCGCGAGACGGTGCGGCGCGACCTGAAGGCCCTGGAGGACGACGGTCTGGTGCGGCGCACCCACGGGGGCGCCGTGGCGCGGGCGGGCCCTGCCGCGGGGCCTCCCCCGTGGCAGGGCCCGCCCGCGCCGCCGCAGGCGCCGCGGATCGCCCTGGCCGCCGCGCGGCTGCTGGGCGTGTCGGAGACCGTGTTCGTCGACGAGGGCCCGGTGGCCTGCCTGGTGGCCGAGGCGCTGCCGCAGGACCGGGCGCTGACGGTGGTGACCGCCTCGCCTTCGGTGGCGGCGCTGCTGGCCGGGGCCGCGCACACCACCGTACTGCTGCTCGGGGGCCGGGTCCGGGCCCCCGGCACGGCGGCCGCGGACGCCTGGACGGTGCGGATGCTGGCGGGCGTCGCCGTGGACCTGGCCTTTGTCGGGGCCGACGGCGTCTCCTGCGACTTCGGGCTGACCACGGCCGATCCCGCGGTGGGCGAGGTGCGGGCGCAGGCGCTGCGCAGCGCCGGGCGGCGGATCCTCGTCGGGGCGCACGCCGTGTTCGGGGTGGTGCGGCTGTGCCGCTTCGGCGAGGTGGCGGACCTGGAGGCGGTCGTCACGGACACCGGGCTACCCGTGTCCGAGGCCCGGCGGTACGCGGCGCTCGGGCCGCGGGTGGTGCGGGCCTGATCCGCCTCGGCGGACACGGGGGCGGGCACGGCCCGTCCCGTGCTCCCCGGCGGGCGCACGCGGCCGGGCGGCCACCGTGGACCGTGCACCGGGTACGGGAACGACCGTCGAGGAGGCCCGGTGGCACCGCGTCCCGCCGCCGCGCGCTGATCCACGGTCTACGGCGGGACAGCCCGTAGTCTGACCCGGCGTCCGACGACGTGTCGGGGCCCACGGCGCGCGCCGGGCCCCTTCGCGGTGCGCACTTCGCCGATCCCCGACGGGAGTTGCCTCCACCATGACCCCACGCGTGGCCGTCCTCGGAACCGGCATGATGGGCAGCGGCATGGCCCGCAGCCTGCTGCGGGCCGGACTCGACGTCGCGGTGTGGAACCGCAGCGCCGAGCGGGCCCGTCCGCTGGCCGGGGAAGGCGCCCTCGTCGCCGCGACACCCGGGCAGGCCGTGGCGGGCGCCGGGACCGTGGTCACGACGCTCTTCGACGCGGAGTCCGTGGCGGCCGTGATGTCGGCCTGCGCGGATGCCGTCGCCGGGGACGCGGTGTGGCTCCAGTGCACGACGGTGGGGGTCGACGGCGCCCGGAGGCTCGCCGAACTCGCCTCGCGGCACGGGCTGCGGACGCTGGACGCTCCGGTGCTCGGCACCCGCGGCCCGGCCGAGCAGGGCGAGCTGACGGTCCTCGTGTCGGGCCCGTCGGAGCTGCGCGAGGCCGTGGCGCCGGTGCTCGCGGCCATCGGGACCCGCACCCAGTGGGCGGGCGAGGCCTACGGGGCGGCCAGCCGTCTGAAGCTCGCGGCCAACGCCTGGGCCGCGACCCTGGTGAGCGGGGTCGCGCAGTCGCTCGCCCTGGCCAGGCGGCTCGGCCTGGAGCCGCAGGACTTCCTGGACGCGGTCGCGGGATCCGCGGTCGACGCCCCCTATGTGCGGCTCAAGGGGGAGGCGATGATCAACGAGGACTGGACGCCGTCCTTCGGGATCGCCACCCTGCTCAAGGACCTCGACCTGGTCAAGGAGGCCATGGACGGTTCGCATACCGACAGCACCCTCCTCGACGCGGTGCGCGCGCGCTTCGCCGCGGCGTCGGAGCAGGGCTACGCCTCGGCCGACATGGCGGCCGTGTCCACCGCGTACTGACGGCACCCGGCCCGGGCCGGGCCCTCCCGGGGGAAGCGCCCCCGCGCGGCTCGCCCGCGCACGCGCCGGGCGGGGGGGGTGCGGCGGGCCGCCCCGGCGCATCCGATCGGGCGGCGGGCGCCGAACCCACCGTGTACCGCCCCCACCCCGCTTGCCGAGGAGCCGCGCCATGAGCGTCGCGATCGTCCTGTTCACCTCCGATCTGAGGGTGCGGGACAACCCCGTGCTGAGGGCCGCGCTGGACGCCGCCGACGACGTCGTCCCGCTGTTCGTCCGGGACCGGGGCATCGAGGCCGCGGGCTTCGGTGCACCCAACCGGGCGGCGTTCCTCGCCGACTGCCTCACCGACCTGGACGCGGGGTTGCGGGAGCGCGGTGGCCGCCTGGTCGTCCGTTCGGGCGATACGCCCCGGGAGGTGGCGCGGGTCGTGTCGGAGACCGGCGCGCGCGAGGTGCACATGGCCGCCGGGGTCAGCGCCTACGCGGTGCACCGCGAGGAGCGGCTGCGGGCGGCGACGGCGGGGGCGGGGGCGGAACTGCGGGTGCACGAAGGCTCGGTGACGGCCGTGCCGCCGGGGGCCGTGCTGCCCGCGGGGTCCGACCATTTCGCCGTGTTCACCCCGTACTTCCGGCGCTGGTCGCGCGAGAGGCTGCGGGCACCGCTGGGGGCCCCTCGCCGCGTGCGGGTCCCCGCGTCCACCGCCTCCGAGGAGGTGCCCGCCCGGAAGGCGGTGGAGGGGGTCGCCCCGGGGGTGCCGGCCGGCGGGGAGAGCGAGGGCCGGGAGCGCTTCCTCACCTGGAAGCGGCGGGACCTCGACGCCTACGAGGACCGCCACGACGACCTGCCCGGGGACGCGACCTCGCGGCTGTCGCCCTTCCTCCACTTCGGCGCGGTCTCCGTCGGCGAGCTGGTGCACCGGGCCCGGGAGCACGGGGGCGCGGGGGCGGACGCCTTCGTACGGCAGCTGTGCTGGCGCGACTTCCACCACCAGGTGCTCGCCGCCCGGCCGGCGGCGTCGTCCGCGGACTACCGGGACCGCCGGGACCGATGGCGCGGCGAGCGGGAGGCGGCGGACGAGATCAGCGCCTGGAAGGAGGGCCGCACCGGCTACCCGGTGGTCGACGCGGCGATGCGGCAGCTGCTGCACGAGGGGTGGATGCACAACCGGGGAAGGCTGCTCGCCGCGTCCTTCCTCGCCAAGACCCTGTACGTGGACTGGCGCATCGGGGCGCGCCACTTCCTCGACCACCTGGTGGACGGGGACGTGGCGAACAACCAGCTGAACTGGCAGTGGGTGGCCGGGACCGGGACGGACACCCGCCCGAACCGGGTGCTGAACCCGCTGGCGCAGGCCCGCCGGTACGACCCGCGGGGGGAGTACGTCCGCCGCTGGGTGCCGGAGCTCGCGGAGGTCGAGGGGAGCGCGGTGCACACGCCGTGGCGCCTGCCCAGCGACGTGCGGGGGAGGCTGGACTACCCCGACCCCGTGGTGGCGCTGGAGGACGGCCTGGCCCGCTTCCGGCAGGCCCGCGGCACCGGCTGACCCGCCCGGTCGGCCCGGCGGGCGCCGCGGCGCGGGGCGCCGCCGTCCCCCGCAGCGTGCCGGCCCCGCCGCCCCCGGAGCACTCCGCACAGGTGCCTACAGCGCGCGCGTCGCCGGACAGTGCGGGCACGATGGGAGTCCAGGCCCGCTGCGCGGGCATCCGCGCCCTTCCCGGTCGGCAGCCCCGGCCCGGGTGCGGCGGCGAGGGCAAGGAGAGAGACCGTGGTCCGAAGCGCTGACATCCGCGAGTGGCGCAACCAGGAGGTCGTGGACGAGGAGGGCAAGAAGATCGGCACCTTGGAGGCCGTCTACGTCGACACCAGGAGTGACGAACCGACCGTGATCACCGTGGCCATGGGGTTGCCCACCCGGCGCCGCCTGACCTTCGTGCCGCTGCTCGACGCCGTCGCCGGCCCGGGGTACATCCGGGTCGCGTACTCCAAGAACCAGGTCAAGGACGCCCCGAGCATGGGCACCGACGACGTCCTGCCCGCACAGGACGAGGAGGCGGTCTTCACCCACTACGGGCTGCCGTACGAGCCGGGCCCGAGCGGGGAGCGCCAGCTGGCCCGTCGCTGACGGGGGGTACGGCCCCGGCCGCACCCCGACGATGCCGCCCCCGGCCCTCCGGCCGCGGGCGGCATCGCCCGTGCGGGCACCGGCCGCCCTGGTGGTGGCGGACCGTCACCCGCCCCTGGCCGGACACCCGCGCCCCCGCCTCACCCTTCAGGGGCGCGGGAACGGGCTGCCGTGCGCGGGGCGCACGCGGGCGCCGCGGCGGACCCGCTCCTCCCGGGGGCCGTACCGGCGGGTCGGGCACCCGGTACGGGCGGGGGCAGGGGTCGGGCACCCGGTACGGGCCGGGGCAGCCCGCCAGGACCGCACCACGGCGTCGTGGATCGGGGAGTTCCCCGGATCGGGGCCGTCCCGGCGCGACGCCCCTGCGGTCGCGCCGGGCCGTCCGCCGCGCGGCGGTGCGAAGGACTCCGTACCCCTGTCGACGAACAGCGGGTGCGCCGGGCGTACGCCGGACCCAAAGTATCCATCGGATAACGAATGACGCTTTCCCGGGGCATAGGCCATGAGATTCAGACAATTTGGTCCGCAGTCAGGCAGGGGCGGCGCATGGCCGGGGCCTCCGAAGCCCCGGCCCCCGGCGGACAGCGGATCGGACGCCGGGCCGGCCCCTGCCGACACCCCACCGGTCGGGTGTCCCGGAGACCCGGGCACCGAAGCGGGGCCGCCGGATGCGACCCGGCGACCCCTTCTCGACCGCCCCGCAACCAGAATTGGGGAAGGCCTTGAACCAGCAGGTTATCCGAAGAACGCCCCGGTCAGCGCCCGCATCGGCCGTCCAGCACGCGCGGGAGGGCGACGAGGAGGCGTTCGCCGCGCTGTACGGTGCCTACCGCCAGGAGGTCCTGGGCTTCGTGCGCTCCCGGGTGCACGACACCCATCTCGCCGAGGACCTCACCAGCGACACCTTCGTGCGGGCGCTCGGCGCGATCGGACGCTACTCCCCCGGCGGAGCCGACATCGGGGCCTGGTTCTGCGCCATCGCCCGCAACCTCGTCATCGACCACTACCGCTCGTCGCGGGTGCGCCGGGAGGTGCTGGTCGCGGACAGCAGGGCGTTCTCCTGTGCCACCGCCGCCTCGGCGGAGGAGAGCGCCCTCGGCGGGCTCGCCCGCGAGCCGGTGCGGATCGCGGTGGCCTCGCTGCCGCAGCGTCACCGCACGGTGCTGCTCCTGCAGTACTGGGGCGGATGGCCCAACGACCGGATCGGGCAGGCGCTGGGCGGGCGGAGCCCGGGGGCGGTCAAGGCCCTCCGGCGCAGGGCGCTGCAGCGGCTGCACGTGGTCCTCGGCCCGGACGGACCGGCATGAGGTGGCGTCAGCCGCCGGGCGGGCGACGGCTCCCGGGCAGCGGGGGCGGGGACTCCGTACGGGAGGAGGGCGGCGGGACGCCGCCGCTGCCCCTCACGGTGCCCGGGCCCGCCCCGGGTCCGGGCCGGACGCTGGCACCGGCCGAGGTGCACCGGGTCCTGCTGCACTGCGCCCTGGACGCGGCAGGGGTGCGGCTCACCCCGGCCGACCACGCGGCGGTGGCGGACATCGCACGGCTCGACTTCGGCGCGGTGGACCGTGTGATCGGCTGGCTGGCGGCGGCCCGGTCCTAGGGTGGCCAGATGGGCCCGGAGTCCGGCGGGGAGCTCCCCGTCGGGCTTGGTCAGGAGCTTCCCGCACTCCTCGGCGCGGTGCCGGCGGTGCGGGGTCCCGGTCACCGTGCCGGTGGCCGCGTCGAAGGCCGCGAACAGCGTGGTGGTGCCGGCGCGGACGTCGTCGTGGCCCGCCCGCTCGGGTTCCCCGGGCCGCATCGGCGGCACCGGCCGGGACCGGTCCGGCGCCCGGATCGGCGGCTCCTCGTCCGCACACGGGACCAGCGCCCGCTCCGGCGAACGGCTCCCCGGCGGTCAGGGCAGCGGCCCGCCCCGGGCGCTCAGCCAGATCGCGTACCACTCCTCGTGGTCGAGTTCCGGCCCGCGCCCGAGGGCGTCGGCGCAGGCCCTGATGCGCTCCGGGCGGGTGCTGCCCACCACCGGGGCGATACCCGCCGGGTGCCGCTGCAGCCACCACAGCAGCACCGTCTCGGGCGTCGTGCCCTTGGCGCGGGCGAGTTCGGCGACGAGCCGTGCCGTCGCCGCCTCCTCGGGTGTCGACTCCCCTCCCGTGTAGCGGCCCTGGGCGAGGGCTCCCCAGGCCTGCAGCCGCACACCGCTGTCCCGGCAGTACTCCAGCGTCCCCGGCGGGAAGCCGAGCGCCGTGGCGGCGGGCGTGTTCACGAGCACCCCGGCCTCCAGCCAGTCCCGCCGGTGCAGGCTCAGCTCCAGCTGGTTGACCGTGAGCGGGAGGTCCAGACGTGAGCGCAGCGACTCGATCTGGGCGGCGGACATGTTGGAGACGCCGAACCGCCTCACCAGCCCCTGCCGGTGCAGACCCGCAAGGGCCTCGGCGACGTCGTCCGGGTCGGCGAGGGGGTCGGGCCGGTGCAGCAGCAGGACGTCGACGTGATCGGTGCGCAGCCGCGCCAGGCTCTCCTCGACACGGTGGGCGATGGTCCGCCCGCGCAGGTCGTAGACGCCCGGACGCCCCCCGTCCGCGAGGCGGATGCCGCACTTGGTCTGGAGCGTGAGCCGGTCCCGCAGCCCCGGGGCGCGGGCGAGCACCTCCCCGAACACGGCCTCGGACTTGCCGTGCCGGTAGATGTCGGCGTGGTCGAAGGTGGTGACGCCGATCTCCAGGGCGGCCTCGACGGCCGCCTCCGCCACGGCGACGTCGTCCGCGCCGTAGGGCTCCGGTCCCCAGCTGCCGCCGAGCCCCATGCACCCGTAGACCAGGCGCTCCCCGCCTCCGTCCGCCCTCCGCGGTGCCCCGCCGTCCGTCACGTCCGCTCTCCTGACCGTCCTGTCCGCCGCATCGCGGCCACCCTACGGGCCGGGGGCGCCTGCCGGGCACGGCGGAGGCGGTGCGTGGTGGGGCGTGAGCGCTGCGTGGCCCCTGTTGGGGGCCGTGCGCACGGCTCCTACCCTGGTGGGGAGGGGCGGGACGGACCATCCGCACGAACCCCGCCCCGCGGCGGCCCGCCGGGCCGCCGCGGGGCGGGGTGTCCCGAAGGAGTCCCGATGACCGAGGCGATCGGCGCGGCCGAGGCCGACCGTGCCCTGAAGAGCAGACACCGCGCGATGTGGGCGCTCGGGGACTACGCCGCGCTGGCCTCCGAGCTGATCCCCGCGCTGGGCCGCAGGCTGGTCGACGCCTGCGGGATCGGCGCGGGCCAGCGGGTGCTGGACGTGGCGGCCGGTGCGGGGAACGCCGCGATCCCGGCTGCCCTGGCCGGGGCCGAGGTCGTGGCCACCGACCTCACCCCCGCACTGCTGGAGAGGGGGCGGCAGGCGGCCGAGGAGAGCGGGGTGCGGCTGGACTGGCGGGAGGCCGACGCCGAGCAGCTCCCGTTTCCCGACGCGGCCTTCGACACGGTCATGTCGTGCGTCGGGGTCATGTTCGCGCCGCACCACGAGGCGACCGCCGCGGAGCTGCTGAGGGTCTGCCGCCCCGGCGGGACGATCGGGCTGATCAACTGGACGCCGCAGGGGTTCATCGGACGGATGTTCGCGGTGATGAAGCCCTATGCCCCCACGCCCCCGCCGGGCGCGCAGCCCCCTCCGCTGTGGGGTGACGAGGCGTATGTCCGGGAACTGCTCGGCGAGGGCGTCTCCGAACTCGGCATGCGCAGGGAGATGCTGCGGGTGGAGAGTTTCGCCACCCCCGAGGCCTTCCGGGACTACTTCGCCACCCGCTACGGCCCGGCGATCGCGGTCTACCGGGGTGTCGCCGACGACCCCGGCCGCACGGCCGCCCTCGACCGCGAACTGGCGGACCTCGCACGCCACCACGGGGACCCTTCGGGGTCCGGGGCGATGGACTGGGAGTACCTGCTGGCCGTGGGGCGCCGGACGGGGTGAGCCCCGGCCGGCCCCGGCCCGGAGCGCCCGTGCGCTGCGGGAGGCGTGCTCAGGCGAGGCGGTCGGTGGCGGCGTGCACGGCCGTGTGCACGGTCTCCTCGATGTCACCCGTGGCGTCGTCCACGCGGCTGAGGGTGTCCCCCGTGTGACGGGCCTCGTCCAGGGAGCCGGTCTGGGCGGCGGGCGGCGGGCTGACGGCGGCGATCACCGCACCGGTGGCGAGGGACATGACGGCGAGGAGGCTGCGCTTCTTCATGCCCCGTTCAACTGGCGAGAGGTGCGGGGGGACACGGGTGGGGACGAGGAAGTTCACGCCGACCGGGGCACGGGAGCGGACGGCCGTGCCGTGTGCGGCGCGGCACCGCGGCCCGCCCCCGGTGTTGCGGACGGGGCGGCCGGGGAGGCCCGGCGGCCCGGCGGGCGTGCGCGGGCGCCCCCGCGCACGCCGTGCTCCGCCGCCGCACCCGGGGTGCCGCGGCGGAGCACTCCGCACGCCCCTTCACGGCCCGGCCCCGCCCCGGCGGGCGTGCCCCGCGCGCGGCGGTTCGCGCCACCGCGCCGGGCGCGCGGCCGGGGTCCGGGTCATCCGGTGGGCGGTCCGTCGAGACCGGCCCGCAGCGAGGCGGTGTGCTCCCGGACCTGCTCGGGCGTCAGATAGGCGTCGACGAACTCGGCGTCCCGCAGCGTGGCCGGCCTGCGGGCCAGGAAGCCGGTGCGCACGAAGTCGTCGCCCGCGACCGCGTTGAGGAGCCAGTTGGTCATCACACGGATCTTGGCGACGTTGGTCCGCAGTGCGCTCCAGTGGTAGCCGCGGGCGACCGCCTGGGCCGGCAGCCCCCGCAGTTCGATGCCGAGGGGCTTGGAGACCGCGTCCTTGCCCCCGAGGTCGACCACGAGCCCGAGGTCCTTGTGGGTGTAGGGGCGCAGCGGGGCCCCCCGCAGGACGGCGACGACGTTGGCCGCGGCCCTGCGGCCCTGGCGGCTCGCGTGCTGGGCCGTGGGCGGGCAGACGGCGTCCCCGCCCTTGGCGAGGTCCGGCACGGCGGCCGCGTCGCCCAGCGCGAACACCCCGCCCACCCCGGGGACGGTGAGGTCGGGCCGCACCACCAGGCGGCCCCTGGCGGTCTCGGTCCCCAGGGTGGCGACGAGCGGGCTGGCGGCCACGCCCGCGGTCCAGATGAGCGTGCGGCACGGCAGCACCCGGCCGTCGGTGAGCGTGACCTTCTCCGGCCCGGCCTCGGCCACGGAGACACCGAGGGACACCTGGATCCCGCGGCGGCGCAGGATGCCGAGCGCCACGTCCCCGAGCCGCTCCCCCAGTTCGGGCATGAGCC
The DNA here is from genome assembly GCF_043203115.1 of Streptomyces sp. NPDC048001. Lineage (NCBI taxonomy): Bacteria > Bacillati > Actinomycetota > Actinomycetes > Kitasatosporales > Streptomycetaceae > Streptomyces > Streptomyces sp. NPDC048001. The sequence continues at coordinate 212,934 of NZ_JBIDBN010000003.1, forward strand.
GCGGTGCGATGTCCACCAGGTGCCAGGTGATCTCCCCGGGGTCGAGCCGCGGGTAGCGCCTGACGGCACCGGCCGTCAGGCGCTGGAGGCAGGCGGCCGTCTCGGTGCCCGCGTAGCCGCCGCCGACGACGACGAACTGGAGGCGGGAGGCGCGCTCGGCCTCGTCGTGGCTGGCATCGGCCAGATCGAGCTGGGCGATGACGTGGTCGCGGATGTACACCGCCTCGGCCAGGGTCTTCATCCCCCGCCCCTGCTCCGCGAGCCCGGGGATGTCGAAGGTGCGGGTGACGCTGCCGGGCGCCAGCACCAGGAAGTCGTAGCGCTGGGCGACGGTGTCGCCGGTGATGTCGCGGATCACGCACACCTTCGCCGCGGTGTCCACGCCGATCGCGCCGCCGGGGATGATGCGGGTGCGGTGGCGGCGGCTGCGGCGCAGCGAGAGGGCCACCGACTGGGGGGTGAGGACCCCGGCCGCGACCTGGGGCAGCAGTGGCAGGTACAGCTGGTACGAGAACGGCGTGACCAGCACGATCTCCGCTTCGGATGCCGAGAGCTCGCGTTCCAGTCGGCGTACGCACTCGACCCCGGCGAAGCCGGCGCCCACCACAAGGATCTTCGGTCGTGCCACGGTCTTTCCGTCCCTTCTGCGACGGTCGGTTCTCCGCGCCGGCCGCGGTGACCTCCCCGGCTCCGGCGGGTGGTCCCGTCGCCGGACGGGCCCCGGGGACGGGCCGCGCCACGACGATTCTCCGCCAGCAGGCCGATCCCTGCCTGCGCAGCGGCGAGAGGTGCGCCGCAGCGCGCGGTGGGCGGCGCGCGTGTCCGTGGCCTGCGGGTGCCCGCGACGAGGCGGTGTCATGCCCCGGGCGGAGACCTCACCGGCCGCCGGGTCCCTCGCCCTCTGTGATCGCCCGTGTGGCCGGATTAGGCTGCCCGGGACCGACCGTGTCTCACCTGTGGAGTGTTTGTGGAACTGAAGCAGCGCACCCTCTTCGTGCTGGATCCCGAAGCCGATCCGGCGGCGCAGGCAAGGGAGTTGCGCCAGCTGGGCCCGCTGGTGGCGGTGGAGCTGCCGGGCGGGGTGGCGGCGTGGACGGCGACCGATCTGGGCACCGCGCAGCGGGTGATGGGCCACGAGGACCTGACCAAGGACGCCGCGCACTGGCCCGATCTGGCCGAGGGCCGGATACCGGACGACTGGGAGCTGATCGCACTGGTCCGCGGGGCGGCGATGCTCCATCAGGGGGGTGCGGAGCACCGGCGGCTGCGGAGTCTGGCGAGCGCGGCGTTCACCCGGGCGCCGATCGAGGCGCTGCGTCCGCGGATCGAGGCGATCGCGGAGGAGCTGCTGGACGCCGCGGAGGCCTCCGGCGCGAGGACGCTGGACCTGCGGGAGCAGTTCGCCTATCCGCTGCCGGTGCGGGTGATCTGCGAGGTGCTCGGCGTCCCGGACTCCGCGGTGGCGGAGCTGCGGGACCGCTTCGAGCGGCTGGTGACGCCGGGGGCGGCGGGCGACATCCGCACGGCGGTGGCGGACATCCACGCCTCGCTGGGCACCCTGGTGGCCGCGAAGCGGGCGGCGCCGGGCGAGGATCTGACCACGGCGCTGATCCAGGCGCGCGACGAGGAGGACCGGCTCACGGAGCAGGAGCTGGTCGAGACGCTGTTCCTGGTCCTGATCGCGGGGCACGAGACGACGATCAACGGCATCACCAACACCGTCCACGCGCTGCTGGAGGACCGGCAGGCGCTCGCCCGGCTGCTGGAGTCCGAGGATCCGGGCAGATGGGCGGCGGCGGCGGACGAGGGGCTGCGCTTCTCCTCGCCCGTCCCCCACGCGCTGATGCGCTACGCCCTGCGGGACACGGAGATCGCCGGGGTGCGGGTGGCCCGGGGCGAGCCGGTGATCGCCAGCCTCTTCGCCGCGGGCCGGGACCCGGGCCGCCACGAGGACCCGGAGCGGTTCGACCACACCCGGTCCACGGTCCGCGACCACGCCGCGTTCGGCTTCGGTGCGCACTACTGCCTGGGGGCCCGACTGGCGCGGCTGGAGACGGAGGTGGCCCTGCGGACCCTGTTCGGCCGCTGGCCGGAGCTTGCGGCCGCTCCGGGGGCGCAGCGGCTGTCGTCCATCGCGCTGCAGGGCTTCCGGACGCTGCCGGTGCACCTGGCCGGGCGGGGCGCGGACGGGGCCGTCCCGGCGGGCTGAGCCGCGCCGCGGCGGCGGGGACGGCCCGCCGCCGCGTCCGGCGGTCAGCGGCGCACGAGCCGCTCCCACCAGGAGGCCCGCTCGGTGCCGGCCGCCGCGGCGGCGGGCACCGGGGCCGGGGCGGGCGCGGCCGCGGGCAGCGGGCGCCCGGCGGAGGCGACGGGGACCTGGGCGACGGGGACCGCCCCGGTGTCGGTGTCGCGCGCGGGGCGGCGGGGGGTGAAGGCGGCCGGCAGGTTGTTCAGCCGGCTGGAGACGAGCGACGCGGTCACGTGCAGCTCGGTCTCGGGGACCGCGAGGCGGAGGTCGGGGAGCCGGGCGAGCAGGGTGTCGATGCCGGTGTCGGCGATGGCGCGGCCGATGTCCTGGCCGGGGCACTCGTGCGGCCCGCTGCTGAAGGCCAGGTGGGAGCGGTTGCCGTGCACGGGCGCGGCGAGGTCCGGGCGGATCTCCGGGTCGACGTTGCCCGCGGCCAGGCCCAGCAGCACCAGGTCCCCGGGCTTGATCTGCTGGTCGCCGAGGCGGGTGGCGCCGGTGGCCCAGCGGCAGGCGCCGACGGCCAGCGGCGGGGCGTCCCACATGACCTGGTCGAGGGCGTCGGGCAGGGTCATCGAGCCGCCGGACAGGCTCGCCCTGAAGCGGCGGTCGGTGAGGATCATCCGCAGGGTGTTGGCGATCAGGTTGGTGGTGTTCTCGTTGGCCGCCACCATCGCGTGGCGCAGGTGCTCCATGACCTCGTCGTCCGTGAGTGCGGACTCGTGGGCGATGAGCCAGCTGGTGAAGTCGTCGCCCGGCTCCTCCTTCTTGCGGCGTACCAGGTCGGCCATGACGGAGACCACGAACTGGTTGCTCTGCACGGCCGTCTCGGTGCCCTTGACCATGTCGCGGACGGCGGCCCCGAGGGGGAGGGCGTCCTGCTCGGGCACACCGAACTGGCGGGCCAGCACCAGCACGGGCAGCCGCTCGGCGAACTCCGCGACGAGGTCGGCGCGGCCGTTGCCGGCGAAGGCGTCGATCAGCTGGTGGGTGTAGCGCACCACGTAGCGGCGGATGCCGTGCCGGTTGAAGCGGGCGAGGCTGTCGCGGACGGCGGCCCGCAGGCGCGCGTGCTCCTCGCCGTCGGCGAAGACGAGCAGCGGCTGCCACGCGGTGATCGGCAGCAGCGGGGAGTCCGCCTGGAGTTGCACGTTCCATATGCGCGAGTCGCAGGAGAACTGCGAGGGCGACCGCATGACTTCGAGGTTCTCGCGGTGGCCGAGCACGAACCAGGCGGGTACGTCGCCGGGCAGCAGGACGGGTGCGACCGGGCCGTGCTCGCGGCGCAGCACCTCGTACAGGGCGTAGGGGGAGTCCGCCTCCGGGCCGAACAGGCGGCGGGTGCCCGTGCCCGCGGGGCCGTGGGCGTGGGCGGGGCAGCCCGGCGGGGGGACGGAGCCCGGCGTACCCGTTGCGTCGGGGAATGAAGTGGACACCAAAGCCTCCAGTGAATCGGCGGGGAAGGAAGCGAAGGGACCCGCGACCCGCCCTCCGGGACCCGCTCACCGCGCCCGCAGCATACCCACGCCCGGCGTCGCCGCTCGCACACGCCCCGCGTTCAACCGCGTTCGCCGGGGCCCGACTTGGGCCGGACGGCCGCCGGGCCGGGGGCGGGCGGGGCGGGGCCGGCGCCCCGCCCCGGCATCGGGTCCCAGGCGGCCCGGCCCGCGGGCTCAGCCGCCGGCCGGCGCCCTGTCCCCGCCGGCCGGACGGTCGCGGACCCGGGCGGCGAGCACGGCGACGTCGTCCTCCGCCCGGGTGGCCCCGCAGCGGTCGACCACGGCGTCCAGCAGCGCCTCCGCCCCGGTGCCCGGTGGCAGCCAGCGGCCGGAGAGGTGGGCGAGCGAGGCGTCGATGTCCACGCCGCGCCGCTCCACCAGTCCGTCGGTGAACAGCAGCAGGGTCTCGGCCCCGGCCACGGCGCGGGTGAGCACCTCGTACCCGCCGATGCCGGTGCCCAGGGGCGGGCCGACGGGCACCGCGACGAGTTCGGCCCGGCCGTCGGCGGCGAACAGCACCGGCGGCAGGTGCCCCGCGCTGGCGAAGGCCGCGGTCCCCCGGGCCGGGTCGACGCGCACCAGCAGGCAGGTGGCCGGGCGCCGCTCGGGGGAGCGGGCGGCCATGGTGTCGAGCTGGCGCAGCACGCGGTGCGGCGGGAGGTCGGCCGCCGCGACATGGCGCAGCGCGGAGCGGTAGGCGTTCATGTCCACGGCGGCGTCCAGTCCGTGCCCCATGACGTCCCCGACGACCAGCAGGGTGCGTCCGTAGTGCAGGCGCACCGTCTCGAACCAGTCGCCGCCCACCAGCGCCCCGCCGCCGGCGGGCAGGTAGCGGGTGGCGATGTCCAGGTTGGGGTGCGGGCGCCCCGGTTCGGCCAGCAGCGCCCGCTGCAGGTCCAGGGCGGTGTCGCGGGTCGAGGCGTGGGCCCGGGCGTGGCCGAGGAGGAGGGCCGCGAGCCGGGCCGCGTGGTGCAGTGCGGCGGTCTGCTCCCGGGTGAAGGAACGCCCCTGGCGGACGGCCGTGAGGACGCCGCGGACCTGGCCGCGGGCCGTCAGGGGCTCGGCCAGGCAGGTGACCTGGGTGCCGCCGGAGCGCAGGGTGGCGGCCCTCGCGCGGTGCGGCCCGCCGGGGGCGGCCAGGAAGCGGGCGGCGGCCTCGGTGTGGAGGGCCAGGTGGGCTGCCGCGCCCCGCTCGGCGACGCGTCGCAGGGGCGCGTCCGGCCCGTCGGCGCGCTCGCCGGTCAGCAGGTGGACGGCGGCCGAGTCGCAGTGCCCGGGGCAGGCGAAGGCGGCGAGTTCCTCGGCGACGGTCTGCTCGTCGAGGGCGGAGCCGAAGGCGTCGACGGCCCGGTCCGCGGGCCCCGGCCGATGGTCGGCGCCGCCGCGGCGCAACCGGTTCGTGCGAGCGCCGACGCCGGTGCGCAACCGGGCCACCCGGCCGCCGAGGTCCTTGCGGAACAGGGCCACCCGGCCACCTCCGTCCACCGCCCGCGCCGCCCCCACGCCATCACATCACGGCCGGTTCCGCACGGCGGGACGGCCCGGTCGGCCGTGCGGGAACCGGCGCCGCGGGGCGGGGGCGGGCGGCCTGCGTCACCGGGGGGCGAGCAGGATCCACACCTGGCCGCGCGCGAAGTCGGCCGGCTCGCCCGAGGGGGTCGTGAACCGCGTCCCGGCCTCGGCGGTGGGACGCTCCCACCGCGCGTCGAAGGCCCGTCCGTCGCGCAGCACCAGGGCCCGGCCCGATCCGACCGTCTCGGTGTACGGCGTGGTGCTGCCGGAGCGGTCGGCGAAACGCGAGGGCCGGATCTCGGTGTACTGGACCACGACCGTGGCAGGGGCGAGGACCGTGCCGTCCGCGGTGGCCGCCGCGGTGCCGTCCATGGCGATCTGCCAGCCGCCGCGGTCGGGCGACCAGGTGAAGGTGTAGCGGGCGGCCGGGTAGCGCACCGTGTGCTCGGGCGAGGCGCGGCCGGTGCCCGTCGGCGGGCCGAAGCGCAGCCCGATGTCGCGGGCGTCGTCGACCCGCTCCGCGGCGTCGAGGGCCTGGCGGGGGCGGAGGTAGAGGTTGTGCGGGGCGGGGCGGTCGTCCGCGCGGACGTAGGCCCCCGGGGCGTCGGCGGGGGTCACGGCGGCGATCGGGGCGGCCTCGATCACGGGCAGGAGCGCGGAGCGGGCACCCGAGTAGGCCAGGGCGGGGCGGCCGAACTGGCGCAGGAGTTCGAGGTCGGACTCGCGGGCGCTGCGGACCGGGCCGATGCTCGGCGGGAGCCGCGAGGAGTAGACGGCGAGGAGGCGCGTCAGCCCCGCCTCGACCTGCTCGACGTAGACGAGGTCCGCGGCGTCCAGACCGGTGTGGGGGCGGGCGGGACGCACATTGTCGATCTTCACCGCGAGGACGGGGCCGTTGGGAGCGGCCAGGCCGGTGAAGTGGGAGGTCCCCTGCGAGGCCGAGGGCGCGCCGGGGTCGGGCGCGGTGCCGGTGCACCCGGTGAGGCCGGCGAGGAGGAGCCCGGCCGCGCAGGCGGCGGCCGCCCTGGCGCGGCGGCGCGGTCGTGTCCTGCTCCGTGCTTCCATGGGCGCTCCCGTCGGTCGGAGGTGCGGGGTGTCGGTGGTGGCCGGCCCCGGCGGGCCGGGCGGCTCAGCCGCCGGGCCGCGCGGGGCGCCGGGCGGGCCCCCGGGTGCCGTGCAGGGCGAAGGCCGCGTTCACGAGCGCGACATGGCTGAACGCCTGGGGGGTGTTGCCGAGTTGGCGGTGCTCCGCCGGATCCCACTCCTCGGAGAGCAGGCCCACGTCGTTGCGGACGTCCAGCACGCGTTCGAACACCTCGCGTGCCTCGTGGTGGCGGCCGGTGAGGGCCAGGGCGTCGGCGAACCACAGCGAGCAGGCCAGGAAGGTGCCCTCGTCGCCCGGCAGCCCGTCCACCCCCCGGACGCCGTCGGCTCCCGGTGCGTAGCGGCGGAGGAACCCGTCCCGCTCCAGCAGGCGGACCGCCTCGACCGTGCCGAGCAGCCGGGGGTCGTCGGCGCGCAGGAAGCCCAGGCGGGGCAGGAGCAGGGCCGACGCGTCGACGGCGCGGGAGCCGTAGGCCTGGACGAAGGTGGACCGCTCGTCGTCCCAGCCCAGGCGGCACACCTCGGCGCGGATCTCCCGGCGCATGGCCCGCCACCGGTCGGTGTGGCCGCGCAGCCCCGCGACGCGCGCCATGCGCAGCGCGCGGTCGGCGGCCACCCAGGACATCACCTTGGAGTGGACGAAGTGGCGGCGCGGGCCCCGGACCTCCCAGAACCCGGCGTCGGGCTCGGTCCAGTGCTTCTCCAGGTACTCCATGAAGGAGGCGAGCAGCGACCAGACGGGGCGGCCGATGGGCACCTCGGCCCGCATCGCCGAGTAGACCGTGTTGACGACCTCGCCGTAGACGTCCAGCTGGAGCTGGCCGACGGCCGCGTTGCCGAAGCGCACCGGCACCGAGCCCTCGTAGCCGGAGAGCCAGTCGGCCGTGCTCTCGGGGAGGCGGCGCTGGCCGCCGACCCCGTAGACCGGCTGGAGGTCGGCGGGTTCGCCGGCGATCGCGCGCAGCAGCCAGTCCTTCCAGGCCACCGCCTCCTCCCGGTAGCCGCTGCGCAGCAGGCAGGAGAGGGTGAGGGCGGAGTCGCGCAGCCAGCAGTACCGGTAGTCCCAGTTGCGGCCCTCCCCCACCGCCTCGGGCAGGGAGCTGGTGACGGCGGCCACGATGCCGCCGGTGGGGGCGTAGGTCAGGGCCTTGAGGGTGATCAGGGAGCGCATCACGGCCTCCCGGAACGGGCCCTGGTAGCGGCAGTTGGCGGCGAAGGCCCGCCAGTGCTCCAGGGTGCGGGCGAGCGAGGCGTCGGGGTCCGCGCCCAGGTCGGGGCCGAGATGGGAGGGGCTCCAGCCGAGGACGAACGCGAGGCGCTCCCCTGCGGGCAGCGTGAAGCGGGAGGAGACGCACTGCTTGGCGGCCTGCACGCTCAGGCCGGGGGGATGGCGCAGATAGGCCGAGTCGGGGCCCGCGACGGCGGCGACGGTGCGGGCGTCGGCCGTCCAGGTCCACGGGACCACCCGGCCGCTGTCGAAGCGCAGGCGCAGCTCCGTGCCCATCTCGACGCGGCCGGACAGCCCCTCGGCGATCCGCACCACGAGGGGCCCGGAGCCCCGGGAGGGCATGAAGTCGGTGAGCCTGACCGCGCCCTTCGCCGTCTCCCAGACGGTGTCGAGGACGAGGGAGTCGCCGCGGTACGCGCGGCGGTTGCCGGGGCGGTGGTCGGCCGGCCCGATCCACCAGCTGCCGTTGCCGGCGTCGCCGAGGAGCGCGGCGAAGCAGGCGGGTGAGTCGAAGCGGGGGGCGCACATCCAGTCGATGGCGCCGTCCCTGCCGACGAGGGCGGCCGTCTCGCGGTCACCGATCAGGGCGTAGTCCTCGATTCGCCCGGCCATAGCGAGAGTCTAGTCCGCACCGGTGCGGGGGGCCCTTCGCGGACGCCCGGGCCGCGGGCGCGCCGGGCGGATCCGGGCGGGCTTTCGCCCGGATCCCCGGCCCGGGACGAGAGGCCCCGTGCCCCGTGGGGCCGCCGGGCCCGCGGACCGTCGCCGCGGCCGCCGTTCGCCGTCCGCCCGCTCGCCCGCTCGCCCGCTCGCCCGCGGGGAGGACATTTCATTGACTGAGTGGCTATCCTGTGCTAAGGCCGTCCTTTCGGACGAGGCGGCCTCCGGGTCGTGCGCCCGGTCGCCGGACCGACCGGCCACCGCGGCGGCGCGCCGCGACGGGAGTGGTGCCCGTGAGACGTCAGCAGGCCGGCCGCCGTGCGCTGTCCCCCGCACCGCACCCGCTCCGCCGGGTGACGGACTGGCCTGCCTCCCCGGCTCCGTCCGCTCCTGCTCCGGGCGGGGCCCCCGGACGCCCGGCACGCGCCGCGCACCCCGCGCGCCGGGCGTCCGACCGCGTCGCGCGCGCGGTCGCCGCTCCCCTGCCCCGGGTCCGCCGCCGGTGTGCGGCTCCCCGTCGGCGGCGCAGCCGCTCCCTGGCGGCCCGCTCCCCCGGTGCCCGGGGCCGGGAGGACTCCGACGGCGGCGGAGGGCCTGGCGGCGGGCGCGACGCCCTCCCGGGCGTACGGCCTTCGGGGCGCGGTGCGCACGGCGCGGGCGGGGCACCCGCTCCCCGGCGGCCCGCTCCCCCGCGCCACCCCTGCCCCGCGCGGCGGGCCGAGGGGGCGGGCCATGGCCGCTGATCCGCGCGTGCCGCGCGTCCTGATCCTGACGGGCGAGCCCCTGGACGGGCCGGAGGGCCCCGCCTCGGACCTGGCGCGGGGCCTGGTGCGCGCCATGCCGTACGCGGAGTACCTGTGGCTGCGGCGCTGGTGGGGCACGAGCGGGACGTCCGCGCCGGGGCGGGCCGCCGGGGGGCGGGCCCTGCCCGTCGTGACCCGCGGACGGCCGCTGTCGCGGCCCCTGTGGGCGCAGGTCGCGGCCGTGGGGGCCGCGGCCTCGCACCGTGTGGACCTGGTGCACGCGGTGATCCCGGTGGGCAGCGGCTTCGCCACCTTCTCGCGGCTGTGGCCCCGCCTCGCCGCCCGGCGCCCGGTGCTGCACACCGTGCCGTCGGTGGTCGATCCCGCGCACCTGTGGGGAGCGCGCCCGCTCGGGCGGACGGTGGCCATGTCCGGGGCGACGGCCCAGGTGCTGGCCGCGGCCGGCTTCGGGCCGGTGGACGTGGTCGGCCCGGTCCTCCGGCTCGGCCCCTGGCCGCCGAGACCGAGGGCGCGGCGCACCCCTCCGATGGTGCTGGCACTGGGCGACGGAGGCGCGGAGGAGGCCCTGCTGGCGGCCGGGGTGGCGGCCCGGGCGGGGGCGCGGTTCCAGCTGGTGCTGGTGGCGAACGGCCAGGGGGGCGGCGGGCACGCCGGACGCCCGGACGAGGACGCCCTGCGTGCGATCGCCGCGCGCGAGGGGCTGCTCGACATGGAGGTGCTGCGCCGCATCAGCGACATGCCCGGGCTGCTGGCCGCCGCCGACGTGCTGCTGTACGTGCCGCGGGCCCTGGTGGGCCGGGCGGACGTCCCGGCGCCGGTGCTCCAGGCGCTGGCCACCGGGCGGCCCGTGATCCTCAGCGACCTGCCGCAGTTCGCCGCACTGCACGACACCGTGCTGCGCGGCCCCGTCGCGGACCCGCACCGCACCGGGCACCTGCTGCGCGAGCTGCTGGACCGCCCCTGGTGGTGGGAGCACCTCGCGGAGCGGGGGCGGGCCGTGGTGGAGGAGCGCTTCGCGCCCGAGCGCGCGGCCGAGGCGTACGCGGACCTCTACCGCGAACTGCTGGTCGGCGGGGGGCAGGGGGCCTGACGGGCCGGTGCGGGTGCGTGCCGAGCCCTGGCGGCCGCCGCCCCGCGTGGGACGGGACCCGGGCCGGAGCGCGCCGATCGGGATCCCGGCGAAGGGGAGCACGGCCGAGCCGGTCGCATGCGACGGCGGCCGGGCACGACCGGGCCGGGCGGCACCGGGGCCCTCCGCCGGGGCCAGGGCCGTGTACACGGCCCTGGCCCCGTGCCGCTTCGGTCGCGAGTCGTACACGCGGATACCGCGGCCGTTCGACCGTGCCGACGCCGACCTCACGGTGCCGTTGAAGCCTGAGCGTCGGATGGCGGCCTTTCTGGAGGGACGGCGTCCGGAGCGGGAGCGGCGCCCCGGCGACAGGCCCCGGTCGGGCCGCTCGTCAGGCCCCCGGGCCGGGGCGGGTGGCGCTGAGCAGCAGCATGCCGGTGTCGCCGTACTCCGGCAGGGTGGGGTCCTTGGCCACCCTGGTGATGCGCAGGGAGGCGGTGAGCGGGGCGAACACGGCCCGCAGCGCGTCCTCGCCGACGGGGAGGGCGGGCCACAGGGGCCCGTCGGCGATGCGGTAGCTGGGCATCCCGGCCATGAAGGCGGCCAGGAGCCGTCCGCCCGGGCGGACGGCCCGGGCGAAGGCGCGGCACAGCTCGGCGAACTCCGCCGCGCTGGTGGTGACGCTCTCGGCGACGAAGGTCATGGAGGCGAGGCCGTAGCGGCGCTCGGGAAGGCCGCCGAGGGCTCCGGGGACCACGCGGACCCGGGACAGGGCCGTGGCGAGGGCGGGGGGCAGGGCGGGGTCGAGGCTGCGGCACAGGTCGTAGAACGGCTGCCAGGCGGGGTCGGGCCCGTGCGCCAGCTGGCGGCGCAGGTAGGCGCGGTTGCCGGCGCCCGGCTCCAGGGCGTCGATCCTGCGGCAGGCCGCCGCGGCGGCCATCAGGGGGTAGAGGTTGGGCCCGGTCCCGCACTCCACGGCGGAGGCGACCGAGCCGGGGGCGATGCCGCGGTAGACGGCCGCGTGGTGGCGGATGACGGCCGCGTCGCAGGGGTGCAGCTCCCGGTAGTTCTCGCGGAGGTAGGCGTCCACCGGCCAGGCGTCCCAGTCGGCGTCCGCGTTGAACCGGGGCGCGCGTTCCCGGGGCGCCCGCGGACGGCGGACCGGGGGCTCGCCGGGTGCGGGCGGGGCCGTCACGGGGTGCGCCCCTCGGCCGCGGGCACCGGGCCGGGCGGCGGCGGATCGCGGCGCTCGGAGGCGGCGGGCGCTGCGGAGGGCCCGGCGGCGGCCTCGACCAGGGGGAAGCGCTCGGCGAGGGCGGTGAGCACGTCGTTGAGCTCGTCGATCTCCTCGTCGGTGTTGAGGGCCGTCATCTGGATCCGGAAGCCGACCTGCCCGTGGGGGACGAGCGGGTAGGCGGCGAGGGTCACGTAGATGCCCCGGTGCCACAGGAAGTCGCCGACGGCGTCCAGGTCCTCCCCGTCGGCGAGCGGGATCTCGATGATGGGCAGCCCGTCGGTGTTGGGGGTGGCGAGACCGAGGCCGCGGACGTGGTCCAGGACCCGCCGGGTCTTGCGGTAGAGGTCGGCCCTGATGTCGTCGCCGCGCCGGTCGTTGACCTCCAGCCCGGCCAGGACGGTGGCGAGCGAGGCGGTGGGCGAGGGGCCCGAGTACAGGTAGGGCGCGGCGGCGACCTTGAGGTGGGCCTTGAGGGAGGGCGGGGCGGTGAGGAAGGCGAGCAGCGAGGAGTACGCCTTGGAGAAGCCCGCCACCAGCACGATGCCCTCGTAGCTCTCCCCGAGGTGGCGCACGATGCCGTTGCCGCGCAGGCCGTAGGGGGAGCTCTCGGCCGCCCCGCGCTCCCCGATGACCCCGAAGCCGTGGGCGTCGTCGACGTACAGCAGGGCGTCGCGCTCGCGGCAGACCGCCGCGAGGGCGGGCACGTCGGTGAGGTTGCCGGTCATGCTGTTGACACCGTCCACGCAGACCAGGAGGGGGACGCCGGTGGGCGCCTCGGAGAGCAGCTGGCGCAGTTCCCCGGGCTGCTCGGCGTGGAAGCGGAGCACGGAGGCGCCCTGCCCGCGGGCCACCAGGCAGCCGTCGTACATCGTGCGGTGGGCGCGGGCGTCGACGAAGACCTGGCCGCGGCCCGCGAGCACGGGGATGACGGAGGCGTGGATGAGGGTGATGGTCGGCAGCAGCAGGGTGTCGGGGGCGCCGAGCAGGCCGGAGAGCCGCTCCTCGATCTCGGGGTAGAGGCGCGGGTTGCCGATCAGCCGGGACCAGCTGGGGTGGGTCCCCCAGCGGCGGATCTGCGGCTCCACGGCGTCCATGACCTCCGGGTCCAGGTCGAGCCCGAGGTAGTTGCAGGAGGCGAAGTCCACCAGCCACTGTCCCTCGCTGCGGATCCGGCGCCCCTGCACCTCGTCGATCACGGCGTCGCACATGCGGCTGGTCTTCTGGAGGCGGGCGAGGTCGCGCCAGCGCTGCTCGCTGCGGCCGCTCCCCCGTTCGGCGGGGCGGCGGACCCGCTGGCGGTCCGCCACGCGCGGGGACTGCCAGGTGTGCCCGGCGTCCACGAAGCGCTGGGCCTCGGGGGCGGCCATGGGGTGGGCGAACAGGAAGCCCTGGCCGAAGCGGCAGCCCATGGCCGAGAGCAGGTCGCGCTGGCCGCCGTTCTCGATGCCCTCGGCGATGACCTGGAGGCCGAGGACGTCGGCGATGCGGACGATGCCCTCCACGAGGGCCACCTGCTGCCCGTCGGTGACGATGTCGTCGATGAACGACTTGTCGACCTTGAGCACGTCGATGGGGAACTCGCGCAGGTAGCTGAGGGAGGAGAAGCCGGTGCCGAAGTCGTCGATGGCGATGGAGACGCCGAGGCTCTTCAGCAGGCGCATGGCGGCGCGGATCTGCTCGTTGCGCACCAGCACCGACTCGGTGAGTTCGAGGACGAGGGAGCCCGGCGCCAGTCCCGAGGTGTCGAGCACCCGCCGGACCAGGTCGACGAAGCCCGGGTCGACGAACTGCCGCGGCGAGACGTTGACGTTGAGGTTGAGGGGGGCGCTGCCGGGGCGGGCCCGCTGCCAGCGGCCGACCTCGGTCGCGGCGCGCTCCAGCACCCAGGCGCCGAGCGGGGTGATGTGCCCGGTCTCCTCGGCGAGGGAGATGAACTGGGCGGGGGGCACGAGGCCGCGCCGGCGGTGCGGCCAGCGCACGAGGGCCTCGAATCCGGCGACGCTGCCTCCGGCGAGTTCGACGATGGGCTGGTAGCGCAGGGCGAAGGACTCCTCGCTGAGGGCGGTGTCCAGTCCGGCCTGGAGCTCGTGGCGCTCGACCATGCCGCTGTGCAGGTCGGGGCGGTAGCGCCGCCACTGGCGCTTGCCCGCGGTCTTGGCCGAGTACAGCGCCAGGTCGGCGTGGCGCAGCAGTTCGTCGGCCTGGGTGCCGTCGCGGGCGGTGGCGACGCCCACGCAGGCGGAGATGCTGTGCGACCCGCTGCCGAGCCGGAAGGGCAGGCCGAGGGCCTGGACGACCTGGGCGGCCAGGACCTCGGCGTCGTGGGGCTCCTTGGCGCCCTCCATCAGGACGGCGAACTCGTCGCCGCCGAGACGGGCGGCGGTGTCGCTGACCCGCAGCGCGCCCGTGAGGCGCTGGGCGACGGCCGTGAGGAGTTCGTCGCCCACGGAGTGGCCCATCATGTCGTTGACGACCTTGAAGTCGTCGAGGTCGACGAAGAGGACGCAGGTCAGCGTGGAGTCCCGGCGGCCGCGCAGCAGGGCCCGCTCGATGCGTTCGACCAGCAGGAGCCGGTTGGGCAGTCCGGTGAGCGCGTCGTGGAAGGCGCGGTGGGTCAGCTCCCGCTCCAGCTGCCGCTGCTCGGTCACGTCGCGGAGGGTGACCACGATGCCGTGGACGGTCTGCTCGTGGACGAGGTTGCTGCACCGGACCTCGACGTCCACGGCGGCCCGGCCGGAGCGCAGGACCCGCCAGTCGTCGTGGACGTCGGGGGCCTCGGACTGCCGCACGCGGGCGAGGGTGCGCAGGGCGCGGGGGCCGTCGCGGGCGTCGACGAGCAGCGCGATCGGGGTTCCGGTGAGGTCGCTCCGGCCGAACATGTCGTCGGCGGAGGGGCTGGCGTAGCGGACGGTGTCGTCGCCGTCGAGGATCAGGATCACGTCGGAGGTGTTGTGCACCAGGGTGCGGAAGTACGCCTCGCTGTTGCGCCGGTTGATCTCCTCGCTGAGGCCGACGCGCTCCAGTGCGAGGGCGGCCTGCGAGGCGAGGGTGGTCACCGCCTCGGACAGCTCGGCGACCGTGTCGGCCGGTCCGGCGAGGAGGACGGCCCCGCGGGGGCTGCTCTCGCCCTGGGGCGCGGTGACGACGAGGGGGGACAGCAGGCCGGTGGTGCTGGGGGCGACGGCCGCTGCGATGTCGGCGCCCAGGTCGGCGGTGGCGACCAGCCGCGTCCCGGCGTCCAGGAGCTCGGCGCTGCCCGCGGGGGCCGTGTCGTCGCCCTCGGCCTCCTCGGCGGCCCGGGGGCTGCGCCAGGCCCAGTCGTCGCCGGCGGCGGGGACGGGCCGCAGCCGCCCGGCGATGTCCACGAGCAGGAGCACCGCATGGGGCACGGGCGCGGTGAACAGGGCGGTCACCGCGGTCCGCACCGCCCGTGCGACGTCCTCCGGGGTCACCGCGCCGACGAGTTCGGCGGCGGCCAGCCGCAGGCTCCGCTCCCGGGTGACGGCCTTGCGGTGCTCGACGACCAGGCCCCACAGCCGTGCGAGGACGAGCAGGAACATGGCCGCGGAGAAGACGGCGGTGACCGCCGTGTCCCGGCCGTTGCCGCGCAGCGACTGGAACAGCAGCATCGCCGGGGCCACGAGTGCGGCGCCCGCGAGCACGGCCAGCCGCCGGCGGGCGATGCCCGGTGCCCGCTGGGGCACCGGTTCGGTGAGGCGGACCATGGACGGGTGGAGGGCGGCGAGTCCCCAGGCGGTGAAGAACACCACCCAGCCGAGGTCCAGGTAGGTGCCCACCTGCCAGGTGCCGGCGAGCTGGCCGAGCCCGTAGAGGACGTCGGAGGTGAGGATGCCCACCGTGCCGAGGGTGAGCAGCTGCACGGAGCGGTCGCGCATCCCGCCGAGGGTGAGCAGGCGCACCAGCATGGCGAGGATCAGCACGTCGCCGAGCGGGTAGGCGATGGAGATCGCCTGCTCCTCCCAGCTGACCAGGGATTCGTCCGCGACCAGGGGGTGGATCAGGTGCACCCAGGACAGCAGCGCCAGACCGCTGGTGAGCAGCAGGGCGTCGAGGAGGCTGTCGAGGTCCCTGGAGACGCACCGGCAGCGGATGAACCCGAAGATGCCCGCGGCGAAGAGCGGGTAGGTGGCGAGGTAGAAGACGTCCGCGACCGAGGGGAAGGGGTTGACCTGGCCGAAGAAGCCTTCCAGCAGGTTGTAGGCCGTGTCGCCCGCGGTGAAGGTGAGGTTCGCGGCGGCGAGGAGCAGCCAGGGCCAGCGGCGGGCGGGCCGGTGGACGTGGACGCCGACGAGGATCGCGGCGACGCCCGCGAGGCCGATCACGGCCCAGGAGGAGGTGTGGCGCGCCGGTACGGTCAGGTAGACCACGGTCGGCGGGACGAGGCACAGGACGTAGACGAGCATGATCCGGCGGCTCAGCGCAGCCTGTGCGCGTGCGGCCGGGCTTCCGGGACGGCCCGGGGGGCCGGGTCCGGACAGCTTGGCGCCAGATGGGGTGTGTTGCACAGTGCCCTGCCGATACGTCCCGAGATGCCCGGGTTCGTCGCGTTGGGGGACCTTTGTCTACACACTCTGCGCCGCCTGGCCGGGGCGGTCAAGGCGAGGGGATCGGCGCGCGTACCGGCGGGGGCGCATCCGCCGGGCCCGGCGGGGTGCGGCCGGGCCGGGGCGGGTGAGGGGGCTACCGCAGCGCGCCGGCGCCCTGGAGGTCGAAGTCCAGCGTGCGGCCCACCTCGCGCAGGGTCTCCTCCGCGGTGCGGCGGACGTCGGCGGGGACGTCGCCCCGCTCCTCGACGAGGCCGTGGTAGATCGGTGCGTCAGCCCTGTCTGCGGAGCTCACGATTAGTCCCTTCGTTCGATTGCGCGGTCCGTCCGGGGTCCGGGAACGGCACTCCGGTGCCGGAGGCAGGGGCGAGTGTACGGGGTCGGTGACGGCCGGATGCCCGGCGGCCCACTTTCCGGTACGCACACCGTCCACCTCCGGTCATGCTCCGGGCGGGTGGCGAAATGAGGCCGGACGGGTACAGAAGGGGCCCGTTCCGGCCCGGCCGGGGTGACCGGGCACGGGGCACGTCGTTGGGGCGGGCGTGAAAAGGATCACCCGTTCCCTCGCCGCCTGCGCCGTCGCCCTCGGGGCCCTGACCGGCGCCCTTCCCGCCCACGCGACCCCCTCCGCCGACCCCGTCCGGTGCGGGGGGATCGGCGAGACCGCCGCCCTGCGCCTCGACGGGCGGACGGCCCGCGGGGCCGTGACCCTGCCCGCGGGACGCCCGTCGGAGTTCGCCCTCGACTTCCGCCCGGCCCGCTCCCACGGGGCGACGCAGCTGCACCTCCGGGCGCGGGGCGCCTTCGGCGAGACGGCGCTGACCCGGGACGCGGCCGGGGCGGTGGAGGCGGGACGCACCTACACCGTGCGCCAGCGGGTGACGCCCCGCGCGGACCTGGCGGGGTCGGGCTTCGTACTGCGCCTGTACGTGACCGGCGACGAGAACACGCTGGAGACCTGCGTGGAACTCGACGTCCGGGTGGCCGGCTGACCCCCGGGCCGAACCCGGGGACGGCCTGACCGGATCGGGCGGCCCGGCCGACGGACGCAGGAGTCCACCGCGAACCGGACAGATGGTGGCCGAAACATACGGGGCGGCCCCGGGCGTTCAGCAGATCATCTGTTTCCCGCGACCCCGCGTCCCTAGCATGTGGCTCCCACAGCCTGATCTCCACGGACGCGGGTGAGAACCGATGGGACGCGAGTCGTGGCGCCCGGACGCCATCGACACCAAGGTGCCGAGCGTGGCACGCATGTACGACTACTTCCTGGGGGGCGACGACAACTACCAGTCGGACCGCGAGGCCTGCGCGGAACTGCTGAAGCAGGTGCCCAGCACCAAGGTGCTGGCCCTGAACAACCGCAGCTTCCTGCGCCGCGTGGTGCGGCTGCTCGCCAGCGAGTACGGCATCCGCCAGTTCGTCGACCACGGCTCCGGGCTGCCGACCCAGGACAACGTGCACCAGGTGGCCCAGGCCGTGGACCCGTCCTCGCGGGTGGTCTACGTCGACAACGACCCCATCGTCCTGGCACACGGCCGGGCGCTGCTCGACGAGAACGACCGCACGACCGTGATCCAGGCGGACATGCGCGACACGGACGGCATCTTCGGCCACGAGGAGACGCGCCGCCTGATCGACTTCGACCAGCCGGTGGCCGCGCTGTTCGTGTCCGTACTGCACTGCATCCCCGACGAGGACGACCCCGCCGCGCTGGTGCGCCGGGTGGCGGAGCGCCTCGCCCCGGGCAGTTTCCTGGTCGTGTGCCAGCTGGTCAGCGACCGCGCGGAGATCCGGACCTTCGTCACGGACTTCATGGCGCAGGCGACCGGGGGCAACTGGGGCCGGGTCCGCGAGGAGCACGAGGTCACGCGCTTCTTCGACGGCCTGCAGATCCTGGAGCCGGGACTGGTGGAGGTCTCCACCTGGCGGCCGGACACCGAACTCGCGCCGGTGCAGCAGACGGACGAGTGGATCGAGTGGGGTGGGGTCGCCCGGCTGTCCTGAACCCGCGGTCCGGCGGTGCGGCCCGGCGGTCACCCGGCAGGGTGCGCGCCGGGCCGCACCGCCGCCGGGGACCGCGCCCGGCCGGGGGCCCGGCAGCGGTCCGGCCCGGACTCAGCCGAGGGCCTCCAGGCTCGCCCGCAGCCGGGCCCCGGTCTCCTTCGGCGTGAGCGCGCAGGCGCCGAGGCGGTCGAGCATGTCGCGGTACTGCTCGACGGTGGCGGGCTTCTGCGTGAAGGTGCTGTCCGTGAGGTGCTCGATGTACACGGCGTCCCTGAGGTCGCCCAGGGCGAAGCGGAGATAGCTGACGCCGGTGCCCACCCCCACGGAGGCCGTGACGTCCAGCGGGGCGATCTGGAGGGTCACCCGCGGGCGCTTCATCATGGCGATCAGATGGTGGAGCTGATCGCGCATCACCTGCTCCCCGCCGACCGACCGCATCAGCACGGACTCGTCGACCACCGCCCACAGCCGCGGGGCGTCCGGCAGGTCCAACTGGCGCTGCCGCTGCTGCCGCAGCTCGACGCGGCGCCGGATCTCGTGGTCCAGCAGCCGTCCCGGGCCCGAGCGGATGACGGCCTGGGTGTACTCGGGCGTCTGGAGCAGTCCGGGAACGTAGAACGGCTCGTAGGTGCGGATGGTGGCGGCAGCACCCTCCAGCGCGACCAGCGGCGTGAAGAAGTCGGAGAGCCCGTCGTTGAAGGACCGCCACCAGTCCGGTCGGCGGGAGGCGGCCACCAGCCGCATGAACTCGGCGACCCGCTCCTCCTCCTCGACCCCGTACAGCTCCAGCAGGGCGAGGGCGTCGGAGGGCTTGCAGCCGTGGCGGCCGAGTTCGATGCGGCTCGTCTTGGACCGCGAGAAGCCGAGCTTGACGTCGACGTCGGCCGGGTCCAGCCCCGCCGCCGACCGCAGTTCGCGCAGCTTCCCGCCCAGGATGAGCTTCAGGGCGGTCGGGTTGCCCTCGACCGCCCCCAGCGGCCGGACGAACAACGACGGGCTCGGGTCGGCGGCTGCCATCGCACGCTCCTGCGGAGACTACGGGAAGCAGTCAGTATCCCAGCCCGGTGCACCGGGCACCAAGGGCCGATGGGCCCTGACCCGGACGGCTTTCAGCCGACGACGGAGTCGAACTCGCCGTCTCTCGCACCGGCCACGAACGCGGCGACCTCCTCGCGCGTATAGACCAGGGCCGGCCCCTCGGGGTCGCGGGAGTTGCGCACCGCGATCCGGCCGTCGGGGAGCGTCGCCAGCTCCACGCAGTTGCCGGTGGCGTTGCTGTGACTGCTCTTGATCCATGCAGCACCGGTCAGTTCCCCGGCCGGCATTCCGTTGGTGAACTCCACTCGCGCCATCCCCTCGCTCGCTCGTACTCCGGTTACGCGAATCCGCCACTGCAATCCCAGATGCAATTGCATCGCGGAACACGCCTCGACAATACTCGTCCCGCGCCGGCTGTCGAACAGCGAATCCTGCAGGGAGACATGACCCGTGACGATCCATCGGCAGAACCGCCGCCCCTACGGCACCCCCGCCACCGGGGCACCTCCGCACGCCCCGGCGCCCGCACCACCGCCGCAGCGGCCCTCCCCGCTCTGCTCCCACCGGCCCGGATGCGGCGCGGGAGGCCGGGAGCTGCCGGGAGGCTTCGCCGCCTGCGGCCTCTCCGGCCACCCCCGCAACGCGGGGCAGGCCCGGCGGTTCGTCGCCGACACCCTCGACGCCTGGTCGCTGACGGCGCTCGGCGCGGACATGGAACTGGTCGTCACCGAACTCGTCTCGAACGCCGTCCGCCACGGACTGGGCACGGACGCGGCCGCGACGGACTTCCCCGTGTGGCTGGGCCTGTTCCGGCACCCGGGGCACCTGGTGTGCGCGGTGGCGGACCCCAGCCCCGCACCGCCCCGGCCGCGCGAGGCGGGCGAGTGCGCGACGGGCGGCCGCGGGCTCGCCCTGATCGGCGCACTCAGCGAGGCCTGGTCCTGGTGCCCGACCGCCCCCCACGGCAAGACGGTCTGGGCCTCGCTGCCGCTCCCCCGGACGGGGGCGTGAGCCGCCCCGGCACGGCCGCAGCACGCCCGGACGGCAGCGGACCGACCCCGGCCGCTTCGGGAGCTTTCCCCCTGGAAAAGCCGGTGATGTCCGATACGATGGAACACCTGATCGATCTCCGGTCCGATTCCGGGGACCGCTCCCGGCGCCCGCCCCGAGGGCGCCCGCCCCGTCCCCGGCCCGGATCCGGATGCCCATGAGACCGCTGCGCCCCGTCACCGCCGTGCTGGCCGGAGTCTGCGCGTCCGCCGCGCTCGCCGCGGGCTGCGCCGCGCCCTCCGCTCCCCCCTCGGGTTCCGACCGCCCCGCGGTCCCGGCCTCCGTGGCCGCTCCCGCGGCCGTGCGCGAGGCGCCCTCGGAGCCGTCGCCCTCCCCCGAGGACGCGCGCACCCGCACGGCGCTGCTGTCCGTACCCGCGATCGGCCTGGAGGACCTGCGGGTCGTGCCGTACGAGGGGACCACCGACGACTGGCCCGGCACCCGGATACAGAACCGCGGGGTCGCGGCCAGCCCCTACGGACCGGACGGCGGTGTGGGTCCCGGGCAGGTCGGCAACTACCTGGTGACCGCGCACCGCCTCTCGGCGGGCGGTCCGCTGCGCGAGCTGCCCGCGCTGGAGGCGGGCGACCTGGTGCGGGTGTCCGACGGGAACCGCGTGTACGAGTACGAGATCACCGAGACCCGGTGGACCTCGTTCCGGTCCGAGCGCTCGCTCGCCGAGCAGCGGGCCGCGGTCCCCGGGCATCCCGGTGAGCGCCCCACCCGGGCGATGATCACCCTGTCGACCTGCGCGACGCCGGAGGACGACGCCGCGGGCAACTACTGGCGCGACGACCGGGGCAACCCCGAGCACCGCATCGACAAGGTGGGCGTGCTGCGCGCCACGCGCTGATCCGGCCGACCGGCCGGCGGCCCGTGACCCGCCGCCGCCCCCTCCCGGCGGGAGGCCCTCACATGCCCCCGGCGACCCGGAGGACCGCGCCCGTCGTGAAGGACGCCTCCTCGGAGAGGAGCCAGGCCACGGCCCCCGAGATCTCGTCCGGTCGGCCGGCGCGGCCGAGGGGGATGGCCCTCGCCACCCTCTCGGGCCGGTCCGGGTCCTCGTGGAAGTCGGTACGGACGGTGCCGGGGGCCACGCAGTTGACCCTGATCCCGTCGGCGGCGACCTCCTTGGCGAGGCCGACGGTCAGGGTGTCGACCGCCGCCTTGGCCGCCGCGTAGTGGACGTACTCGCCCGGGCTGCCCAGGGTGGCGGCCGCGGAGGAGACGTTCACGATGGCACCGCCGCCCGCGGCGGTCATGTCCCGTACGGCACGGCGGGCGCAGAGCAGGTATCCGAGGACGTTGACCTCCAGCGCCCGGCGCATGCCCTCGGCGTCCGCCCCGGCGAGCGGCCCGAGGGGGCCGGGCACCCCGGCGTTGTTCACCAGGCCGGTCACGGTGCCGAGTCCGGCGGCCCGGTCGAACAGGGCGTCCACCGCCCGCTCGTCGGCGGTGTCGACGCAGACGGCCAGCGCGCGGCCGCCCGCGGCGGCGACGGCCGCCTCGACCCGCCGGGCCGCCCCGCGGTCGCTGCGGTAGCCGACGACCAGGTCGTGCCCCCCGGCCGCCAGACGCGCGCAGACCGCGGCTCCGATCCCCCGGCTGCCCCCGGTCACCACGGTCAGCCGCCGCTCACGTCCCGCCACTGCCCCTCCTCCTGGTTCGCTCCCGGTCGCGTACGCCGTGCTCCGGTGCCGTGCTCTGCGGACGGCCGGTCCGGCGGTGGTGGCCGCCGGTGGCCGGGGAGCGCAGGACACCCGGCCCGCGTGGCCGTCGTACGGGATCGGCGCATCGGGGGGATCGTACGGCCTCGTGCCCCTCGCGGTGCGGCACGGGCTGCGGGGCCGGCCGCCACCGCACCGCGAGGGGCACGAGGCAGCCGGCGACGGCGGCACGGGGCGCGCGCCCGTCCGGGCCGACGCGCCGGCGTCGAGGCCCCCTCGCCGCCGCGGTCCGGTCAGGGGCGCGAGCCGGGGCGCGCGGCCCCGGCGGTGGCGTCGCCCTCGGGATCGACATGGGGCAGGATCCGGTCCAGCCAGCGCGGCGTCCACCATGCGGACTTGCCGAGCAAGGTCATGGCGGCGGGCACCAGCAGCAGCCGGACCACGGTGGCGTCGATGAGCACGCTCGCCGCCAGCCCCAGACCCAGCATCTTGACCACGATGTTGTCGCTGATCAGGAAGGCGGCGAAGACGCTCACCATGATCAGTGCCGCGCAGGTGATCACCCGGGCCGTGATCTCCAGCGCGTGGGCCACGCTGGCCTTCGCCTCGCCGGTGCGCAGCCAGGCCTCGTGGACCCGGGAGAGCAGGAAGATCTCGTAGTCCATGCTGAGCCCGAAGACGATGGCGAACATCATCATCGGCACATAGCTCTCGATGGGCACCTTGCCCGACACCCCCAGCGCGGGGCCGCCCCAGCCCCATTGGAAGACGGCCACCAGGACGCCGTAGGAAGCGGCGATGGAGAGCACGTTCAGCACGGCGGCCTTCACGGCCACCAGCACCCCGCGGAAGACGGTCAGGATGACCAGGAAGGCCAGCCCGACGACGACGGCGATGATCAGGGGCAGCCGGCTGGAGACGATGTCCAGGAAGTCGACCTGCGCGGCCGTGGTGCCGGTGACGTAGGTGCTGGCCGCCGTGCCCTCGACGGCGCCCGGCAGCACGTCGTCGGAGAGGTGGTTGGTCAGCTGCGTGGTGCGCTCGTCCTGGGGCGCGGCGACGGAGTAGGCGGTCGCGATCAGCACGTCCTGGTCGGAGGTGGGCCGGGGCGTGGTGATGGTGAGGGCGTCCGGCACGTCCTTCAGGGCGTCCTGGAGCTTGGTGGCCAGCTCCGAGCGGTCCGAGGCGGGCACGTCGGTCTGGTCGACGACCAGGGTCAGCGGGCCGTTGGAGCCGGGCCCGAAGGCGTCGGACATGAGGTCGTAGGCCCGCCGGTCGGTGAAGGACTTGGGGTCGGCGCCGTCGCCGATGTGGCCGAGCTGGATGGAGAACAGCGGGATCGCCAGCACCGCGAGCACCGCGATCCCGCCCCCGAGGTACCACCAGGGGCGGCGCTCCACGCGCTGGGCGTAGCGGTGCCAGGTGCCGGTCGCCTGCTCGCCGGGACCCGCGTCGGTCTCCGCGACCGGCTTGCGCACGTGGTAGCGGTCGAGGGTGCGGCCCATCAGCCCCAGCAGGGCGGGGACGAGGGTGAGCGCGCCGAGGACGGCGGTCACCACGGTCACGGCCGCGGCCAGGCCGAGCTTGCCGATGAAGGCGAGGCCCGAGACCCACAGGCCGGACAGGGCGATCACGACGGTGGTGCCGGAGACGAGGACGGCGCGCCCGCTGGTGGCCGCGGCCGTGCCGGCGGCGGTCACCGGGTCCATGCCGTGCATCAGGTTCTGGCGGTGCCGGGTGATCAGGAACAGGGCGTAGTCGATGCCGACGCCGAGTCCGATCATGGTGGCGAGGGTGGGCGACACGGTGGCGAAGGTGGTCGCCGCGGCGAGCAGGCCCAGCAGGCCCAGTCCGCACACCACCGCCACGAGCGCGGAGAGGAGGGGCAGGACGGCGGCGATCACGCTGCCGAAGCCGA
The DNA here is from genome assembly GCF_043203115.1 of Streptomyces sp. NPDC048001. Lineage (NCBI taxonomy): Bacteria > Bacillati > Actinomycetota > Actinomycetes > Kitasatosporales > Streptomycetaceae > Streptomyces > Streptomyces sp. NPDC048001. The sequence goes on from NZ_JBIDBN010000003.1 coordinate 236,497, forward strand.
TGAGCAGCACCAGGATCGCCACGCCGAAGCCGATGGCCTCGCTGAGGCGGTCGTCGGGCTGGGGGCGGGCCAGTTCACCGAGGGTGCCGCCGTACTCGACCGTCACCCCCGCCGAGCGCATCGGCGCCACGGCCTCGTCCACTCCGTCGAGGTAGGAGCTGCCGAGGGTGGAGGGCTGGGTGTCGAAGCGGATGGTGATGTAGGCGGTCTTGCCGTCCGTGGAGAGCGGGCCGACGTCGGGGGTGCCCGCGGGCTGCGAGGGCGGCTGGGAGCCGGGCGGCGGCAGCGGGTCCTGGACGGCCAGTACGTGGGGCAGCTTCTCCAGGTCGCCGACGGACTCCGTGATCGGGGAGGCGCTGTCGGTCAGCGGCTTGTCCTGGTCGTTGAGGACGATCTGGGCGCTGTAGCCGCCGGCGGCGGGCTCGTGGGCGCGCAGCACGTCGAGCCCTTCCTGCGACTGCGTGCCGGGCAGGGCGAAGTTGTCCGAGTAGCTGCCGCCGAACGCCCGGTCCAGGCCCTGGGCCGCGGCGAGGGCCGCGACCCACAGCACGAGGACGACGACCGCGTGGCGGGCGCACCACTCGCCGGTGCGGCGCAGCAGCCCCGTGCGGTGCGGGTGGTCCGGCGGGGCGGGAGGGGGTGGTGCCTGCGACGGCATACGGCTGCTCCCGTTGGGGGTGGGGGGCCGGTGGGGCGGGACGGCGTCACGGCCGGGGGGCCGGCCGGGGCGGGCTGTGCTCCCGTCCGACGGGGCGGGGCGCGCCCGTGGGTGCGCCCCGCCCCGGACGGGCCCGGATCAGCTCCGGCGGTCCCGGTCCTCGTCCAGCATCTCCTGGCGCGGCTCGCGCTCCGGGCGGCCGCGCTCCTGCCGGCCGGGCTCGCGGGACTCGCGGCCGCGCTCCCTGCCCTCGCCCATGCGCTTCTGGGCCTCGGCCTTGAGCTGCTCGGCCTTGTCCTGGAACTGGTCCTTGATACCCATCGCTCTCTCCTTCGAGCTGGTCGATCGGGGCGGACTCAGCCTTGCACGGCGGAACACCATGCGCATATCAGAGCAATACGGACAGTAACCCGGGCCGCCGCGGTGGGGCGGGGGCCGGGTCCGGTGGGGCGGGGGTCAGTGGAGGTGGCGCAGGGCCGGGGGTGTCTCGCTGACGCGTACCAGCCGCTCGTAGTCCACGGCGGCGCCGCGCAGGACGAGGTCGACCAGCGGCCCCGCGGACCGCGGCTCCTGCGGGCCGCCGCCCAGCAGGGCCCGCTGGTAGACGGTGGAGGCGAGCAGGTCGACCAGCATGCGGGGGTCGGTGTCCGGCCGCAGGTCGCCCCGGTCCACCGCCCGCCGCACGGCCGCCTCCGCCGCCTGCAGGCCGGGGGCCACCACCGACTCCACCAGCCTGCGGTGCAGTGCGGCGTCGTGCGCGCAGTCGGCGAGCAGCGGGGCGAGGACGCCGGGCGGGAGGCGGTGGTGGAGGGACTCGGCGAGCAGCCGGACGCTCCGGGCGAGGTCGCACCGCGTGCACCCGGTGTCGGGCACCGGGGGGACGGCCAGGGCGGAGGCCAGGGCCTCCACCACGAGGCTCTGGCGGTTCGGCCAGCGGCGGCGCACGGTCGGCTTGGTGGTCCCGGCCCGCGCGGCCACCGCCTCCAGGGTGAAGCCCGGGTAGCCGCGCTCCCGCAGCACGGCGAGGGTCGCGGACAGGACCGCGGCGTCGATCGCGGGATCGCGCGGGCGCCCGGCCGCGGCCGGGCTCACGCCGCCGCGTCCTGCGGGTAGTAGCGCAGTTCGACGGTGTTGCCGTCGGGGTCGCGCACGTAGACGGAGCGGGCGTCCCCGCGGGCGCCGAAGCGGGTGACGGGCCCCTCCAGGACCGTGAACCGGCCCGAGTCCAGGACCTCCTGCCAGTCGAGGGGGTCGACGACGAGGCAGATGTGGTCGACGTTGGACCCGCCGCGGGGCCGCTGCACCAGGTCGATGATCGCCGTCGGGCTGATCCGGACCGAGGGGAACGGCGCGGAGCCCGCCCGCCACTCCTCCACCCGCTCCGGCTCCAGCCCGAGCGGACCGCAGTAGAAGGCCAGCGACCTCTCCACGTCCTCGACGTTCAGCACCAGATGGTCGAAGTCCCTGACGCGCACGGCGGCCTCCCCTGCCTCGCAGTATTACGTTCCGTTCCGGACCGGAATCCTATGCGGGGCCGCGGTACGCGGGCAAGCGCGCCCGGGACCGCGCCGGACTCGCCCGCCCGCGGCGGCGGCGCGACCATGGGACGTGCACGGGGACCGCCGGGCGGGCAGCCGGGCCCGAGACGGGAGGCACCATGGCGCACGTCGACGTCCTGGTGGCCGGCGCCGGCCCGGTCGGGCTGACCGCCGCCCTGGAGCTCAGGCGGCAGGGGGTCACCTGCCGGGTGGTCGACCGGCTCCCCGCCCGCCTCCCCTACGCCAGGGCCGTCGGCGTCCAGCCCCGGACCCTGGAGCTCTGGGACCGCGCCGGTGTGGCGCGGGACGCGCTGGACGCGGCGGTTCCCCTGCGCGGCCAGATCGCCTGTGTGGACGGTGCCGACCCCGTCCGCATGGAGCTGGTGCTGCCGCCCGAGGTCCCCTACGGATTCGCCGCGCTCCCGCAGAACGAGACGGAGCGGATCCTGGACGAGCACCTGCGGCGTCTCGGGACCCGGGTCGAACGGGGCACGGAGCTGGTGTCGTTCAGCCAGGACGAGGGAGGGGTGTGGAGCAGGCTCGTGCTGCCCTCGGGCGACGGCGAGGAGGTCAGGTCCCGCTTCCTCGTCGGCTGCGACGGCGCGCACAGCGCGGTCCGCAAGGGCCTCGGGCTCGCCTTCGAGGGCGGGGCGCTCCCCGAGGAGTACATGCTCGCCGACGTCGAGGTCGACTGGGACATGCCCCCGGGATACGGCGTGCGGGTCCTCGCCCACGACGCCGGCGGCGCCGAGGACGTGCTCGTCGGCATCCCGCTGCCCGGCCGCTCCCGCTACCGCCTGTCGATGGCGGCGGCCCCCGAGCTGCGCACCCGGCCGGACCGGGAGGCAGGGGCCGTCGTCCACGGCCTGGGCGGCGGCGCGGTGCCCGGACTGCACCATGTGCAGGCCGTGCTGGACCGGCTGGCGCCCGGTCCGGCGACCGCCGCGCGGCTGCGCTGGTCGTCGGTGTTCCGCATCAGCCACCGGATCGTGGACCGCTACGGCAGCGGCCGGGTCTTCGTGGCGGGGGACGCGGCCCACATCCATCCGCCCACCGGGGCGCAGGGGATGAACACCGGCATCCAGGACGCGGTGAACCTGGCCTGGAAGCTGGCACTCGCGGTCTCGGGCACCGCGCACCCGGGGCTGCTGGACAGCTATGACGCCGAGCGCCGGCCGGTCGGCGCGGAGGTGGTCGGCCGCACCGTGCGGCATGCCGCGGGCGGCGGCGTGCAGAGCGACCCGGAGGACCCGGCGCGGCTGCTGCTGCGGGAGGCGCAGCTGCTCGTCGGCTACCGCGGCGGCCCCGTCACGGGAGCACCCGGGGAGACACCCGGGGAGTCCGCCGGCCCCCGTTCCGGTGACCGCGCGCCCGACTGCGGCGGGCTGGCCGGTGCGATCGCCGCCTATCCGGTGCGGCTGTTCGACCTGCTGCGCGACACGGCGGGCCATGTGCTCCTGCTGTACGCGCCGGCCGCGGACGCCCTCGCGGACTTCGCCGGGGCGGTCGCCGCGGTGCGGCGCGCGACCCGCGGCGGGGCGGGAGTCCGCGCGGTGACCGCCGGGCCCCGGCCCCCGGGCGGAACGCCCCCCTTCCCGGTGTGGGCGGACACGGCAGGGGAGTTCCGGCGGGTGTACGCGGTCCGGGCGCCGACCGGCTTCCTGATCCGCCCGGACGGCTATCTGGGGCTGCGCTTCGGCCCCGGCGGTACGGAGCGGTGCGAGAAGTACTTCGCCCGGATCCTGCGCCCCTGACCCCTCGGCGCCCACCGGGAGGCCCGCCCGTGCGGGGGCGGGCCTCCGTACGGCGGCGGGGGTCCGGCGGCGGTCAGGCGGTGTGGAGGCGCAGCCCGTAGCGGGCCAGGATCTCGCCCACCGGCTGGTGCCAGGTCTCCCCGCCGGTGCGGCAGTTGCCCCAGCCGCCGGAGGTCACGCCCTGCGCCTGGTCGCCGCTGATGAAGGAGCCGCCTGAGTCGCCCGGCTCGGCGCAGACGCTCGTCCTGGTCATCTGGTGCACGGCGCCCTGGCTGTAGTTGACGGTCTCGTTCCTGGCGAGGACGCGGCCGCAGTGCCAGCGGGTGGTGGAGCCGGAGCGGCAGACGGAGGCGCCGACGGGTGCCTCGGCGGACCCGCGGACCAGCTGGTCGGGGACCGTGCCCCAGCCCAGCACGACCGGGACCGTCCACCAGCCGCTGCCGACGCTCACCCAGGCGTAGTCGTTCCCGGGGAAGGACGAGCCCTGGAAGGTGCCGATGTGGGAGCCGTCCCAGCCGCGCACCGCCGCACCGGGGCTGCCGCAGTGGCCCGCGGTGACGAAGCCCCCGTGCACCGAGAAGCCGATGGAGCAGCGGACGTTGCCGGTGTAGTAGGGGTCGCCGCCCACGGTGCCGGCGGCGAAGGGCCGAGGCGCCGCGCCCACCTCCGCCACCCGCACCGGACCGGCCTCGCGCGCCCGCGCCAGGAAGGCGAGGACATCGTTGTCGGCCTTCCGGGAGGCGACCACGTTCACCACCACCCGGCCGGCCCGCGGATCGACGTGCCAGCTGCTCACGCCCTTCGGCGCCGGGAGGGCGTCGATCTCGGCCTTGGCCGCGTCGAGGCTGCGGGCGGTGCGGCCGGTGATCCGCGCGTCCGCACCGGCGGCACGGACGGCCGGGACGCGCGAGGCGTCCGTGACGGCCACCGTCAGGCGGCCGGTGCGCTCGTCGAACCACGCGCCGCCGTAGGAGGCCCCGGCGGCGCGGCGGGCGGCGGGCTCGACGGCCGCCGCGGCCCGCTCCGCCGCCAGGCGGTCCCGTGCACTGCCCGGGGCGAGCCGGAGATCGCGCTCCATGGCGTCGAGGAGACCGGCGGAGAAGGCGCCGGGGGCGGGGGACGGCTCCGGCGAGGAGGCGGCGGCGGGACCGGCGACGGCTGCCCAGGAGGCCAGTACGAGCAGCGCGGACAGGCCCGCGCGCAGGGCTGTTGTGCGTCTCACGGTGTCGGCCTTTCGGTTGTTCCTGCAGGGTGGGGGCGGAACGGACACGTACTGAGAGCGCTCTCAGGAAGCACCTGGGGCGGAGCGTAGCCGACCGTGCACTTCAGGTCCATGCCAATCGATAGGATTCGGACGCACCGTCCCGGGCGTGGCGGGAACCAGCCGCACTGTGGGCGGTGTCCCTCTCCGGGAGGGTGCACCGACCGGTGCGAGGCCGCACGGTGCGGCGAGACTCCTGTGCGGGGGTGACGCGATGAACGAGTGGGCGGTGCCGGGGTACACGCACTCCCGGGACCTGGGCGCCGGGGCGGGCGGGCGTGTGGTGCTCGCGGTCCATGAGGCGACCGGCGTCCCGGTCGCGGTGAAGTACCTCGGGGAGCGGCTGCGCCAGGACTCCGGGTTCGTCCGCGAGTTCCGGGCCGAGGCCCGGCTGCTGGGCGCCCTGGACTCGCCCCATGTCGCCCGGCTCTACGAGTACGTGGAGGCGCCTGCGGGCGCCGCCATCGTGATGGAGCTCGTCGACGGCATCGCCCTGCGCGCCCTGCTGGCGCAGGAGGGGGCGACCGGCCCCGAGGCCGCGCTCACCGTGCTCAAGGGGTCCCTGCTGGGGCTGGCCGCGGCCCACGGGCAGGGCGTGGTGCACCGCGACTACAAGCCGGAGAACGTCCTGGTCGCCGCCGACGGCACCTCCAAGCTCGTGGACTTCGGCATCGCCGCGCGCAGCGGCACCACGCCCGGTGTGGCCGGCACGCCCTCGTACATGGCGCCCGAGCAGTGGCAGGGCGGCACGGCCTCCCCCGCGACCGACGTCTACGCGGCCACCGCGGTGTTCTTCGAGTGCCTGACCGGCCGCAAGCCCTACCGCGGAGAGAACTTCGCCGAGCTGGCGCTCCAGCACATCGAGGGCCCGGTCCCGCTCCAGGAGGCCCCGGAGCCCGTCCGTCCGCTCCTGGGACGCGGCCTGGCGAAGTCCCCGCAGGACCGGCCCGCGCACGCCGCGGCCTTCGTCGCGGAGCTGGAGGAGGCCGCGGCAGCGGCCTACGGACCGGACTGGGAGGAGCGCGGCCAGCGGCGGCTCGCCGCGCTCACCGCGCTGCTGCCGCTGCTGCTCCCCTCGGCGGGCGGCCCGGCGGGCGTGGCCGACGCGGCGACCACGGCCCTCGCTCCGGCGGGCCCGGCGCCGGGCGCCGGCGGCTGGCTGACGCCCGGCCTGCGCCGGGTGCTGGCCGGGGTGGCGGCGGCGGTCGCCGCGGCCGTGGTGGCGGCCCTCGCCCTCTCCCCCCAGGCGGCCGCGGACCGCCCCCGGGCCGCGGCCGAGGTCCTGGCGACCACCAGCGCGGCTCCGCCGGCGCCCGGGGCGGCGCCCTCCGCTCCCCCGGCGCCCGCGTCCTCGGGGCCCGAGGGCACGCCGAGCCCGTCGCCGAGCGTGGGCGGCAGCGTCTCCCCGCTGCCCTCGCTGGTGGCTCCCTCCCCTTCCCCGGCATGGCCCACCCCGCCACCGCCCCCGTCCCCGAGCGGTCCCGCGACCGGGACTCCGAGCGCGCCGCCGACGACGGCCGCCCCGCCCGAGCCGTCGCCCGAGCCCCCGGCGCCCACCCGCCCGGCCCCCGACGACGTGCGGGTGGTCTCGGTGACCGTGACCTCGCTGCGTCAGACGGGATCGAGCACGGCTGCCGCCGTCGTGGAGGTGGTGACCGAGGGGACGGGCCCGGTGACGATCGGCGTCGCCTGGTCCAGCTCCTTCGAGAAGGGCACGCCGGGCGTGCCCGAGGGGACGCAGTCCCTCACGCGCAGCGGGGCCTCGCGCTACACGGTGGAGGTGGCGCACACCTTCCTGGGCAAGGGGTGCTACTGGGGCGTCACGGCCTCGACGGATCCCGCGGCCGGGCAGGGCGGCGGCCTCCAGCAGATCATGGCGCGGCGGGGGTGCCCGGTCGGATGAGCACGCCCGGAGCCCCGCGCGGCGGGGAGGACGAGACGGTGCACCTCGGCGGCGACGGAGGAGGGGCCGCCGACGGGCCCGGCCGCGGTCCCGAGGACCGCGACCGGCAGGACGGGCGGACGGGCGGCACCGGCGGCGGCACCGCGCGTGCGCAGGACCCGGGCGAGGACACCGTCCGGCTCGACGGCGCGGCCCCACCGCCGCCCGCCGGGTCCGGGACGGTGCGGCTCGGCAAGGGGCCGGGGGCCCTGCCCGGCGCCACCGCCCGCCCCGAGGACGGGACCGTCCGGCAGGAGGAGGCCGCAGCGGCCGGAGGACCCGAGGGGGCCCTGCCGCCGGAGGGCGCAGGCGGCGGCACCGCGCGTGCGCAGGGCCCGGGCGAGGACACCGTCCGGCTCGACGGCGCGGCCCCACCGCCGCCCGCCGGGTCCGGGACGGTGCGGCTGCGGCGCCCGGCCGGGGCGGCGCCGGCCGAGCCGGGCACCGTACGCCTGACCGGCGGGGCCGCTCCCCCGGCCGACGCGGGGAGCGCGCCCCCCGGCAGTGCGGCCGGGTCGGGCGCTCCGGCGCACGGCGCGGCCCCGGAGGCGGAGCCGGAGGGCTACAGCGCCACCGCGCTCGGCAGCCACTGGTTCGAGGGACCGTCCGCCGACGGGACCGGCACCACACGGCGCGATCCGCGTCCGCCGGGCCCTTCGCCGGAGCCCGGCGCGACGGTCCCCGCGCCCGGCCCCACGGCACCGGGTGGGGCCGAGCCCGACCGTGTGGACGGGGAGGTGCTGCGCTTCGGCCCGGGCGTGACCGCGGTGATGGACGGACGGGGCCCCGCGACGGCCGCCGCGGTCTGGCACGGCCCCACCCCCGGTCCGGCGCCCGTCCCGGTCCGCGGGCGGGCCCTTCGGCGGTACGCCCTCGCCGGGGGCGTCCTTCTCGCGGTGCTCGCCTTCCTCGCCTGGCAGCGCCTGCCCACCGTGGCCGTCCGCTCGGTGTCCGTGCAGGCGCCCGAAGCCGGGCCCGGGTGCGGGGAGACCGCGGACGTGGTGGCCGTGGTGCGCACCAACGGCCGCCCGGGGACCCTCGCCTACCGGTGGGTGCGCAGCGACGGGTCGTCCTCCGGCCGGCTCGAGGAGCGGGTGGAGCGGGGCCGCGACGAGGTGCGGCTGCACCTGCTGTGGACGTTCCGGGGCCGGGGCACCCTGCCCGCCCGTGCCGAGCTGAGGATCGAGTCGCCGGGGCTCCACACCGCCGCGGCCGGGTTCGTGTACCGCTGCCCCTGAGCACCGGCGCGCCCCACGAGGCGCCCGCCGGGCCCGCGCGGCCGTCGGACGACGGGCCGTCCGGCGACGGGCCCTCAGACGGCGCGGCGGCGCAGCAGTACGGCCCCACAGAGCGAGGCGAGGGCGAGGACGCCGGCCACGCCTCCGGCGAGGATGCCGACGGCCTTGTCGTCGGCGAGTCGTTCCAGGGCCGTCGGCGCGGTGCGCGGCGGGGCGGGCTGCGCCCCGGCCTGCGGGGGCCCGGCCGGCGCGTCGCCGCCTGCTCCGGCGGAGGGCTCCGCGCCGCCGGGTTCGCCGGCGGCGCCGTCCGGGTCGGAGGGCGGGGGCGGCTCGTGGGCCGAGGGCCCCGCGCCGGGTGGCTCCTGGGCGCCCCCGCCCCCGCCCCCGTCCTCGCCCTCGCCCTCGCCGGAGGGCACCGGGAGCGTGGAGGGCTCTCCGCTTCCCGGCCTGAGCACCACGTCGGAGCAGGAGTAGTAGGTGTCCGGGGTGTCCGTGTTGCGCCAGACGGTGTACAGGACATGACGTCCCGTCAGGTTCTCGGGGAGCCGGAAGCGGATGCGGTAGCGGCCGTCGCGCAGGGGCGGGTCGGTGACCGTGGCGAGCGGGCGGGGCGAGAGCGCGCCCCAGGTGAGCGGGGCCGCGGGGTCCCGTCCCTGGCGTGTGGCGTACACGGTGAAGGTCCCCCGGTGGGCGATGGTGGCGCGGTAGGTCATCGTGACCGCGGCCCCCTGCCGCAGGAGCGTGGCGGGCCAGTCGGCCCGCGCGAGGTCCAGCCCGCGGTAGCGCCCGAGACCGGCGCTGCACAGGCGCCCGTCCGGGATCAGGCTCCGGTCGCGGCCGGCCACGCCCGCCACCCGGAGGTCGTCCCACGGCCCGAGGGCGCCCCCGGGGCTCGCGGCGGCGGCCGCACGGCACGCGGCGGTTGCGCGGAGTTCGGCGCTCCCGGCGCCGCAGGCGGCGGCCCTGCTGACCGGGTCGGTCGGGGCGCCGTGGGCGGCGGCGGGAGCCGCCGCCGGGGCGAGCAGCAGGAAGGGCACGGCGAGCGCGGCGGACACGGCGGTCGCGGCGGGCGAGGGTGCGCGGTGCTGGTTCACGGCGGCCTCCTGGGGCGGGGATCGCCGCTCAGTACGGACGGCGGCGCCCCGGTGTTCAGCCGGCGCCGCCTCCGGGACCGCCCCGCCCCGGGACGGGCGGACGCCCCGTCAGAGGCGGATCCGGGCGACGACGGGCAGATGGTCGCTGCCGGTGGCGGGCAGCGGGTCGATCCGCACGACGTCGGCGCCCCGGGCGAGGACGTGGTCGATGCGGGCCACGGGCAGCGACGCGGGCCAGCTGAACGCGAAGCCGGGCCCGTGCACGCCCAGCCGGGAGGTGACGGGGGCCAGCCCCCGGTCGTCGACGGTGCCGTTGAGGTCGCCGAGGAGGAGGGTGCGCTCCGCGCCGTCCTTCGCGAGCACCCCGCCCAGCAGGGCCGCGGCCTCGTCGCGGGGCCCGGACCTGAGCCCCTCGGGCACGCCGAGGCGCATCGACGGCAGGTGGGCCACATAGACGGCGAGGTCGCCGGAGGGGGCGCGCAGGGTCGCCCGCAGGCCGCGGTTCCACGCCGGGTCGAACCCCCGAGGCCTGATCTCCACGCGGCGTGCGTCCTGCAGCGGATGGACCGACCACAGACCGACGCTGCCCACCACCGCATGGTGGGGGTAGCGGGGCTCCAGCACCTCGCGGTAGGCGGGCAGGGCCCCGGGGGTCAGCTCCTGCAGGGCGATGAGCTCGGGTGCGGCCCGCAGCAGGGCCCGGGCGGTCCCGGCGGGGTCGGCGTTCTCGTCGCTCACGTTGTGCTGGACCGCGGTCAGGTCGTGGCCACCCGGGCCGGCGGGCAGGAGCATCGGGCCGAAGAGCACGAGCCAGGCCGCGAGGGGCAGCGCGGAGGCGGCCAGTGCCGCCGGCGCGCGGCGCAGCAGGGCGGCGGCCGCCAGCAGGAGGGCGGGCGCGCCCAGCCAGGGCAGGAAGGTCTCCAGCAGACTGCCGGCCCGGGGGCCGGCGTTGGGGACCGCACCGGGGAGGACGAGGAGCACGGCGGTGAGCACGGCGCAGCCGGCGGTCACCGCGCCGCGCCGCCGCCCGCGGGCGGAGCCGGTCCGCGGCATCCGGGCCCGCGGCACGCGAAGGCCCCGTCGCGGGCCGGGGGCGGCCGGCCCCGGGGGGTCGGCGGCGGTCGCGGGCGCACCGCCCGCCCGGGGCGCCCCGGCGCTGCGCGCACCGGCGCCCCCGGCCGCCGCGTCACCCATGAGCCCCGCCCCCTCGTCCGCGCCCCTCACCCCGTCGGGATCGCCTCCCGCGATCCTGCCAGACGCCGCGGGGCGCGGCGGCACACGGGGGCGCGCCGCTGCGGCCCTGCGGGCCCGGCGCCGGAAGCCCGCAGCCGCGCGGGCGGGCCGCTCAAGGGCGCCGGGCGAGGAGCAGGCGGGCCCTCGGGGCGCCGCCCGGGAGGGTCCCCAGGGGGGTGAGCGGCACCGACTCCACCGCGAATCCGCACCGCCGGAGGTCCGCGAGGACGCCCGAGAGCGGGAAGGTCCGGTAGTACATCACGAACGGCGGACGCCGGAGGGTGTTGCGGACGCGCATCGCGGCGTCGAAGCCGAGCAGGCTCCAGTAGCCCCGCGACCCGGGGCGCGGAGGGGCGGTGACGGGGAAGGCGAAGCAGCCCCCGGGCCGCAGTGCCGCGTGCACCGAGGAGAACAGCGCGGGGCGCTCGGCGGGCAGGAAGTGGCCGAAGGCGCCGAAGCTCACGGCGAGGTCGTAGCCGCCGCGGAACGGCAGGGCCCGGGCATCGGCCTGCACCCAGTCGACGGCGGGGCCGCCGCCCGGTGCGCGGGCGGCCGCCTGCCGCGCGCGGGCCAGCATCCCGGCGCTGAAGTCGACGCCGGTCACCCGCTCCCGGCACAACGGGGACAGCACCGCGAGACCCGCTCCCGTGCCGCAGCACACGTCGAGACCGGCGCCGAAGGGCCCCCGCGGGCCCAGCTCCGCGGCGACGGCGGCCAGGATCCTGTCGGGCGTGCGGAAGGGGGTGGCGTCGAAGGAGGGCGCGAGCAGGTCGTATCCGCGCCGGGTCGAGGAGAGGGCCTGCACGGCGAGTTCCCGCACCGTGGGTCCCTGGGGAGAGAACATCACCGCAAGCCTAAGGGCACGCGGTCCCCGGGGGACCGGCATACGCCGAACCCGCGCACCGCACTGCCGAGCCGCCCCGCCCCGCACTGCCGAGCCGCCCTCGGGGCCGGGAGCGGCCGGGAGCGGCCGGGCGGGCCCGGGGGCGTGCCGGGCCGGGCCGCGGGGTGGCGCACCCTCGGTTCCCGGCCATTCACCGGCCTCCGCGCGGGCCGCCAATGGCCGGGGCCGCGCTGGTCCGCGGGGCCCGCGGCTTCCTAGCATTCGACGCACTCCCGGTGCTCGCCGCCGGGAGCGCCCCGTGCACGGCGGCCGCCGAGGCCACGAATGTCATGTGCATGATTATTCAACCATCGGCGGGCCGCCGCAGCCACACCGCACGCTCGATCCGACGCAAGCAGGACGGCCGCTCCCCCGCGGGGGAGCGGCCGCACCCCCCGCCCGGTCCGGCGCCCGCGACGGCGCCGGACCGGGTCACCCCAGCAACGGATGGGAGACGCATGAGAGCCCCGATCCTGGTGGGCGGAGCAGTCGCCGCTCTGTTCGCCTCGGCGCTGCCCGCGGAGGCCGGCCCCACGATCCCCGACCCGCCGTCCGACAAGATCGTCATCGACGTCGCCACGGTCAACGGCTCGGGCTGCCCGCTCGGCACGGCGGCCGTCGCGGTATCGGAGGACAACACGGCCTTCACCGTGACCTACAGCGACTACCTGGCCCAGGTCGGCGGCGGCGCACCGCCCACCGCGGCCAGGAAGAACTGCCAGCTCAGCCTGCTCGTGCACGTGCCGGGCGGTTTCACCTACGCCATCGCGAGCGCCGACTACCGCGGCTACGCCTCGCTCCAGCCGGGCGCCCACAGCACCGAGAAGGCCTCGTACTACTTCCAGGGCTCGCCGAACACCGAGTCGCGCTCGCACGTCTTCGACGGCCCGTACGAGGACAACTGGCAGGCCACGGACGAGACCGACTGGGCCCAGCTCGTCTGGGCCCCCTGCGGCGTGCAGCGGAACTTCAACATCAACACCGAGATCCGCGTCAGCGCCGGCACGTCCGACCCGGCGGCCACCAGCTACATGACCATGGACTCGACCGACGGCGACATCAGCACCATCTACCACCTGGCCTGGAAGGAGTGCCCCGGCACCTGATACCGCACGCGCCGCCCCGGCCGGGCTCCCCCTCCCGGCCGGGGCCTCTTCCCGCCCCCGGGCACCACGGCCGCCGACGTGGCCTACGCTGTGGGCGGCAGGGGTGGTCCGGGCTCAGCACCGGCACACGGAGGGGGACCGATGGACAGGCGCAGACCGCCGACGGCTCCCGCCCTGCTGACCACCCTGCTCCTGGGACTGGCCTCCGCGGTCACGGCCGTCTGCGGGCCCGTCCACGCGGCCTGGGCCGCCACCGCGCGCCCCGCCTCCGCCGCCTCCCCGGCCCCGGCCGCCTGGCCCGTCCGCGGCACCACCGCCCGGACCGAGGAGCTCCACGCCCCCGCGCACACCGCACCGGACGCGGCCGTCCGGCACGGCGCCGGCTCCGAGCAGCCCGTACGCCATCCGGCGGCGCCACCGGCCCTGGCCCCCGGCCGCGCAGCCGCCCCGCCGCTCCCGGGCGGCACCGACCGGGCCCGGCCCGCACAGGACCGCGCGCCGCCCCGGGACACCCTCGGCGCCCGCCACGGCCGGGCGCCCCCCTCCACCCGGCACCACCGCTGACGTTCCCCGCGCCCGGCCGCACCCGCCGTGCGGACGCCGGGCGCACCTTCCTCGCGTCCGCCCGTCCCGGGCCGCGCCGCCGTGCCCGTGCGGCCGCGCGCCGCCCCGGGACCGCCCGTGGAGTCACCCATGACCTCTCGCCGTGCCACGTTCTGGCGTGCGCTGCTCGCGCTCGCCGTCGTCGGCCTCTCGCTCTACGCAGCCCTCACCACCCCGCCGCGCCTCGGCCTCGACCTCCGGGGCGGCACCCGCATCGTCCTCGAAGCCCGCGACGCACCGACCGTGCGCGCCGACGCCGAAGCCACCGACCGCGCCCTGGAGGTGCTGCGGCGCCGGGTCGACAGCCTCGGTGTCGCCGAACCCTCCCTGGCCCGCTCCGGCGAGCGGCGCATCGTCGTCGAGCTGCCGGGCGTCCAGGACCCCCGCGAGGCCGCCGAGGTGATCGGCCGGACCGCCCAGCTGACCTTCCACCCCGTCATCTCGGCCGCCGAGGCGGCGGCCGGACCCGCGGAGGACGGCTCGCGCACCCTCGCCGACCCCGACGCGCCGGGCGCCTTCCTGAGCCTCGGACCGCCCGCGCTCACCGGCGACGGCGTCGAGGACGCCGAGGCGGTGCTCGACACCCAGACGGGCCGCGGCTGGACCGTCGACCTCGCCTTCCGCGACGCGGCCGGCAAGAGCTGGGCCGAACTGACCGGCGAGGCCGCGTGCGCCGCGCCCGGGGATCCCGCGCGGCGGGTGGCGATCGTGCTCGACGAGCAGATCGTGTCGGCCCCCGGCATGGAGGCCGGTGTCCCGTGCGGGGCCGGGATCGCCGGGGGCGCGACGCAGATCACGGGCGGCTTCTCCGCGGAGGAGGCGCGCGACCTCGCCGCTCTGGTCAAGGGCGGCGCCCTGCCGGTCCCGGTGACGGTGATCGAGCAGAGCACCGTCGGCCCCACCCTCGGTGCCGAGGCGATCCGGGCCAGCGCCCTGGCCGCGCTGATCGGGCTCGCCTGCACGGGGCTGTTCATCATCGCCGTCTACCGGCTGCTCGGGCTGCTGGCGACCGTCGCGCTCGGGCTGTACGGCCTCATCTCCTACGCCGCCGTGGTCACGCTCGGCGCCACCCTGACGCTGCCCGGGCTCGCGGGCTTCGTCCTCGCCATCGGCATCGCCGTGGACGCCAACGTCCTGGTGTTCGAACGCGCCCGGGAGGAGTACACCGCGCCGGGCGCCCGCAGCGCCCCCCGCGATCTGCGGCGCCCGCTGCTCACCGGCTTCTCCCGGGCCTGGAGCGCCGTCGCCGACTCCAACGTGACCACGCTGCTGGCCGCCGCGCTGCTGTTCGTCTTCGCCACCGGACCGGTCAAGGGCTTCGGGGTGACGCTGGTGATCGGGGTGCTGGCCTCCATGCTGTCGGCCATGGTCATCACCCGGCTGCTCGCCGAGTGGGCCGTGCGCCGCAAGGCGGTGGCACGGCGCCCCGCGCTGACCGGGATGGCGGGCACCGGGCGGCTCCGCGCACGGCTCACCGCGCGTCCGCCGCGGCTGATGCGCCACCGCAGGCGCTGGCTGGCGGTCTGCGGCGGGCTGCTGGTCCTGGCCGCGGCGGGCATCGGGATCCGGGGCCTGGACTTCGGCGTCGAGTTCACCGGCGGGCGCATCGTGCAGTACGCGGCCGAGCGGCCGATCGACGCGGACACCGCCCGCGCGGCCGTCGTCGACGCCGGCTACCCCCAGGCCGTCGTGCAGACCACGGACGACGACGAGGTCTCGGTCCGCACCAAGCAGACCGGCGACGAGGACCAGCAGCGCATCCGCGAGGCCCTCCAGGAATCCGGCGGCCCCCTGACCGTGGAGCGGGACGACCTGATCGGCCCCAGCCTCGGCAGCGAGCTGCGCACCTACGCGCTCATCGCGCTGGGGATCGCGGTGGCCGCCCAGATGCTCTATCTGAGCATCCGGTTCCGGTGGACCTTCGCCGCGGCGGCGGTGGTCGCCATGGCGCAGGACGTGCTCCTGGTGGTGGGCCTGTTCGCATGGCTGGGCAAACCCGTCGACAGCGTCTTCCTGGCGGCCCTGCTGACCGTCGTCGGCTACTCCGTCAACGACACCGTGGTGGTACTGGACCGCCTGCGCGAGCTGCGGCGCACCGGGACCCGGCTCGAGTGGCCGGAGCTCGCCGACCGGGCGGTCGCCCAGACCCTCCCCCGCACCGTGAACACGGGCATGGGCGCCCTGTTCGTGCTGCTCGCGCTCGCGTTCCTGGGCGGTGACTCGCTGGCCGACTTCTCGGTGGCGCTGATCGCGGGTGTGCTGGTCGGCATGGCGTCCACCGTGTTCACCGCGATGCCCGTGGTCGTGGGACTGCAGTCCCGCTTCCCCGGGAGCCGGGGCACGGCGTCCGCGGGCGGGAGCGCCGCGGCCCGCCCGCGGCCGAACGACGGCGCGGTGGTCTGAGCCGCGCCGGCGGCACTCCCCCCGGCATCGGCGTGGCGGGCCCCGCAGGCCCGGCCGGGCGGCGCGGGGCCCACCCCCGGGGGGGGGGGCCGGCGCGGGCCGCCCCCCCCCCCCCCGGGCCCGGGCCGCCGGGCACC